>CAZNYC010000032.1:0-34531 GCA_964577175.1 uncultured Anaerolineales bacterium
TTGCCGTGACTCCGGTACTCCGGTACTGCCGTTCATCGCGCTTTTAATTTATATCGCCCCTCCTCGATGCACCGAAAAAAGGCGCAAGTTCGGGGCAAGTTTGCGCGCATCGGCGCGCGTTTCGATCAAAAAGTGGAAAAAAGGGGTACGTTTCGCCTTACCCATTTTAACATTCCGGCCACGGATCGTCCCACACGGGACAGAATCGGCGATTCGGGGTCGGAAAAAGCGCATTTTCGGGGGGTGCGCGCCAACCCGTTTTCTCAGAGTATCGATCGCACCATGCCGCTTGAGCCCGCCGCGGGAGCGGCCGGTCATCTCCATCTGCCGTGGCACGTGCCGTGCCGGAGGAGCATAACCCGCTGCTTCCGCCGTGGGCTCGAACGACGCCCGTGCCTCTGGCGCCGTCGAAAGCCGCGCCGGAGCGTCCTACAACCGCGCCAGGGCCGATTTCAGCGCCTCGACCACCCGGTCCTGGTCCTCCCCCGTCAGGCGGTTGTAGAACGGCAGAGCCAGCGTCCGGGCGGCCACGTGTTCCGTGACGGGAAAAGCGCCCTTCTTGAACCCGAACCGCTCGCGGTAGAACGGTTGCAGGTGAACGGGGCTGAAGTAGTTGGAGCACCCGATGCCCGCCGACCGCAGATCCTCCAGCACGGCGTCCCGCTGGTCCTGTGTGAACCGGTCGGCCAGGCGGACCACGAAGACGAACCACGACATCGTGCCCTCGGTGTACGGCGGGGGCGGGACGAGGTCGTCCACATCGGCGAGTTTCTCGAGATAGCGCTCGGCCACGCGCCGCCGGGCCTCGATGAAGTCCGGCAAGCGGGCCAGTTGCGCGATGCCCAGCGCACAGTTGATGTCCGAGAGGCGGTAGTTGTACCCCAGCCGGGCGTGGGCCAGCCAGCCGGCGTCGGGGTCGCGGCCCTGGTTCCGCATGCTGACGCAGAGGTCGGCCAGGGCGTCATCGTCGGTGACGATCATGCCGCCCTCCCCCGTCGTCATCTGCTTGTTGGGGTAGAAGGCGAAGGTGGCGGCCCGTCCGAAGGTGCCGGCCAGGCGTCCCCGGTAGGTGGCCCCGATGGCCTCGCAGGCGTCCTCGACGACGGGGATGGCGCGGGCCTCGGCGGCCGCCATGACGCGGTCCATCGGCATCGGCCGGCCGAAGACGTGGACCGGCAGCAGGAGGCGGGTGCGGTCGGTCAGGGCCGCCTCCAGCCGCTCCACGTCCATGTTCCACGTGTCGGGGTCGATGTCGACGAAGACGGGCGTCGCGCCCTCGAACAGGGCGCAGTTGGCCGAAGCGATGAACGTGAACGGCGTGGTGACCATCTCGTCGCCCGGCCCGAGGCCGAGGGCCCGGACGAGCAGGTGCAGGGCGCTGGTGCCGGAGTTGACCGCCACGCCGCGCGCCAGGCGCATGGCATCGGCGAAGGCGCCCTCGAACTCCGGCAGTTTGGGGCCGAGACTGAGGTTCGGCGTCCGGAGGACGTCGACGACGGCCTGGATATCGTCCTCGTTCAGGTCCGGACGGGCCAGGGGGATCTGCTCGTCAGGCATGGCGTATGGGCCTTTCTGAAACGTGGAACGGTCGCCCGCCGCGGGCTGGTCCGCCGGGGGAAGGGCGGGGTATCTCCATCTGGCATGGCATGTGCCACGGCCGAACGAGGCTGTCCGGCCGCTCCCGCGGCCGGCTCGAACGGCCAGGCACAGGTTCGCGCGCGGCGGGTGCCCAGGCCCGCTGCGCAGCAGTTCTCGCCCGCCTACGCCTGCGTATCGGGCACAGGGAGGCCCTGCCCTTCGACCAGCGCGCGGTAGGTTTTCTCGATGCGGTCCCAGTTTTCCTCGCGGTCGAGGGACCAGAACCGGCCGATGATGGTCACGAGGCGGCCGGTCTGGAGCCGCGCGCACTCGCACTCCACCTCTTCGCAGTAGATGGCGCCGGACTCCGGCCGCTCGCCGCGCCGGCCCAGCATCCCGTGGATGTACACCTCGCCCACGCCCCGGGCATGGGCCATCCGCAGGAGTTCCAGCAGGTGGCGGACAGAGCCGTGGCTGGAGTAGAACGAGATGATGCCCAGCAGGTGGAGCGGCCGGCCGTCGCGTTTGGCGCCTTCCATGGCCCAGACCATGGCCTCGTTTTCGCGGAACGAGCCGTCGGCGATCGCCCGCTCGATGCGGACGCGGTCGGAGGCCACCACCCGCCCCGCCCCGATGTGCAGGTGCCCGCACTCGCTGTTGCCGACGGTCCCCTCGGGCATGCCGACGGCCGTGCCGGAGGCCGCCAGGCGCGTGGACGGATACGCGGCGCGGAGGCGGTCCATGACGGGGGTGTCGGCGGCGGCGATGAGGTCCGCGTCGGAGCCGTCGCCCTCGCCCCAGCCGTCGAGCAGGAGGACGAGAACCCGCCGGCCGTCGCGGGCGGGCAGCGGGTCGGCCAGCAGGCTCGTGCCGGTCATCGCGGGCGGCCGCTCCAGGCCCATGAGGTCCAGGACCGTGGGGGCGACGTCGGTCAGCGCCCCGCCGTCGCGGAGGACGCCCGCGGTCCGTCCCTCCACCGCCGGGTCCGCCAGGACAAACGGGACGGGGCTGTCGGTGTGGCCCGTGTCGACGGTGCCGTCCGGATAGTACCACTTCTCCACGGTGCCGTGGTCGGCGGTGACGAGGACGGTGACGCCGGCGTCTTGGGCGGCGTCGATGACGCGTCCGGCCTCGCGGTCGACGGTGGCAACGGCCGTCAGGATGGCGTCGCGGTTCTCGATGTGGCCGAGTACGTCGACGTTGGCGAAGTTGACCATGAGGAAGGCGGCGTCGCCCTGGAGGGCTTCGACGGCGGCGTCGGCGACGTCGGCGGCGGCCAACTCGGGCACCTCGTCATAATGGAGCGTGCCGGGGCTCTCGGCGGCCACGCGCTCCTCGCCCGGGAACGGCTCGGACCGCTTTCCGTTCAGGAAATGGGAGATGTGGATCGCCTTCTCGGACTCCGAGATCTTAATCTGCGGGAGGCCCGCCCGGCTGATGCACTCGCTCAAAGTATCCGGCAGGGCCCCGGCGGGCGGAAACGCCACCCGCACGTCCAGGGCCGGGCTGTACTGGATCATCGTGGCCCAGTGGGTCTCGATGGGCGCGGTGGTGAAGTGGGCGAACGCCGGCTCGGTGAACGCCTGGGTGAGTTCGATCTCCCGCTCGCCACGGATATCGTAGAAGATGACGTAATCGCCCCCGCCGATGCGGCCGACGGGCCGGCCATCGGCGCCGACGAGGACTCGCGGCTCCATGGCTTCGTCTTCCTCGCCCGCGCGGTAGGCGGCGCGGACGGCGTCGGCGATGGGGCACGGCACGGTGGTTTCGGGCAAGATGCCTCCTCGGATCTGTTCCCCCTTCGCGGGTCTTGGAAGCAAGGCGGACGGCGGTGCGGGTCAGTCCAGGTAACCGAGGGCCCGGAGCCGCTGGCGGATGAGGTCGACCTCGCGGCCGGAGAGGCCGCCGCTGTCGCTCGCGCCCTCGACGGCGGCCAGGTCCCGGAGGACGTAGACGACGAACTCGGTGACCGAGCCGAAGCCCGTACCCTGGATAATCTGCTGGATCCGCCCGTAGAGTTCGCGGGGGATTTTGATGGTGACCTTGTTGCGTCCGGCCGGCCCGGATTTCCCGTTTTTGGCCTGCATGGCCGCCTCCAGAGTGCGATCGGATTCCGCCTGCACTCCCATCAGCATACCCGCGCCAAGGCCCCTGTCAAACGTGAAACGGGGAGAGCCACTTCACAGGCGCCACCGGTTGCGTGCCAAACCGTGGGCCGAGACCGCGACACACCGATTGGCAAGCAATCGGTGGCACCGCCGTGGCGACAATCCCCCTGCCCGCCGGGCGCCTCAGGATTCCTTGATTTCGCGGCCGGCCTCGTCCATCCCCACGTCTTCGGCCCGGCGGAAGACGGCTTCGTCGTAACGGAGCATGACGAGGCCGGCCTCCCAGGCGTCCGGGTCGATCGCGGGCTCGCGGCCGAGGTGTTCCTGGATAAGCCAGGTGGGGAAGTCCGCGCCGGCCCGGATGGCGAGCGGCACGCCCCCGCCGAACCGGGGGTTCACGTCGAAGAACTTGATCGCGCCCTTGGGATCGACGCGGCACTGGCACGTGACGACGCCGCGGCACCCGCCGAGCACCTCCGCCAGGTGCATGCTGCGGCGGATGATCTCCGGGTCGCGGACGGTCATCCCTTTCGACACCTCACCGGCCCGCACCTGGATGCGCCATCGCGGCACGGCGACGCGCGGCCGGCCGTCCAGCCCGGTGTAGACGTCGACGGTATACTCGCGGCCTTCGACGTATTCCTGCAGGATGAGCCGCCGGCGGCGCCGGCCCAACCGCTTCACCGCCGACGCGCTGCGTAACTGCCGGACCCGTTTCGACGCGCTGCCGTACCGGTCCTTCGCGATGATCGGGAACGGGCCGCCAACCGCCTCCTTGAACGACAGGAGCCGCGGCGTCGCCACACCGTGTTCGCTCAGGAACCGGAACGCCCGCCGCTTATCCCAGCACGTGCGGGTGACCTCGGCGGAGGAGACGACGACGCGGACGCCCTCGGCCTCGAACCGCTCGCGGGCGTCGGCCAGGGTTACCAGTTCCCAGTCGATGAGCGGCACGACGAGGTCCACGTGCTCGTGCCGGCACACGTCGAGTAGAGCGTCGACATAATCCGGCGCGTTCACGCCGGGCACGACGAACCCCTCGTCCGCCGCATGGAACGCCGGCGCCAGGCGGGACCAGTCCGCCCCGAGCACGCGGCCTTGCACGCCCACCGTCTCCAGCGATCGGCGGAACGCCTCCGCCAGGCTCACGCGGCGACCGATGCAGGTCAGCAGGATGTTCACGCGTTCGGCCATTCGTGTACCTTGCGGGTGGTCCGGCGATGTGACCGCCTGCGTAGCATACCCGCCGGGGGCCTCGTGTCAACACTTGGGCACGGGTGCACCGACGCCGTCCGCCGGCGTCGTCACCATTTCTGGTACGCCGTCTCGCGGCCGAGGCCTTTGAAGACCGTGCGCCACAGGATGCGGAGGTCCAGGCCCAGGCTCATCTGTTCGACGTACCGGACGTCGATCTGGAGTTTCTTTTCGTGGGGCACCTCGCCCCGGCCTTGGACCTGGGCCAGGCCGGTGATGCCCGGCCGGACCTCCAGCCGCCGCCGCTGCCGGGGCGTGAACGCGCGGGCCTGGCTCATGTACAGCGGCCGGGGGCCCACGAGGCTCATGTCGCCCTTCAGCACGTTCCAGAGTTGCGGCAGTTCGTCGAGGCTCGTTTCGCGGAGCCATCGGCCGAGGGGCGTCAGGCGCGGGTCCTCGGGCGAGTCCGGGCTCACGCCGAAGGGGGCCGCGTCGGCCCGCATCGTCCGGAACTTGTACATCGTAAACGGCTGCATGTGCCGGCCGGCCCGCTCCTGGCGAAAGAGGATGGGGCCCGGGCTGTCGCGCCGGATCGCCAGGGCGATGGCGAGCAGCAGGGGCCAGCCCAAGAGCAGCGCCCCGGCCGCGACGGCCACGTCCATCGCGCGTTTGACGGCCGCCTGCGCCGGACCCATCGTCCCTCCCGATAGCCGCTGCGCGGTGGGTCTCCGTACCCACCGCGCCCGATCACACACGTCTACGGCTGCGTGGTGGGCAGTCCTGCCCCCCACGCAACGCCTCTGTGTGGCCCGGCCGGTCTTGCCCGGCCGGGAGGAATCCGGCCTTCGTTCCCGGCCGGACCACACACGCCGGCTTCATAGCGCGTACAGCACCGCCGCCACCATCCCCAGCCACGCCACGAGGGCCACGACGAACGGCGGGTCGCGGCGGAACATATCGACCGGCCCCGTCACGCGCCCCGCCAGCGTCAGGCTGTAGAACCGGAACACGCCGTAGACCACCGGCAGGACCGTCACGAACAACCAGGGCCGGCTTTCGGTCTTCCCCCCGGTTCCCGGCGGGCTGACCGTGTAGAGCATGTACGTAACGATGGCCAGGCCCGCCGAGATCGTCATCATCTGTTCCAGACCTCGCCGGGAGTAGACCGACCACGCGACGGCCCGCGTCTCGGGGGCCCGGTCGCCGAGGGCGGCCCGTTCGGCCTCCCGCTTGGCGAAGCCGAGGAAGAGGCTGAGCGTCAGGGTGCACAGGAGGAGCCAGCGGCTGACCTCGACCCCCGCCGCCATGCCGCCCGCCTCCGCCCGGAGCAGAAATCCGCACGCGATGAGGAGGACGTCGAGGATCGCCGCCCGCTTCAGCCCCAGCGTGTAAGCGGCCATGAGGACGAGGTAGCCGCCGACGATCCAGGGCACGCGGGGCCCGGCGAGGACCGAGAGCCCCATCCCTCCCGCCGCCAGGGCGAGGCCGAAGACGGTCGCCGTCGCCGACGACACGGCGCCGGAGGCGACGGGCCGGTCGCGCTTCAGCGGGTGCCGGCCGTCCTGCCGCCGGTCCACCAGGTCGTTGAAGGCATAGACCCCGCTGGAAGCGAGGCAGAACGCCGCGGCCGCCCATGCGACGGCCGTCCACGCCTCGGCGTCGCCGGCCCGCCCGCCGAAGACGATCGCCGCCAGGACGAAGGCGTTCTTGATCCAGTGGGCCGGTCGGGCCAGGCGAACGAGGTTGCGGGCGATGCCCTTCACGCGTGTCCCTTCCGCGGACTCACCCCATGGCCGCCTCCTTTAGACTCGGTGGGCGGACCGGTGTCAACCCTTCGGCTGTGCGGATTATCGGCACCTGGACGGCTGCGGTGCCAGCGAAACGCCGCGATGGACGGTGCCGCCCGCGTCCCCGGCCGGTCTTGTGTGGCCGGGCCGGTCTTGTCCGGCCGGGGACGAAAGGCGGGTTGCTCCCCGCCGGACTAGGCATGCCTGAGCCTGGCCGAACGGCCCGGCCGGGCCACACGCGGGCGCTGGCTGGTTGAACATCCCGCCGGCGGCGGGTAGGATGCAGCCGTCCCCGACAGGGAGCCTCCCGTGGCCCGTCCGCTGCACATCCTGGCAATCGAGCCGTACTTCGGCGGGTCGCACGCGGATTTCCTGGAGGGCCTCCGGGCCGCCTCCCGGCACCGGTGGACGCTGCTGGCCCTGCCGGCCCGCAAATGGAAGTGGCGGATGCGGGGTGCGGCGATCCACTTCGCCCGCGAGGCGGAACCGCTCGTCCGCCGGCACACGTTCGACGCCGTCTTCGCGAGCGATTTCCTCAGCCTGGCGGACTGGCGGGCCCTGGCCCCCCGCTCGCTCGCCGCCCTGCCCACCGTCGCGTTCTTCCACGAGAACCAGTTGTCGTACCCCGTGGAGCCCGGCCAGCGGCGCGACTACCAGTACGGTTTCACGAACCTCACGACGTGCCTGGCGGCCGACGAGGTCTGGTTCAATTCGGCGTACCACCGGGTGGAGTTCCTGGAGGCCGTCGGCCACCTGCTCGGCAAGATGCCGGACTACGTGCCGCCCGGGCTGCCGGAGTCCATCGAGGCCAAGAGCCGGGTCATGCACCTCGGGGCGGACCTGAAGCCGCTCGTCCCGGGGCGGGAGGAGACGCCGCACGAGCCGCCGCTCACGATCCTCTGGAGCCATCGGTGGGAGTACGATAAGAACCCGGACGTCTTTTTCCGCACGCTCTTCTTCCTGGCGGAGGAAGGGCTGCCGTTTCGCCTGGCCATCCTCGGCGAGACGTTCCGTAAATGGCCGGCGGTGTTCGAGGAAGCCCGCCGCCGCCTCGCCGACCACATCGTCCAGTTCGGCTACATGCCGGACCGCGAGGCGTACGAGGGGCACGTGCGGCAGGCGGACATCGCGGTCTCGACGGCCATCCAGGAGCGGTTCGGCCTGTCGATGGTCGAGGCGATGGCCGCCGGCTGCTTCCCCCTCATGCCGAACCGTCTGAGTTACCCGGAACTCGTGCCGGTGGCATGGCACGAGACGTTCCTGTATGACGACGACCGCTCGCTTCGGCGGAAACTGGCGACGCTGCTCCGCGGCCAGGGACCGTGGGACCGGGCGGCCGAACTCGCCGACGAGGTCCAGCGGTTCGACTGGTCGAACCGCGCGCCCGCCTACGATGCCGCCCTGGAGGAGGTGGCGGCGAAGGAAAAGGGCTCCGCCGGGCCACGGTGATGAACCTCGCCGGCCCGGCGTTCGATCGATGTCATTCTGAGGAGCGGCCCTGCCGCGACGAAGAATCTCGACGTGGTCGTTGCCGGTCGTCGTTTCGCACGGCGAGATTCTTCGGCCCCCGCAAGCGGGGCCTCAGAATGACAAACCCATGCGATCCGCGCGGCGGGCAGTCTTGCCCGCCGCGCTCCCTGCGCGGTGCCCAAGACTGAGCACCGCGCGATGCCTGTATACAAGAGGTGTCCCCTGCCCTCCACCGCCCACAACCCGACGCCGCTGCCCGCACCGGGCCGGAAGCGCCGCTTGCGCACGCGGCTGATCGAGTGGTACCGCGCCCATCGCCGGGACTTGCCGTGGCGGCGGACCCGCGACCCGTACGCCGTCTGGGTGGCCGAGGTGCTCCTCCAGCAAACACAGGTCTCAACCGCCGAGCCGTACTACGAGGCGTTCCTCGATCGGTTCCCGACGGTCGAGGCCCTCGCCGCCGCGCCGCGCCAGGCCGTGCTTAAAGTGTGGGAAGGCCTCGGCTACTACCGCCGGGCGATCCATCTGCACGAGGCGGCCAAGTGCATCGTCCGCGACCACGTCGGCCGGGTGCCCGACGACCCCGCCGCCTTCGCGCGGCTGCCCGGCGTCGGGCGGTACACCTGCGGGGCGGTCCAGTCGATCGCCTTCGGCCACCGCCTCGCCGCGCTCGACGGCAACGCCGTGCGCGTCCTGGCGCGCTGGTTCGCCGTCGAGCGGTGCGTCTCGGAGGCCGCCGTCCGGAAAGACCTGTGGCGCCTCGCGGAAGACCTCGTGCCCCAAGACGCGCCCGGCGACTGGAACCAGGCGGTCATGGAACTCGGCAGCCGCGTGTGCACGCCCCGGTCGCCGGCGTGCCTTGCCTGCCCCGTCCGGACGCTGTGCCGGGCGGCGCGGCGGGGCATCCAGGACCGCCTGCCCGTCAAGCGGCCGCGGAAGCGGGTGCCGCACATCGAGGTCGGGGCGGGCATCGTGTGGCGTCGCGGCAAGGTCCTGATGTGCCGCCGGCCCGAGGGCAAGATGCTCGCGGGCCTGTGGGAGTTCCCCGGCGGCAAGCGGCGCGACGGCGAATCCATCCGGGAATGTATCCGCCGCGAACTGAAGGAGGAGTGCGACCTGGACGTGACCGTCGGCGACCACCTCGTCGACGTCACCCACACGTACTCGCACCTGAAGGTGACGCTGCGGTGCTACCACTGCCGGGCGCCGCGGGGGCGGGTGCGGACGCTCGCCGCCGACGAGGCCCGGTGGATGCGCGTCGAGGACATCCCGACGCTGCCGCTGCCGGCGGCGGACCTGAAGATTCTGACGGCCCTGGGCATCGGCGCCGAGACGGCGCGGCGGGCGACGCGCGGCGGGGGGTGACGCTTACGCGTTGTCATTCTCAGGAGGCCCGAAAGGGCCGACGAAGCATCTCGCCTTGACGGCGTTCGCACGGCGAGATGCTTCGGGCCCGCAAGCGGGCCCTCAGAATGACATCGTGCATACACGTTGCCCCTCACTCCCGCCGCACCTCGATGGCCGCAAGCAGCGGGCCGAGGCCTTCATCGTCCGTCCGCCGGAGGGACACCTCCAGGGCCTTGCCCGCCCGGACGACCTCGAACGTCTTGACGACCGCGCGGTTCGTCCCGCCGGCCTCCTTCGCCACGTCGAAGCCCTCCAGGACCGTCTTGCCGCCGAGCGTCACGTCCATCCGGCGGGTGCCGGGCGCCTCGCCTTCCGGCGCGCAGAAGTGCAGGCGGACCGCGTACGCCGCCTCCTGCCCATCCTCCTTCGTCAGCGGGACGGTGAAGCGACACGCCTTCCGCGACGCCAGCGCCCCGGCGTACAGCCACGGCGTGTCGGTGCCGGCCACCTCGACGAAATCGGGATGGGCCATGCGGTGCCCCCACGCCGTCTTCCAGTCCACGCCGAGGTCCAGGTCCAGGACGAGCCGGCCGTGATACGGCCGGGGATACGCCAGCCACAGCATCCTGTCCGGCCCGCGGCGGTCGCCGGGGGCGCCGAAGTTGACGGCCAGGTGCTTGACCGGGCGCAGGGGCCCCTCGGCGCTTGCCATCCCCCACACGCGATTCCGCTTGCGATGGTGAAACGCGATCGTGCAGTGCAGCGAGAACGGGCAGACGCATCCGCTGCTCGCCTCGGGCATCAGCACCAGGCCGCAGGCCGGGATGCAGTTGATCCAGCACCCCGGCCGCTGCGAGCCGAAGTGGGCCGTCCCCTCGTCGGCGGCGAGGTCGTAGTACGCCGTCGACCCGGACCGGAAGAAGAGCGCGTTGGGCGACCCGACGATGTTCCCGCAGTGATGGCCCGGCCGGGCCATCTGCCACCGCCCGTACGCATCGGTCACCGGATGGCGGCGCCCTTTCGGCTCGCCGGTCTGCAGGTCGTAGGCCCACGGCTCGGCGTAGATGGTATCGCCCACGATGAGCGGGCGGCTGCGGTAGCCCTTGCGTCCGGACCAGCGTTCGGACCCGTCGTCGGCGGAGAGGGCGATGAGGCTCCGGCGTGAGAACTCGCCCGCGAAGAACTCCTCCCAGAAGTGGCCGTTCCACGGCTGGCCGCACAGCAGCACCACGCCGCGGGCCGCCATGGCCGCCAGGTCCCCGCCGGCCGAACTGACCTTCACACAGTCGCCGACGTACTGCGGCCGCTGCCAGACGGGTTTGCCGGTGGCGGCGTCGAGGGCGACCACGAGCCGCACGTCCGGCGGGACGGGTTTGCCTCGGCGGTCCACCCGCTGCTTCGGGTCGAGGCCCGCCAGGCCCTTCTTCCGCTCGTCGTCGGTGACGCGGCGGTCGACGTAGAACAGCCGGCCGCCGTCCAGGCAGACGGTCGTCTCCATGACCTCCTTCCCTTGATGCGTCCAGCGGACGTCGCCGGAGTCGACGTCGAAGGCGAAGAGCAGCCCGCCCTGCGTGCACCCGAAGAGCCGGTCGCCGTCCACGGCCACGTGTCGCCACGTCTGGGAGCCTTCGCCCTTCGGGCATTTGTACGTCCGGACGGACTCGCCGGTGGCAGCGTCGAGACGGAGGCAGCGGTCCTCGACGGCCACGAAGACGCTGTCCTCGCGGGCGGCGAGGTTCGAGGTCCGGGTCTTGAGGCCCAACCTTATGGCCCCCGGCACCTCCCGCCGCCACAGCCGGACGCCGTTGTAGGCGTCGTACGCCATGACGACGTTCTCGCCCTGGACGAACAGCCGGCCGTCCACCGCCAGCGGCGAGGCCGCGCTCGCATGACGGTTCGGCATCTCGGCGGGTCCCGGCCGGCCGTACCACAGGATGCCGAGCGGCCCGCGGACCCGGCCGTCGTCGGACGAGCCGGTGTTCCCCGCGTCGCCATACTCGTGCGTCCAGGCGCCCACGTCGTCGAGCGCGCCGCGGCGGAAGGCGACCCATCGGCCGCCGACCTGCTCGTCCCCCACCTCGCCGGAGCGGCCCAGATCGTCGTGGACCGCCTTCATCCACGTCCGCATCGCGGGCGGAGGGTTCTCGTCGCCCGCCGGCCGCTCCATCAGCACGATGCCCCCGCACGGCTTCAGCATGCGGGCCACGTCCTCGGCGGGCACCGTCGGGCGGCCCGCGAAGAAGCCGCCCGCGCACACCACCACGTTCGCGAACGCGTCGTTGTACGGCAGGGGGCCGGGCGGCGCGTGCGTGACGGTGACCCCGCTGCCGTGGACGCCCGCCTCGACGAGCGCCCGGCGGAGGCGCTTCGCCTCGGCCTCGTCCGCGACGGGCAGGTGCAGCCGGAGGTCCGTCCGTCGCGCCAGGTCCAGCGCCAGCGGCGCGTCGCCGCCGAGCACCAATCCGTAGCCGCCCGGGCGTGCGAGCGCCTTGACGACCGTCTCCGCCGCGGCGCGCCGCGAGGCAGCGTCCTTTCCGAACGGGTCGGCGGTCGGCGCGACCGTGACGGTCTTGGCCGCGCCTACCTCGCCGCGGGCGAAGGCGTAGATGCGGCCCGTGTCGGTGCTGACGAGCAGGCGACCGTCGGCGACGGCCAGGCCGCGCGCCCGGCCCTCGACCTCGGCCGACCATGTCTCCTTGCCGGAGGCGGTTGCCAGGGCGAAGGCCTTCCCCCTGCCGCCGGCGTACAGGGTGCCGCCGGCCACGATGAGGGCGTCGGAGGCGTCGCACGGGACCCGCCAGCGGGTGCAGTCGGCCAACTGCGCCTCCAACCGCTTCTTCTCCGGCGCGAGTTTCTCGATCTCCTTCTCCAGGCGGTCCTCCTCCTTGCGGAGGCCGTCCGTGGCGCGGTCGCGGAGACGCCGACGGACGTCGCCGAGGCGGCGGGTCAGGTCGATCATGCGCGGCTTGAACTTCGTCAGCCGCTTCTGCACCTCGATCCAGTCCTCTCGGGCGAAGGCGGCCGCCTCCTTCCCCGTCAGCATGTAGATCGTGTCGTCGGCCACGATGAGCCGGCGGGTGCCGGCGGCGGGTTCGTACGCCGGCCGGCCTTCGTTCAGGACGAGTTTCCCGTCCTTGACGGAGACGGCGGCAATCTGCTCGGTGCCGTTGAAGAGGAGGTCGCCGGCGAGGAGCGTGTACGTGCCCCCGAAGAGGCCGATGGCCCGCCAACTGAAGTTCCGCTGGAAGAGGAAGCGGCCGCCCGTGCGCTCGAAGGCGGCGGGCATCGCCCGTCCGGACGGCACGAACAGCCGGTCCGCCGAGGCCAGGAGGTACCCCTGCGGCGAGATGCCGCTCCGCCCGCCTTGGGCGTACGTGTCGTTCGTCCACTGCACGCGGCCGGTGGCGGCGTCGACGGCGTAGAGGAACAGTCCCTCGGCCGGGAACACGCCGGCCGCGAAGTACGCCGTCCCGCCGGCCACGAGGACGCCCGTGCGGACGGGCCACGCGGAGATCATCCGCCCGTTGCCGAGCAGGCGTTCGGAGGTCGGGGCGGCCTCGAAGGTCCAGACCTCGGTGCCGTCGCCGGCGTTCAGGCAATAGACCCGCCCGTCGTCGGAGCCCACGTACAGGCGGCCGCCGGCGAGCGTCGGCGCGCAGCGGACGGGGCCCTCGGTCGGGAACCGCCAGCGCAGGGCGCCCGTGGCGGCGTCGAGGGCGTACACCTGTCCGTCCGCCGACGAGCCGAAGTACACGGCCCCGTGCCCCGCCGCCACGTGGTACGCGTCGTCGAAGCGGAGGCGAGGCAGTTCGAGGTTGTGCTCGATGGGCTTCGGCTGCGGGTCGCCCCAGGCGTGCTCCGGGGGCAGCGGGGGGAGGAAGGTCCACGCCGGCGCGAGCGGCGGGGCGAGCCCCTCCGACGCGATGCCGCTGCGGGAGGCGTCGTGCCGGTAGGTGGGCCAGGCGGCCGATGTCTCCGCTCCGCCGGCCGGTCCGCACAAGAGGGCCAGGGCCAGCGCCAGCCATCCCGCCGAGAACCACCGCAGCATGCGAGTCATGTTCGTCTCCTCCTGGAACACGCCGCGCGCCCCCGCCGCTCCGCCCGTCCGTGCTGCGTACGGGTATACCAGATGGGGTCGGGACGTCAAGGGGGCGAGCAAGTCGGCGGGTAAAGGCGCGCGGCTCGCCGCGCGGCAATCCGGAACTCGGGCAGCACTGTCGGACAAGCCGCCAGTGGCACCCGGCGCCCGGGGCGTTTTCGCCCGGTCGCGACTTTACGCGGGCGGCCGGAGGCGGTACACTGTGTCGCGGTTTCGAGAGCGTGCCAAAGGAGACCGCCTGACCGACTGCCATCCCGTCCGCGGAGGGGCGTTCCCCGGCCGTTTCATGTGCTCATCCCTTATGCGTTCGGGCTCGGGGCCAACGGCGTCCGGCCGGCGGCGCGGGACCGTTGTGGAGACCACCCCTATGCTGTATCAGATGTGCTGTGCCATCGCCCTGCTGGGGGCGTGGTCCGCGGCCGGCGCGGCCGCGGTGCCCGCGGAGCCGGTTCCGGCCGTCCCGGCGGAAGCCGAGGCCGCCCCCGCCGCGCCCGCCGATCCGCTGAAGGACGCGTACACGCGGGCCCCCATCGTCGCGGAGTTTCAGGTTGAAACCGTCCAGGCGAACCCGACGGTGGACCCCCGGCTGGTGTGGGAGGCGCGGGGAGCCCTGCTCGACGTCGTCAAAGGCAAACTCATGCCGGGCCGCATCCGCGTGCACATCGACAGCGTGGTCCGCGTCTTCGACAAGCCGCGCGCCGACGTCGAGGGCAAGACCTTCATCGCCCCGCTGAAACCGCTCGGGCAGGCGTCGCAGCGACGATTCCAGATCGTCGGGCCGCGGGCCTGGCCGGCCGAGTCCAAGGAGGCCGATCGCCTCCGCAAGCTCGCCGACACCGAGGTCGTCACGGGCACGGGCGGCCGGGAACTGACCCTCACCGTGGAACCGCTCCAGCAGGTCTTTCCGGTCCGCGGCGCCAAGACCGTGGAGGTCCGGCTGACGAACACCGGCAAGGACTCCGCCACGTACGTCCAGGCGCCGTTCGTGAAGAAAGACGGCAAACTGTACCTGCCGGGCAAAGGGCGGATCGTCATCCGCACGACGACGGGCGAGCCCGTGCCGGACAAGGGCAACGTGGTGACGGGCATGGTGCCGCCGCCGCCGCCGAAGCCGGCCCTCATCCTGCCGGGGGCCAGTTTCGTCGAGACCGTGGACCTGGACACGTACTACACGCTGTCGGAGGGACGGTACACGTTCTCGATGTTCCTGGCGACACCGGACGTCCGGGGCCGCATCCCGTCGAACGGGTTCTCTTTCCAGGTGGGCGCGGTGGACCTGCCGGAGACGCCGCCGGAGACGCCTCCCGAGACGCCGCCCGAGACGCCTCCCGAGCCGCCGCCCGAGACGCCGCCCGAGACGCCTCCCGAGCCGCCCGAGCCCGAACCGCGGGAAACCGAACCGCCCACGCCGCCGCAACCGCCCGTCACACCGTCCGGCAAGGAACCGGCCGCCGACGACCTCCCGGAGCCGCACACGTACACGCCGGGCGAACCGTCGTTCGGCCTGGCAGCCCTCTTGCGGCCGGCGCGGGCCGTCTACAAGGTGGGCGACCCGGTGCCGGTGGAACTGCGGCTCATCAACGCCGGGCCGCGCACCGTGGCCGTCGACACCCGCCTGGAGCGGACCCTGACGGTGACCGTGGAGGCGGTGGGCGACAGCCCGCAGCCCCTCATGATCCGGCAGGTCATCCCCTGGCCGGCCGACGAGACCGTCCCCCCGCCGGAGCGGGCGTACCTGCGCGAGGCCGCCTTCTGGGGGCGGACCGTCAACCTGAACACGCTGTACGGCAAGAATCTGGACGCCATCGAGGCGCCCAGCCCCCAGGAACTCGCCGACGCCAAGAGCCTCCGGTACGAACGGTTCGGGCGAAACCTCTTCGGGTTCCCGAACCCGGGGACGTACCGCATCTCCGCCACCTACGCCGTGGGCAAGGCGAAGACCGACGGCGAGGTGAACGGGGGCGTCGTCAAGGCATGGTGGAGCGGCGAGGTCCGGACCAACACGATCACGGTCCGCGTGGCGGACGAGAACCGGCGGCGGTGAGACGCCACGCCGAGTGCGTGCCGCGGCGGGTCTTGCCCCGCCGTGCTCGCGCCGTGGCTGTCGCACGGCCGGACAAGGCCGGCCGTGGCACAGCCCCTTGACGTGGCTGCGCCGGCGCGGTAGATAGAGATCGGCACGGGGCGAGCCTCCGGACCCGCGGTCCGGGCGCTCGCCCCGTCTCTGTGCGGAGGCCGAGCGATGGCCCGACGCCGACACCGCCGTCCCAAGACGCCGCCGACGGACAGGCGGCGGCATGTTCCCTCTCCCCCGGCGGGCGAGGGGGCCCATGCCCTCGCCGGCGCGGGGCGCTTCGCCCGGTTCCTGGCGGACCTCATGTCGGAGCGGGAGTACCGCGGCCAGGTGGCCCACGTCCGGGCCATGCCCGCCCGCGAGGCCCGCTACGCCGACCCGTCCGAACCGCTGCCCGCGCCGCTTGCCGAGGGCCTCGCGCGCAGCGGCATCGAGCGCCTCTACGTGCACCAGGCGCGGGCGCTGGACCTGGCGCGCGCCGGGCGGGATGTCGTCGTCGTCACGGCGACGGCCAGCGGCAAAACGATGTGCTATAACCTGCCGGTCCTGGAGCGGCTGCTCGCCGACAGCCACGCGACGGCCCTGTACCTCTTCCCCACGAAGGCGCTGGCGCAGGACCAGTTGGGGACGCTGAAACGGTGGCAGGCGTCACACCCGGCCGTCGGCGACGCCCTCCGCCCCGCCACCTACGACGGCGACACGCCGCGCCACAACCGCCGCAAGATCCGGACCGAGGCGAACGTCGTCCTGTCGAACCCGGACATGATGCACGTGGGCATCCTGCCGTACCATCCGCGGTGGGCCACGTTCCTGTCGAACCTCCAATACGTGATTGTCGATGAGTTGCACCAGTACCGCGGCATCTTCGGGTCGAACGTGGCGATGGTGATGCGGCGGCTGGCGCGGGTGTGCGCCCATTACGGCAGCCGGCCGCAGTTCATCGCCGCCAGCGCGACCATCGCGAACCCGGCGGACCTGGCCGAGCGGCTGACCGGCCGCCCGTGCGCGTGCCTGGACGAGGACGGGAGCCCGGCGGGACCGCGCCTGTTCGTCCTGTGGAACCCGCCCGCGCTCGGGCGCGACGGCCTGGCGCGCCGCAGCGCGAACATCGAGGCGACGGAGTTGCTCGCGCGGCTGGTGGAGCGCGAGGTCCAGACCATCGTCTTCACGAAGGCCCGCGTGGTGGCCGAACTCGTCTACCGGTACGCGCGCGAGCGGCTGGCCCAGGAGAAGCCCGCCCTGGCCGACCGCATCCGCGCCTACCGCGGCGGGTACCTGCCCGAGGAGCGCCGCGAGATCGAGCAGGCCCTCTTCACGGGGCGGCTGCTCGGCATCGCCTCCACGAACGCCCTGGAACTGGGCATCGACGTCGGCACGCTGGACGCCTCGATCCTGGTCGGCTTTCCCGGCACGATCGCCTCGGCGTGGCAGCAGGCGGGCCGGGCCGGCCGCGGCAGCGAGCAGTCGCTCTCCGTCCTGGTGGCGTACAACGACCCGATCGACCAGTACCTCGTGCACGAGCCGGAGTACTTCTTCGGCCGGCCCGTGGAGGAGGGCGTGATCGACCCGTCGAACCCGTACATCCTGGCGAGTCACCTGGGGTGCGCGGCGGCGGAACTGCCGCTCTCGCCCGAGGACGCCGCCGTCTTCGGCCCGCAGGCGGCCGAGGTCGCCGACGCCGTCGCCGCCCAGGGCGGCCTCACGCGCATCGACGACCGGTACTACTGGTCGCAGCCGGAGTCGCCCAGCCGGCAGACGGACCTGCGGACGATCTCGAACGATACGTTCACCATCGTCCGGACGGACGGGCCGGCGGCCGAGGTCATCGGCCAGGTCGATGCCATCAGCGCGCCGGAACTGGTGTACCCGAACGCCATCTACCTGCACGCGGGCGAGAGTTTCCAGGTCCGCGACCTCGACTTCGACGGCAAGGTGGCCTGCGTCGAGCCGGCGGACACCGACTACTACACGCAGCCGGTCCTCTCGGATACGTGCCGCGTGCAGAGCGAGGACCTGCGGAAGACGATCCCGGCGGCGGAGGTGTGCTTCGGCCGGCTGGACGTCACGTGGCAGACGGTGGCGCTGAAAAAGATCAAGTATTATACGAACGAGAACATCGGGCAGACGGCCCTGGACCTGCCGCCGCAGACGCTGGCCACGCGGGGCCTGTGGCTCATGCCCCAGCGCGAGGTGCTGGAGGACCTCTCGGGGATGGGCCTCAGGGCGGTCGAGGCCCTGGTCGGCGTGCGGAACCTGGCCCTGGTGTGCCTGCCGATGCTGGCGATGTGCGACCGGCGGGATCTCTCGGGCATCGTCGAGAGTTCGAACACCGGCCGCCCGACCGCGTTCGTCTACGACCGGTTCCTGGGCGGCCTGGGCTTCGCCGAGCGCGGCTACGCGCACATCGACCGTCTCCTCGCCATGTGCCGCGACCTCGTGGCCGGCTGCGGGTGCGAGGAGGGATGCCCGGGGTGCGTGGGCCTTGCCAGCCTGCGGCCGCCGCTGCACCAGGACCCGGACCTCAGCCGCGGGTACGCCATTCCGTCGAAACGCGGGGCCGGGGCGCTTCTCGCGCGGCTCGCGGGGTGAGCCTCGGGCGAGCCACGAGCCTTTTTGAGTTGACACCGCTCGTCCGGCGGGTCAGCATCACGCCAGGAGATACCAGGCACGGGAACCCCCCCCATGGTGGCGCTCACTCAGCGCGAGCGTAACGCGGTGAACGACCTGGCCCGGCGGCTTCGCGGGCGGCTCGGTGACCGTCTGTCCGAAGTGCGCCTCTACGGCTCGCGAGCCCGCGGCGAAGGCGACGCGGAGTCTGACGTCGACCTCGCCGTCGTGGTCTCCGAGCATTCACCGGACGTGCGGCGAGAGGTGTTCGACGAGGTCTCGGCCGTCGTGCTCGAACACGACTGCCTTCTGGACGTCCACGTGCTGGACCGGGCGCATCTCGACAACCTTCACCGCGCGGGCAGCCCGTACGCCCGGCGGCTGGAGGAGGAAGGGGTGCCCTTATGACCTCGTGGCAGCCGCTCATCGACCGTGCCAGGACGACCCTGGAGGAAGCGCGGGTGCTCCTGGAATCGGAGCACCCTCTCGGTGCCGCCGATCGCTGCTACTACGCGATGTTCTATGCGGCCACGGCGCTGCTTCGGACCAAAGGCCTGGAACCCACGAGCCACCGGTCTCTGCTGGCCTCGTTCGGAAAGGAGATGGTGAAGAGCGGGGAGGTTGATGCCCGGTATCACCGTATGCTCCTGGACGCGTTCGACCTGCGCCAGACGGCCGACTATGACGTTCGCGCCGACGTGGACCAGGCCACAGCCTGCGAGGCCTACACCGCGGCGCAGGACTTCGTCGCCATGGCCGAGGCGCTGCTGGAGCGGTTGACGGGGTGAAGGCGGAGGCCCGGCCGCCCTGCCGGGCGAACCCGGCTGCACGTTCCTCCGGACACCTGGGGCGCCCGCAGCGCAAAAAACGCCGGACGGAGTCGCCGTGGCTCCGTCCGGCTCTACTCCGCCGACAGTGGGGGGATGACTGCCGACGGATGCTTCGGTTGTCGGTCCTGTTTCCGGGGGGAAGGCCTTGTGTTCTGGGGGGTACCTTCCCGTTTCCACAGTATTGTTCGCCCGAAGGATGAATGAGTCAAGCCCCGGTTGGACAATTTCTCGGACCCGTTTTCGCCGCCTGTACCATTCGCCCCGAATCCGGCTTCGGGCGGCGACCGGTAAAAACGTCCGGGGTTTTCAGGGCCCCGCTACCCGGCAGAAACGGACCCGCGCCCGTGCATTGCTTCGGTTGGCGTGTGGGTAGAAGCGCGTACGCCGTGGAGCCACCGGAGGCGCACCGCCGACGGATCGAATGCACTGCGTGAACCGCGGCGACGCCCGGCTCTCCGCGCCCGGCGAGCAAAACGCGGGACGCACCGAAGCGGCGCGTCCCGCGGCGTGTACGTCCATGAAGCGGCGACGTTACTTCCCGCAGCCGCTCTTCTTCTCTTCCTTGGCCTTCTCTTCTTTCTTCTTCTGCTCATCCTTCTTCTTGGGTCCACGACCGCAGCAGTTACCCATCGTCGTTTCTCCTTCTGTGATTCTCAGGTTTGCGGGTGACGCCCGTCCGTCACGTGCGGCGGGCGCCTATTCTACGGCAACCGGTTTACCCTCGCGGCATGGCGCCGCGCAGGCGACCGTACAAGCCGCGGGACGCTTCCCCGGTGGGTGCGCCCCGCGGTGAGATTAGAGGAGGCGGACCTCCTCTACTCGTCCTGCTCTTCCTGTTCCTGTTCTTCTTCGGTCGGTTTGGGTTCGCCACCACAACCACAAGCGTCACACATCGTGTGCCTCCTTCCAAATCCGGTTCCTTGAATCTCGTGCCATTTTACAGCGCCGCTCGTGCCACGGCAAGAGGCGCTTGATTCATTTTCGGGTTTCGCCTACCATGAGGCACCCGTGGCGACGGGCGAAGCGTACGCGGTGAGGACCGTCCCATGAAGATCATCGACCCGCACATCCACATGCTGGAGCGGACGACCGACGAGTACCGCCTCATGGCCGAGGCCGGCATCGTGGCCGTCTGCGAACCCGCCTTCTGGCCAGGCACGGATCGGCAGTACGCCGAGAGCCACCTCGACTACTTCAACCACCTGACCACGTTCGAACCGAAGCGGGCCGCACGCTTCGGCATTCAGCACTACTGCGTGCTGGCGGTGAACCCGAAGGAGGCCGAGAACGTCGAGTTGACCGAACGGGTGCTGGAGCGCATCGACCCGTACCTGGAGCGGCCGAGCGTCCTCGGCATCGGCGAGATCGGCCTGAACAAGAACACCGAGAACGAGGTCCAGACGTTCCGCCGGCAACTGGCACTGGCCGCCGAGCGCGACCTGGTGTGCATCATCCACACGCCGCACGCCGACGAGAAACGCGAGGGCACCGAGATCATCGCCCGCGTCATCGAGGAGGTGGACCCGCCCCGCGACCTGTGCGTCGTGGACCACTGCACGCGGGAGACCATCCAAATCGCCCAGGACACCGGCTGCTGGACCGGCCTGACGGTGTACCCCGGCAAACTGGAGCCGGAGGAGGCGGCCGGCCTGGTCCGCGACGTCGGCCCGGAACGGATGCTGATGAACTCCTCGGCCGACTGGGGCGACAGCGACCCGCTGGCCGTCCTCGTCACCATCGGGGCCATGCGGGCGCTGCAACTGCCCGAGCCCGCCATCGAAACGGTCGTCTGGCACAACCCGAGGGCGTTCCTCGGGCAGAACCCGAAGTTCAATCTCTGATCCCCGTTCCTGTCCGGAGACGTGCCGTGCCCCCCAACCCCCAGGACGAGCGCCGGTGCCCCGGCGAGAAGTACGCCATCTCCGAGGCCGTCTGCCGAGGCCGCATCGCCCGCCACTACCCCAAGTGCAAGGACTGCAAGTGGCGGGAAGTGACCGCCGGCCCGGACGACGACGCCGCCGAACCCGAGGTCGATCTCGACACCATCTTCAAGGCGTACGACATCCGCGGCCTGGCCGAGGAGCAGATCACCCGCACCCTGGCGTGGAAGGTCGGTTACGCCACCGCCCGGCACCTGGCCGGCCGCCTGCCGGAGGGCGCCAAGCCGGAGGAGCAGTGGATCGTCGTCGGCCGCGACATGCGCCCCACCAGCGAGGAATACGCCCAGCGCGTGGCCGAGGGCGTCCGGGCCGCCGGCGTCGGCGCGATGGTCGTCGGCGAGATCGAGACCCCCGCCATCTACTATGCCGTCGGCAGCCGCAAGGCCCTCGGCGGCATCCAGGTCACCGCCAGCCACAACCCGGCCGCCTACAACGGCTTCAAGATCACGGGCCCGGAGTGCGTACCGGTGGGCATGGGCTCGGGCCTGGAGGAGATTCGCGACATCGCCGCCGGCGTCACCGCCACGGACCTCCAGCCGATCGGCCCGCTGCGGCAGCAGGACATCTCGAGCGGGTACCTGCTGCACGTGAAGAAGTTCGCGGGCAACATCAAGCCGATGCGGATCGCCCTGGACACGTCCAACGGTATGGCCAGCAAGTGGGTGCCCAGCCTGCTGCGCGAGTTCATCGTCGACGTCGAGGCGCTGAACCTGGAACGGGCCGGCCGCTTCAACCACGAGCCGAATCCCCTCAACGCCGCCGCCCTGGAAGACCTCAAACGCCGCGTCCGCGCCACCGACGCGGCCTGCGGCGTGTGCTTCGACGGCGACGCCGACCGCGTCGGCTTCGTCGACGAGGCCGGCGAGTCCATCGGCAACGACCTCATCACCGCCCTGCTCGTGCCGGAGTTCCTGCGAGACGAGCCCGGTGCCACCATTGTCTACGACCTCCGCTCCACCCGCGCGCTGAAGGAGGAAATCGAGAAGCACGGCGGCGTGCCGCACCGCGAACGCGTCGGCCACAGCCACATGAAGAAGGCCCTGCGGGAGACGAACGCGCCGTTCGGCGGGGAACTCTCCGGCCACTCGTACTTCCGCGACAACTACTTCTGCGACTCTGCCGTCGGCACGCTGCTGAAAGTGCTGACCGTCCTGTCGAAGCATCCCGACGAGACGCTGAGCGACCTGGTCGCGCCCCTCCGCCGTTACGCCACCACCGGCGAGGTGAACTTCGAGGTCGAGGACAAAGAGGCCGCCATCCAGCAACTGGCCCAGACGTTCTCGGACGGTACGATCGATTTCCTCGACGGCGTGACGGTGGAGTACGACCAGTGGTGGTTCAACTGCCGGCCGTCCAACACCGAGCCGCTGCTGCGCCTGACGCTGGAGGCCGACGACGAAACCATCCGCGACGAGCAGTACGAGAAGATCATCGGCATCCTCGGCGAGCCGTCCGAGCATTGAGCGATTGCGGGCCACGCATACGGGAGAATCGGGCTGTCATTCTGAGGAGGCTTGTGTGGGCCGACGAAGAATCTCGCCGTGGTCTTTTTCCTCAGGTACGGCGCACGGCGCGATTCTTCGTCGCGGCCCACCTACGACGGGTACACTTCGCCGCTTCTCAGAATGACAGCGACGGACAATGGTAAACGCAGACCGCTCAACCAGCCATAACCGGCGCCCCGCCGCGCTTTGTCATTCCGCATTCATCATTCCCTGTTCATCATGGCTGTTGCTGTTTTCCCTCGTGGCCACTCTCCTTGCCGCCGAGGCGCCGTCCGACACGCTGACGGCCCAGGACCGCCGGCAGATCACCCTCCTCGGCCGGCGGTTCGCCAAGGCGGAGGACGACGCCGCCCGCACCGCCGTCGCCGACGACCTCCTGGCCTACGGTCCCCGCGGGGCCGTCGCCCTCTACGACGCCACCGATCGCATGCTGACGCCCATGGTGGCCCGGTACCGGTCGGACCTGCTCTCGGCCACGCGCGAGCGGCTCCGCCAGCGCTTCGCCGACGGGGACCAGGAGGCACTTGAAAGCCTCCAGACCACCGTCCGCTCGCTCCGCCAAGGCGATCTGACGAAGGAGAAGATCAAGACGAAGGGCGACCCGGCGCTCGAGAAACTCGAGGCCCGGCTCGTCATTCCGCCCGAGGAGGTCCTGGAAGACAGCCCGGACCTCCACGCCCGGCGCGAGCGGCTGCTGGCCATCGGCGCCCACCGGCAGCGGGCGGCCGACTGCCTCCGCGAACACCATCCCGACGCCGCCGACGCCCTGCCCGACCCGCGCCCGTTTGAGGACGCCCTCCGCGACCACGAGGGCCTGACCAGTCTGCTCGCCCTGGCCCCGAGCGACGCCGACCGGCGGGTCCTCATCGAGAACGCCGAGACGGCCCCGAAGATCCAGCCGGAGGAGGCTCGCGGCATTCGTCGGCTGAACCTCATCCGCCTGCTGGCGGGTCTGAAGCCGCTGCGTATCGACGTCCGCCTCTGCGACGCCTCGCGCGACCACTCGAAGGACATGGTCGAGAAGGGCTTCTTCGCCCACGAGTCGCCCGTCGAAGGCAAAAAGACCCCGTGGGACCGGGCCCGCAACTTCGGCACCTCCGCCCACGCCGAGAACATCGCCGCCGGCGCCGACACCGGGGCCCGTTCCATCAAGCAGTGGTGGTACAGCCCGGGGCATCACAAGAACATGATGGGCGGTCACCGGCGGGTGGGCCTCGGCCGGCACAAGAAAACGTGGACCCAGATGTTCGGGTGATGCGATGCCGTGCGCCAACGAAACGTCACCGGACAAGGTGAAGCGCGGCGGGTCTCCGCACCCGCCGCGGTGCCATCGTCAGCCGTGTGATCCTTCTCATCTGGTCGAGCGTGGTGGCCTGGGAAGGCCATCATGCGGGAGTCCGGAGCCCCGCCGCGCACGGCTTCGTCTCATGGCACTGGTGGGCGTCGCCCTCACGGTCGTCGCGGGAGGCTGCGCCCCTGAGCCGCCGGAAGTGCCGGCGTCCGACGAGGCGCAGGCCGCCGAAGAGGAGAAGCCGATCCCCCTGATCGAAGCCTCCGGCCTGGTGATCCGCGGCGGGGGCAAGGTGGCGGTCGTCTGCGGCGACGAGGCCCGCGGGCACCTCTGGGGCGTCTCGCTCGACGACCCCGGCGAGCGCTGGGTCCTCCGCTTCCCGCGAAACACGCCGAGCCTGGACGACCTGGAGTCGCTCGCCCCGTGGGGGGAGCACAACCTCCTCGCCGCCACCAGCCAGACCCGCACGAAGAACAAGGAAAAGACCCGCCCCGCCCGGAACCGGCTGGCCCTGGTGTCGCTCACGCCGGACGCCCGCCGCGTCGTGGGCGTCCGCGTCTACGAGAACCTGCGCGGCGACGTGCTCCGGTACCTCACGATCCGCTACGGAAACCTCTTTGAGCACGTCCAGGCGATCGTGATGCGCGGGCCGAACGACGGCGGCTTGAACGTCGAGGGCATGGCCGTCTGGCGCGACCGCCTCCTGCTCGGCCTGCGGTCGCCGCTCTCCGGCGGCAAGCCCGTCGTCCTGCCCGTCACGAACCCGGAGGCGGTGGTCGAGGGCGGCCGGCCGCCCGCGTTTGCCGCCCCCATCGTCCTGCCCGCCGAGCCGGACGAGGCGATCCGCGGCCTGACCGAGGGCCCTGACGAGACGATCCTCGTCCTGCTCGGCGCCGGGTCGGACGCCCCCGGCCCGCCGCAGCGGCTCGTCCGATGGTGGCCCCAGGCGAACCGCCTCGAAGAGGTAAAGGTGCCGGCCCTTGAAGGGATGAAACGGGCCGAGGGCCTGGCGGTCGACGCCGAGGGGCGGCTCGTCCTCGTGACGGACTACCGCCTGCCCCAGCCGCGGCAGGTGTTTCATCGGCTCCGGATGGGGAAGCCTTGAGGTCCGCGAAGAAGGTTCCGGATGTCGCTTTCCACCGTCGGAATCCGCCTACGACCGGTCGGGCATCTCGTCGAGGATGCCGGTGATCTTCTGTTTGAGATCGGGAATATCATCTGCCAAAACGCTCTTCACCACCTCGACGTCGACCTCAAAGTAGTTGTGCACGAGAACGTGCCGCATACCTACAATCTTGCTCCACGGCACTTCCGGATGCTGCGATCTGAACTCCTTTGATAGAGCGCGCGCCGCCTCGCCGATGATCCGAAGGTAGTGCAACATCCAGACCTGAACCAATTCGTTTTGTTCCAGGTTCCTGCGAGCGGCTTCGTCGTATTTCTCAACCTGCTCAATGGCATCTTGAATGTCGAGTAACCGTTCGCGGTCATCTCTCATAGGGGCACCGCCTCACGAAGGACCCGGTCGCGAATTCTCGTCCGCAACCCCCGCTCCGTGACCACATCGACACGGCAGCCGAGCAATTCCTGAAGTTCCACCAGAATCGCGCCCATGTCGAACAGGCTCCGGTCACGTTCCATGTCGACGAGGATGTCCAGGTCGCTCTTCTCGTCCGCCTCGCCGCGCGCCACGGACCCGAACACGCGCACGTTCCTCGCCCCGTGCTCGGCGCAGATACGGAGAATCTCCTCCCGATGTGTTTCCACGAGCGTCGCCAGATCCATGGCCACCTCCGGCTCGTCCGTACGGAACATCGGCTCAAACAGGCTTGGATCATTATGCCTGCTCGTCCGCGGCCAGGCCAGCCCTTTCGCCGGGCGCGAGGGCATCCGCCAGCACCTCCATCGGATGGACCACCGGCAGGCCCGTGCCGTGGGCGAGTTGGGTCCGGCACATGCCGCAACTCGTCACCACCGCCTCCGCCCCTGAATCTCGGATCCGGTCCATAACGGGCCGGGCGATGGCCTCGGAGGTCTCGGCATTGGCCGCCTTCAGGCCGTACGTGCCGCCCATCCCGCAGCACTCCTCGTTCACGAGGACGAATTCGATGCCGAGGAGCCGCTCGAGCAGCCGTTTCGGCTGCTCGCCCCGCCCCGCTGCCCGCAGATGGCACGGGGCATGATACGCCAGCCGCCGCGTTTGCCACGACGACGCGGCCGCCGTCGGGACGGGGCCCTCGCGCTCGCCGGCGAGTTCATCGAGCAGGTCGTGGACGTCGCGGGTGGCCTCGGCGACGCGGGCGGCGCGCTCGTCCGGCTCGTCCATCTCGAGCCACTCCTCGGTCAGCGTCAGGACGCACGACGGGCACCCGCTCGCCACGACGTAGCCGGCCGCCACGAGCGGTGCAAGGACGTCCAGGTTGAACGCCCGGTCCGCCAGCGCCGCCTCCGCGTCGCCGGCGCAGAGATTCGGAATACCGCAGCACCGCTGCTCGGGGATGAAGACCTCGCACCCGAGGGCCTGGAGGACTTGCAGGGCGGCCCGTCCGATCTGCGGCTCGTTGAAGAGTTCGAAACATCCCGCGAAGTACGCCACCCGCCGCACGGGCTCGCCGTCGGCCGGCGTCCGGACACCTTCCGGCAGCCGGTCGCGGCTGAAGCGCGGCATGGCGGCCCGCCGGCCGATGCCGCCCACCTTCTCCATCAGCCACCGCACCGGACGCCAGCCGAGCATCCAGTTCGAGACGGGGGCGGCCGCGCTGCCCGCCCGGCCCATCGGACGGACCCGGGTCATCTGCCGCTCCGTCCACGGCAGGTGCCCGCGTGCGGCCAGGTGCTGCTTGTGTTTCAGCAGCAGGCCCGGCACGTTGACGCGGCTGGGGCACTGGACGAGGCACGACTTGCAGTTGTAACAGAGGTCGGCAACGTGGCGCATGCGGTCGGCGTCGAGGTCGGCCGGGTCGAGGCCGCCGCTCAGGACCTCGCGCAGCAGGTTCGCCTTGCCGCGCGGCGTGGCCGCCTCGTCACCGGTCACCTTGAAAACGGGGCAGAACTCGCGGCACGTGCCGCAGCCGTGGCAGCGGACGAGTTCCTCGGCCCAGGGGTCGCGGTCGAACGCCTCCCCGGTCTCGACCAGGGCAAACCCCGGGCCGAGCCGCAGGTCGTCCGTATGGACGTGCCGCTCGTCGGTCACGACCTTGCCGGGGTTGAGGATGCCGTCGGGATCCCAGAGCCGCTTGACCTCCTGCATGAGGCCGTAGAGTTCGTCGCCGAACTGGAGACGCAGGTACCCGCTCCGCGCCAGGCCGTCGCCGTGCTCGCACGAGACCGTGCCGCCGAGGCGCACGACGAGGGCGGTCACGTCGTCGGCGATGGCCTGCATCTTGGTCACGTCCTCGGGCCGGCGCATGTCCAGGATGGGGCGGGCGTGGAGGTTCGAGTCGCCCGCGTGCCCGTAGATGGCCGCCTCCACGCCGTGCCGCGCAAACACCTCGCGGATGCCGTGGATGTACTCGACCAGGCGGTCCGGCGGAACGGAGACGTCCTCAATGAACGGGGTGATCCGCTTCGGCCCCGGCAGCCGCTGGAGAATCTGGACGGCCTGCTTGCGGACCTGCCACAGGCGTTCCTGCTCGGCCGGGTCGCAGGACTCCAGGCCGCCGAACGCCAGGCCGAGGCCGTCGATCACTCTCTCGCGCACGCGGCGGATGAAGGCCTCGTTCTCGGCGCGGGAGTCGGAGAGTTGCTCGACCAGCACGACCGTGTCGGCCTCGGGCGGGAGGTACTTCTGGGGCACGGAGCCGTCGGCCCGGACGATGTCCAGGAAGACCCGCTCCATGATCTCGCACGCGCTGGGGCCGAGGTCGAGGATAAAGTGGATCGCCTCGCCGCCCTTCTCCAGATCATCGAACCAGAGGAGGAGGCTGGCCCGCTCGCTCGGCTTCGGCACGGCGCGGACGGCCGCCTCGACGACGATGGCGAGCGTGCCCTCGCTGCCGACGACGAGGCGCGAGAGGTCCACCCGCCCGTCCGCCAGCACGTTGAACAGGTTGTAGCCGGCGCTGTGTTTGCTGGTGAACGGGGTGTGGGTCCGGAGGAGGTCGGCGTTCGCCTGCACGAGGCGGCCGGTGCCGACGGCGGCGCGGCCGAGGAGGTTGTCGCGTTCGGCGAGGGCCCGCCACGCGTCACCCTCGGCGTCGAGCGGTTCGAGGCGAACGCGCGACCCGTCCGCCAGGATCACGTCCAGCCACGCCACGTGCTCGCGCATCGAGCCGTACCGGATGCCGCGGGCGCCGGAGGCGTTCGTCCCCAGGTTCCCGCCGATCGTGCAGAACGGGGCGCTGGACGGGTCCGGGCCGAGCATCAGGCCGCGGGCGGCGAGCGCCTCGTCGATGTCGCCCGTGACGGCGCCCGGCTGGACGCGGACGAGGCGCTCGCCGGCGTCGATGTCGAGGATGCGGTCCATGTACTTCGTGAAATCGAGGACGATGCCGCGCCCGAGCGCCTGGCCGACGACGCCCGAACCGGCGCCCCGTGCCGTGACGGAGATGCCGAGCCGCCCGGCCGCCTGGACCGCGGCCGACACGTCCTCGGCCGCCTTCGGCACGACGACGGCCAGCGGGGGGATGCGGTAGATACAGGCCGCCGTCGCGTACGCCGCCCGGCTGAACCGGTCGGTCAGCACGTCGCCCCGAATGCGGCCGTCGAGGGCGCGGGCGACGTCGTCGGGCGTGATGGTGCAGGTTTCGGGCATGCAAGATTCTCAAGAGAGGATGTGGTCCAGGTTCGGGGCCTCCGGGAAACAACGTCCAAGATTGTATTCTGAGGAGGCCGTAAGGCCGACGAAGAATCTCGCCTTGACGCCGTTCGCACGGCGAGATTCTTCGCTCGCTTCGCTTGCTGAGAATGACACCATCATTTGGCCACCCGGACCGCTTGATTGGCCCGGGGCCAAGCCATAGTATACCTGAGGACGCGCGAAAACAAGGCGAGGCCGTGACGCGGGCTATCGGATGCATTTCGGGCGGGCTCGACTCCCTGCTCGCCGTGCGCCTCGTCCAGGAGCAGGGCATCGACGTGCTGGCCCTGCACGTCCTGCACCTGTGGCACGGGCACGGTTCGCCGCCGGGGGAGCCGCCGCCAGCCGTCCGGCGGGCCGAGGCGCTCGGCGCCGAGGTCCGCACGGTCGACGGGCGGGACGCCGACCTCGCCCTCCTGCACGACCCGCCGCACGGCTTCGGAAAACATCTGAATCCATGCATCGACTGCCGCATCTGGACCCTCTGCCAGGCCCGCCGGCTGATGGAGGCGGAAGGGGCGGCCTTCGTTTTCACGGGCGAGGTCCTCGGCCAGCGGCCGATGTCGCAGCGGCGCGACGCCTTGCGCCTGGTGGAGAAGGAGGCGGGCCTTACGGACCTGCTGGTCCGGCCCCTCTCGGCCAGGTGCCTGCCGCCCACCCGCCCGGAGCGCGAAGGCATCCTCGACCGCGACCGCCTGCTCGACCTCGCCGGCCGATCGCGCAAGCCGCAGATGGCCCTCGCGCGCGACCTGGGCGTCACCGATTACGCCACGCCCGCCGGCGGGTGCCTGCTCACCGACCCCGGCTTCTCGCACCGCCTGGGGGAACTCATGCAGCAGAAGGACCCCTCGCCGACGGACGTGGAACTGCTGAAGGTCGGCCGGCATTTCCGGCTCGCGGGCGGCACGTGGGTCGTCGTCGGCCGGCACCAGGCGGACAACGAGCGCCTGGCGGACCTGGTGGAGGCGGACGACGTGCGGCTGGAGCCGGCCGACGTGCCCGGCCCGACGACGATCGTCCGCCCGCCCGCCGGCGACGGCGCGATCGAGCGCGCCGCCGCCGTCACGCTCCGCTACACGAAGGTGCCGCCGGGCGAGGTGCGGCCGGTGACGGTCCGGGCGGCGGGCGAGGCGCCGCGGACGATCCACGTCGCCCCGGCCGACGAGGCCTTCTGCCGCTCGCATCTCATCGCTAACGAGGAATCCACATGAGCAAGGTCCGAAAAGCACTGCACGAGACGCCCGCCCTGGACGCCAGGCGCGCCCGGCTGCGCGAGATCCTGAGCGAGATGGCGTCCGCGGCCGTCGCGTTCTCCGGCGGCGTGGACTCGACGCTGCTGCTCGCCGAGGCGCTCGGCGTCCTCGGCCGCGACAAGGTCCTCGCGGTCACGCTGACGGGGTCGCTTTTCCCGCCGGAGGAGGTCCACGAGACGAACGCCCTGGCCGAGCGGCTCGGCGCCGAGCACGCCGTCCTCAAGCAGCACCCGCTGGAGGTGGCGGGCCTGGCGGACAATCCGCCCGACCGGTGCTACGTGTGCAAGCGGGCGCTGTTCCGGTCGGTCATCCAACTGGCGGAGGAGCGCGGCCTGGCGGAGGTGCTGGACGGCTCGAACGCCGACGACGCCCGTGCCCATCGCCCCGGCAAACGGGCGCTCGCGGAACTGGGCGTGGCGAGTCCCTTGATGGAGGCCGGTCTCGGCAAGGCCGACGTGCGGGCCCTCTCGCGGCGCCTGGACCTGCCGACGGCGGACCGGCCGTCCTCGCCCTGCCTCGCCACCCGGTTTCCGTACGGCCAGCCGATTACCGAGGCCGGGCTCCAGCGTGTGGCGGCGGCGGAGCGGCATCTGCATCACCTGGGGTACGAGGTGTGCCGGGTGCGCGATCACGGCGACGTGGCCCGCATCGAGGTGCCGCCGGAGCAGGTGGCGCGGCTGGTGTCCCGGCACCACGGGCAGATCGTCGCGGACCTGAAGGCCCTCGGCTACGCGTACGTGACGGTCGACCTGGAGGGGTACCGGTCGGGGGCGATGGACGAGGTGCTTTTCAATGCGGAACGCGGAACGGGGAAGGCGGAATGAAGCCGGCCTTCGCCTTGGGGGAAAACGCCGCAAAGACTTGACCGAGGCAACGGTTGTGCTAGTCTAATGCTGCAACCGCAGTGACGCGAGGAGCGTGCGATGGCGCTGGACCCCCTCGTCACCGAGAAGCGAGACGACATTCTCCGCTTGGCCAAGCGCCATGGCGCGCGCAATGTGCGCGTGTTCGGGTCGGCGGCCAACGGTCAAACAAGGCCGGACAGCGACGTGGATTTCCTCGTAGACCTGGACGAGGACCGTTCGCTCCTGGACCTTGGCGCGCTGCTGATGGACCTCCAGGACCTGCTGGGGCGCAAGGTGGACCTGGTAACCGAGCCTGCGCTGCATTGGTACATCCGCGACCGCGTCTTGCACGAGGCCACACCGCTATGAACGATGACCGCCTGTACCTGATTCATATTCGGGAGGCAATGGCGCGAATCGAGGAATACGTGCAGGGCGGACGCGAGGCCTTTCTCCAATCCAGATTGATCCAGGACGCGGTCCTTCGAAACCTCCAGACACTGGCCGAGTCGACCCAGCGCCTGAGTACCGAATTCAAACGGGACCATCCGGACATTGACTGGCGTGCCATTGCCGGCTTCCGCAACGTTCTGGTGCATGATTACCTGGGCGTGGATGTCGTCCGCGTGTGGCAGATCGTTGAACGCGATGTGCCGCGGTTGAAGAGGCAACTGCCTGAAGTCCAGGAAGGTCCAGACGGCAACGCGTAGGCCTTCGACGTTGCGCGGGTCACGTGCCGAATGAGGCAGGCCCGCGACGCCGGGCCTGGAACCCCTTCGTCATTCGGCATTCCATCGTCATTCGGGCCTCGTCATTCCTCATTCCCCCGCGCCTCCCGCGCCGAACGACACATTCGGCGTGGCCCGTTCCAGCGCCGATTCCACCTCGAAGAACTCCGCCGGTTGGAAGCCGAACATGCCCGCCATCACGTTCGTCGGGAACATCTGGCACCGGTCGTTGAAGTCGCGGACGTTGGCGTTGTAGAACCGCCGGGCCGCCTGGATCCGGTTCTCCGTCTCCACGAGTTCCCGCTGCAGCGCCAGGAAGTTCTCCGACGCCTTCAGCGTGGGATACCCCTCGGCGACGGCGAAGAGGTGCTTCAGGGCGCCGACGAGTTGATTCTCGTCGCGGGCCTGGTCGGCGGCGGAGCCCTGCGACTCGAGCGCCTGCGTCCGGGCCTGCGTCACGCGCTCGAGCACGTCCTGCTCGTGGGCGGCGTAGCCCTTGACGGTCCCGACGAGGTTCGGGATGAGGTCGTAGCGGCGTTTCAGTTCCGTCTCGATGCCGGCCCAGGACTCCTGCACGTGGTTCCGGCCGCGCACCAGGCTGTTATACATGCCGATAAGCACGATGCCGACAATGAGGATCGGCACGCCGATGCACGCGCAGAACGGGAGCAGGGCGAACAGGGCCTCGGCCTGGGCAAGCATCACGCCGGTCATCGGGTACCTCCCGTGGGGGCGGCGCCGCTCTGCTCCACGCCTCGGGCCTTCAGCACGTAGTCGGGAATCATGTTGACGACGGTCTGGCCGATCTGGATGAGCCGGTCGAAGTTCTCCACCCGCCCGCTGCCCTTGTCGTAGAGCAGCAGAAAGACGCCGGCCGTCTCCATGTGCGGCGCCGTGCCGCAGCGGAGCAGGTAATCGATGAGACGGGCGTGAAAGAGGTCGTACGCGAAGCGGCGGTCCTCGCTGGCTACGTGATAGCGCCGGCTGAATTCGTCGCTCTCGAAGTCGATATCGTCCCAGCCGACCCACGAGGCCATGCGGTCGAAGACGCTCTCCGGCCGCAGGCGCACGGCCGGCGCGTCGATGGGCAGCAGGAACACCACCGCCTGGTGATGGTGCGTGTGCGAGTTCTTCCCGCTGCCCGTCGTGTACCGGTAATCGAAGGCGACGACGGTGCGGCCGTCCACCTCGCCGCTCATCACGTTGGTGGCCCGTTTCGACCGCCCGCGGTTGAACAGGTCCAGCCGCGTGTACCACATCGGCAGGTTCCACGGGTCCTTGGGATAGAAGGCGAAGCCCCACTTCTGCGCCAGGGCGTGCATCGCCTTGCGGCGTTTCTGCGCGCCGAGGATGCCGAATACGATGACGACGACGACGATGACGGCGAAGACGCCGAACATGAGACACGGCCCGGCGCCGGCGATGGCCTTGAATAACGCGTCCATGGTCCACTCCTGCGGGGCGGTGGGATTATAGCCGCCCGCGCCGAACCCGTTCAACCGGAATCGGCGGGCTCTGCGCGGCCAGCCCCACAACGCCAAGTCGGCAGATGGCGCGGCGGGTGCGGAGACCCGGCGCGCACCATGCGGGATTCCGGGCCGCCGCACGTGTGCGCCCGCGCTGTCCCGCCGACCCTCGCGGCTTGATTGCCCGCCGGCCCCGATGTACCATACACGCGCCATGAGCGAGATATTCAGCGACATCCCGGACATCCTCGAGGACCTCCGGGCCGGCCGCACCATCGTCCTCGTTGACGACGAGCAGCGCGAGAACGAGGGCGACCTCGTCTGCGCCGCCGAGAAGGTCACCCCGGAGGTCATCAACTTCATGGCCTACCACGGGCGGGGACTGATCTGCCTGCCGATGGCCCCGAGCCTGATCGACCGCCTCGACCTCCCGCCCCAGACGCCCGTCAACACCGCCCAGTTCGGGACGGCGTTCACCGTGAGCGTCGACGCCCAGGCCGGCGTCACGACCGGCATCAGCGCGGCCGACCGGGCCCGGACCATCCTGGCGGCCGTCGCCGACGACGCGCAGCCGGAGGACCTCGTCCGGCCGGGGCACGTCTTTCCGATCCGCGCGCGCGAGGGCGGCGTCCTCGTGCGGGCCGGGCAGACGGAGGGGGCCGTGGACCTGGCGCGCCTGGCGGGCCTCAAGCCGGCCGGCGTCATCTGCGAGATCATGAAACCCGACGGCACGATGGCCCGCGTGCCCGACCTCGTCCCGTTCTGCAAGGAGCACGGCCTGAAGATGTGCTCCGTGGCCCAGGTCATCGCGTTCCGTCACCGCAAGGAACGGCTCATCCGGAAGGTGGCCCAGGTCCGGCTGCCCACGCCGGAGGCCACGTTCGACCTGCACGCCTACGAGAGCATCATCGACGCCCTGCCCCACATCGCCCTGACGCTCGGCGGCCTCGGCATCGAGGACGAGAACGGCGAGGTGCCCGTCCAGACGGAGCCGACGCTCGTCCGCATCCACTCCGAGTGCCTGACCGGCGACGTCTTCGGCAGCCGCCTGTGCGACTGCGGCGACCAGCTGCACACGGCGATGGCCCGCATCGCCGAGGAGGGACGCGGGGCCGTCGTCTACATGCGCCAGGAGGGGCGCGGCATCGGCCTCTCGAACAAACTCCGGGCCTACCGCCTCCAGCAGGAGGAAGGGCTCGACACCGTCGAGGCCAACGTCAAACTCGGCTTCGAGCCGGACCTGCGCGATTACGGCATCGGGGCCCAGATCATGGTCGACCTGGGCCTGCGCGAGGTGCGGCTCATGACGAACAACCCGCGGAAAGTGGTGGCCCTGGAAGGCTACGGCCTGGAGATCGTGGAACGCGTGCCGCTCGTCGTCCCGCCCCGGCCGGAGAACGAGCGGTACCTGCACACCAAGCGCGTCAAACTCGGGCACATCCTCGATGACGCCGAGGACGGGGCCGGGAATGCCGAATGACGAGATCCGAATGACGATTGAATGAGCAATATCGTCTGCGGGGCGTCGCCGAGTTCGCGGCGGGCGGCGAGGGCCTCACGGTTCGCGTTGTACCACGAGACGAGGGACGAGAGGGCCGCCTCGGCCTGGCC
>CAZNYC010000033.1:0-33625 GCA_964577175.1 uncultured Anaerolineales bacterium
CGCGCGTCGTGACCGGCCAGGTGCTCGTCTGCGACGCGGGGCAGGTGTTCGTGCGCTAACCCCGACCCGTGCCCTGCGCGGTGGGCAGTCTTGCCCACCGCGCGGTGCCCAAGACTGGGCACCGCGCAAGGCGCAAGCACCCTGCCGGTCGGCGGGACACAAGTAGAACCGAAAGGCTCCCCATGACCACACGCGACGATTACCGAAACGTCACCGGCTCCTACGATATCCCCGAGACCTCCCGCGCCTGGAACCTGTACGCGGCGGGCCTGGAGAACCTGCGGCTGGAGGCGGCGCCCGTCCCGGACCCCGCCGACGAGGAGTTGCTGGTCCGCATCGACGCCGTCGGCATCTGCGCCAGCGACTGGAAGATGATCTCGCAGGGCGAGCGTCACGCCCGCATGCAGGGCCGCGACCTCGCCGCCGAGCCCACCGTCCCGGGCCACGAGGTCTCGATGACCGTCGTCAAGGTGGGCGGCGGCCTGGCGGACCGCTACCACGTGGGCGAGCGGTACGCCGTCCAGGCCGAGATCTACATCGACGGCGAGAACATCGCCTACGGCTACAAACTCCGCGGGGCCGACCAGCAGTACCAGACCATCGGCCCGGAGATCTACGAGGGCGGGTACCTGCTGCGCGTCGACCCGGGCCTGGCCTACAGCCAGGCGGCGCTGGCCGAGCCGTGGGCCTGCGTCTACCACGCGTACAGCCACCACCGCGAGACGCACAGCGTCCTGCCCGGCGGAACGGCGTGGTACATCGGCGCCGGGCCGCTCGGCCTCATGCACATCGAGAAGGGCATCCAGGACGGCGCGGGCCGGGTCCTGGTGACCGAGATGAAACCCGACCGCATCCGCAAGGTCATGACGAGCCTCGCCCCGCTCGCCGAGGCCAAGGGTGTGGACCTGACGGTCGTGGACCTGGCCTCCGATACGATCGCGAACCACCTGGAGCCCGGCGGGGCGGACGATGTCATCCTCCTCGCCCCCGTCGCCAAGGCCGCCGAGGCCGCCATCCCCTACCTCGGCAAGAACGCGTATTTCAATATCTTTGCCGGTTTCCCCGACCGCGACAAGGCATGGATGCAGATCAACCTGAACGACATGCACTACGGCCAGTGGACGCTCGTGGCGACGAGCGGGTCGCCGATCGAGGCCCTCCGCCTGGCCCTGGACGACGCCGCCGCCGGCCACATCAACCCCAACAACGCCGTCGCATGCATCGGCGGCATCGACGCCGTCGGCGACGGCATCCACCACACCCACGAGGGCACTTACCCCGGCCGGATCGTCATCTATCCGCAGATCGAGATGCCGCTGACGCCCGTCGAGGACCTCACGGACCAGGGCGGATGGACGCAGGAGGACGAGGACCGGCTCCTGGCGACACGCCTCGGGGGATGAGGTTGTGCGTCCGGGCCGCGAACGGCCCGCCGCCCCGCGCTTGTCTCGACCATCGATAGCCGTATAATGGTCCCTTCGCCGTTGGCGTGCGGCCGGCGCCCGCCGCCCGTCCGAGGGTACCATGATCGTGGCCGAGCACATCCCGGAGGTCCGAAGCCAGGTGGACGAGGCCCGTCTGCGGGAGGAGACCGTCCGCCTCGTTCCCACGATGGGGGCCCTGCACGAGGGGCACCGCAGCCTCATCCGAGCCGCCCGCACCGACAGCGGGTTCGTCGTCGTCAGCATCTTCGTGAACCCGACGCAGTTCGGCCCGGGGGAGGACCTCGCCCGTTACCCTCGGCCCATCGAAGACGACCTGGCGGCCTGCGAGGACGAGGGCGTGGATCTGGTGTTCCATCCGCCGGTCGAGGAGATGTACCCGGACGAGCCCAAGACCACCGTCCACGTGGCGGACCTGACGGAGGGCCTGTGCGGGGCGTACCGCCCCGGCCACTTCGACGGCGTGTGCACCGTGGTGACGAAGCTGCTGGGCATCGTCCGGCCGGACGCCGCCTACTTCGGCGAAAAGGACGCCCAGCAACTGGCGGTCATCCGGCGGATGGCGGCGGATCTGAATCTGCCGGTCCGCATCCGGGCGTGCCCGCTCGTCCGCGACGCCGATACCCTGGCCACGAGCAGCCGAAACCGGTATCTTAGCGAGGCGGAGCGGGCCCGCTCCCTCGCCCTGCCCCGGGCCGTGCTGGAGGCCGGCGGTCGCATCCGCGCCGGCGAGCGCGACGCACGGGCCGTCGAGCGACGCGTCCGCGAGGCCCTGGAAGCCGCCGACGGCGTCGAGCCGCAGTACGTCGCCGTCGTCGACCCGGATACGCTCCAGCCGCTCGAGACCGTCGGCGAGCAGGTGCTGGTGGCGGCGGCGGTGCAGGTGGGCCAGACGCGCCTCATCGACAACGTCCTCCTCCGGAACCTGGACAACGGCGGGGAGGCGTGAAACGACCTCCGTTCTATGTCATTCTGAGGCCTCGCTTGCGAGGCTGAAGAATCTCGCCGTGCCAGTGGCGACAAGGCGAGATTCTTCGTCGCCCTACGGGCTCCTCAGAATGACAACAAGAAGCAATGCAAGAGGACCGTCGACGTGCCCTCGACGGCTCAACGGGAACAATCGGAAAGGTCAGCCGTATGCTGGTCAAAGTCTTACGCGCCAAGATCCATCGAGCCCGCATCACCGAGACGCACCTGGAGTACGAGGGCAGCATCACGATCGACGAGGACCTCCTCGACGCCGCCGGCATCCTGGCCGGCGAGGCCGTTTTGGTGGCGAACGTCACGAACGGCACGCGGCACGAGACGTACGTGCTGGCGGGGGAACGGGGCAGCGGCACGATCTGCCTCAACGGCGCCGCCGCCCGTCTCGGCGAGCCGGGCGACCTCGTCATCATCCTGGCGTTCGCGTACCTGGGGCCGGACGAACTCGCCGACCATCGGCCGCAGAAAATCCTCGTCGACGCCGAAAACCGTTACGTCCGCGAAATGACCTGACCCTCCCCGGAACCGACCCGTGCGCCAAGTCCTGCTGCGGATACCGATCCCCGGCACCGACCACGTGCTCCCCCTGCACGGGTACGGACTGGCGATGGCGGTCGGGTTTCTGCTGGCGATCGTGACGGCGGCGCGGCGGGCGAAGCGCGACGGCTCGCCCCCCGAGGTCGTCCACAACGCGGCCCTGGCGTGTTTCTTCGGCGGCGTGTTCGGCGCGAGGGCGTTCTTCGTCATCCAGAACTACGAGCAGTTCGACGGTCCCTTGGCGCTGCTGCGCATCTGGGAAGGCGGGCTGACGTTTTACGGCGGTTTCGTGGTGGCCACCCTCGCCACGGTGGCGTATCTGCACTTCTCACGCCGCAATGTCCTGTACTGGCTGGACGTCATCACGCCGAGTATGGCCCTGGGGTTGGCGCTGGGGCGGGTCGGCTGTTTCCTGAACGGCTGCTGCTACGGCGACGTGGCACGGGTGGGCCCCGGCCTGGTCTGGCCCGTCGGGTCCCTTCCGTGGTACCATTACGCGGAAGCGCAGGTGCCGGCCATGGTCGATACCGTCCGGCTCCTGGGCCGCGAGGGCGGCACGGCCGTCAGCGGGGCCGTGGGCGGGGCGGTGGCGGCCGTGTGGGAAATGCCCGCCATCCATCCGTCTCAGGCTTATTCGCTGGTGAATGCCCTCGGGCTGGCGCTCGTCTTATCCATGATGTTCCGGCGGCGTCGGCGGAACGGGCAGACCCTGCTCACCTTCGCGGTCCTGTACGGCGTCACGCGGTACCTGCTGGAGATGCTCCGGGCCGACGAGCCCGAGGCGTTTCTGCTGGGGCTGCCGACGCTGCTGCGGCTGGTGGGCGCCCGCGAGGCCGCCGAGGCCCTGCCCGGCCTCACGATCAGCCAGAACATCGCCGTCGTCATGGTCGTGGTCGGAGGCCTGCTGCTGTGGCGGCTGATGAAGAGCCGCCGGCCCAGCCTGGTGGTCGAACGCGGCGCCGAAACGCAAGGAAGGATGGAGTGATGCGCCGAACGCTGACGCTTGCCCTGGTGCTGGCCACCGCCGTCGCGGCGCCCGTCCTCGCTCAGGCCGACCCGCTGCGGTACGACGTGTCGCCGGGCGTTCGCCGCGTCTTCGACCGGAACACGCGGACGGACGTGCAGGTCCGGTCGGGCGAGCAGACGTCGCGGCGGGTGACGGAAGTCTCGGCCCGGCGGGAGATGCTCGTCGTCGAGACGCAGGACGACCCGCCGCAGATGCGCGTCGTGACGCTTGAAACACCCAGCGGCGAACGGCTCGTGGCGTACGAGGAGAACGGCGAGGATCGGCTCGGCCGGATCCCGGAAGCCCGGCGGTTCCGTCCCATGCCGCCGCTGCTGGCGGCCCATCGGCGGGACCTGACCGGCCGGGCCCTGGAGACGCCGCCCGCACCGCAGGACGCGATGGGGGCCATCGACCGCGCTATCGCCGAATTACGGTACCTGCCCCGGAAGCCGGTCGGCCCGGACAGCCCCGTCACCCGCGAGGTAGACCTGGGCGCCGCCCGGCTCCAACTGACGACGGCGAGCGTCCCGGGAGGCGCCGGCGGCGACGGGCCGCCCGCGGTCGTCTTCCAGACCACCGGCCGCCTCACGTTCGGCGGCGAGTTCGCCGACCGCATCCGCGTCACCCGCCTGGAGGCCCGCACCGCCTGGGCCAGGGACGGGTCGGGCCTGTTGTCGCAGCGCGGCACGCTGGTGCTCGACGAGAAGGCCGGCGAGGCCGCCCAGCACCTGACCCGGACGTGGGAAGAGCGGCTCCAGGAGTCCAGGCGCCTCGCCCCGGCCGCCCTGGCGAAGGCCAAGAAGAGCCTGGAAACCCTGGAGAAGGCGATGGCGGACGCCCGCGCCGGCAACCTGGACGCGGCCGTCTCCACCCTCCAGGCGTACCTGGACGCCAATCCGGAGGGGACGTGGACGGCGGCGGTCCGCAGTCTCCACGCCTCCCTCGCCCAGCGCCGGCTGGTGACCGAACCCGTCAAGCCCGCCCGGCTGCGCCTGATGCTGCGGGACCTCCAGACCAGCCGCGACCGCGCCGGGGCGAGCGGCAAACGCGACGCCCTGGCCCAGATCGATGCGACGCTCCGGCAAGTAACCGGCGTCAACGCCAAGCAGATCCTCATGGACGCCACCGACCCGGATCCGATCGTGCGGGACCTGGCGGCGTTCGCGCTGGCGTTCCTGGACGGCCCGCAGGTGTCGGAGCGGCTCCGGGCCCTTACCGAAGACCCGAGCGGCCAGGTCCGCGGGACGGCCCTGGTGAGCCTGGCGATTCGCGGCGACCCGCTCGACCGCGACCCGCTGCTCGAGCGCCTGAAGGACGAGGAGCCGCGCGTCCGCGGCGCCGCCGCCCTGCTCGCCGGCCGCATCTACATCCGCGGCGACGCGAATGCCGAGGCCATCCTACCCGCCCTCCTCGACGCCCTCAAAGCCGAGTTGCCGTGGACACGGACGAACGCGGCCTCGGCCGTGGCGACCCTGGCCCCGAAGGGGGCGGCCCCGGCCGTCCGGGCCCTGATCGAGGCCCACCAGAAGGAATCCGAGGACCGGCTCAAGCAACTCTACCTGGCGGTCATGAAGGAACTGACCGGCGTTGAGGCCGACACCGCCGAGCCGTTCCGGACGTGGCTGAAGGACCAGGGCGGGGCGAAGGGGTAGGAACTGTCATTTCGGCCGAGGGCCCGCAGGGCCCCAGCGGAGAAATCCCGTCGTTGGGCCCCGCCGACCTTATCTGCCGAGCCCTCCGCATGTCATTTCGACCGAGGCCTCGGCCGAACTGACAGTCGTTGCCCCCGCGCGCCCCCTACTCCTCCCGCCTGGCGTGGCTGGGGGCGCGGGAGCGGAACTGGCCCTTCAGGCCCGGCACGACCTCGCGCAGGCACGCCTCCACCCGCTCGACGAACCGGATGTCGAGTTCCTCGCGGACCTCGGCCGGTACCTTCTCCAGGTCGTCGCGGTTCTCGGCGGGCAGGATGAGGCGCGTCAGGCCCTCGCGATGGGCCGCCAGCACCTTCTCCTTGATCCCGCCGACGGCCAGCACCCGGCCCTGGAGGGTGACTTCGCCGGTCATGGCGATGTCGCGGCGGGCGGGGCACCCGCTCATCGCCGACGCCAGGGCACACAGGACCGGCAGCCCCGCGCTCGGACCGTCTTTGGGCGTGGCGCCCTCGGGCACGTGGACGTGCAAATCGACGGCGTGGCGGGCCGGCACGACGCCCGGCCGGCTGCATCGCGACCGGACCCACGACAGGGCCGTCTTCACGGACTCCTGCATCACCTCGCCCAGTTGGCCGGTCAGGGTCAGGTCGCCCTTACCGACCATGCAGGAGCACTCGATGGTGAGGCTCCGGCCGCCCGCCTCGGTGCGGGCGAGGCTCGTCACGGTGCCGACGCCCTCCTTCGGCCCGGTCTGCCCGCGGCGGTACGGGGCCGGGCCCAGGTAGGTGCGGAGGTGGTCGACGGTGACGGCATGGGGCTCGGCGGGGGGCGTGTCGGCTGAGGCCCGCTGGGTGGCGATCTTCCGCAGCACCCGGGCCAGCCGTTTCCGCAGGTTCCGGACGCCGGCCTCGCGGGTGTAGCGTTCGGCGAGGGCGAGGAGAACCTCGCGCGGCAGGGTGACGTCGCCGTCCGCCAGGCCGTGGGCGGCGCGTTCGCGCGGCAGGAGGTGGTGCTCGGCGATGCCGACCTTCTCCTCCAGCGTGTAGCCGGAGAGTTCGATCACCTCCAGCCGGTCCATCAGCACGGGCGGGATGTTCGCCGCCACGTTCGCCGTGCAGATGAACAGCACCTCCGACAGGTCGAACTCCACCTCCAGGTAATGGTCGCTGAAGGCGTGGTTCTCGTCCGGGTCGAGCACCTCAAGGAGCGCACTGGCCGGGTCGCCGCTCATCCCCTGCCCCATCTTGTCGATCTCGTCGAGGAGAAAGACAGGGTTCCGAACGCCGGCCTTGCGGATGCTCTGGACGATGCGGCCGGGCAAGGCGCCGACGTAGGTCCGCCGATGGCCTCGGATTTCCGCCTCGTCGCGCACGCCGCCCAGGCTCTTTCGGACGAAGCGGCGGCCCAGGGCCCGGGCCACGCTGCCCGCCAGGCTCGTCTTGCCGACGCCGGGCGGCCCGACGAAACAGAGGATCGGCTCCCGCATGTGGTCGGCCGCCAGTTTCTTGACCGCCAGGTACTCCAGGATCCGATCCTTCGGTTCCTCCAGGCCGAAGTGGTCCTCGTCCAGCACCCGACGCACGTGACGCAGGTCCAGGTGATCGTCCGTCCGTTGCTGCCACGGCATGTGGATGAGCCAGTCGAGGTACTCGCTGACGACCACCGCCTGGGGCGTGAGGGGGAGCATGCGGCTCAGGCGATGGTGCTCCCGCAGGGCGATCTTGCGGACGGCTTCCGGCATGCCGGAGGCGGCGATCTGTTCCCGCAGTTCCGCCAGACCCTCGCCCGACTCGTGGTACCCGAGTTCCTCCTCGATGGCCTTGAGTTGCTCCTTGAGGAAGTACTCCTTCTGGCTCTTGTTCATGCGGGAGCGGACCCGGTGCCCGATCTTCTTCTGAATCTCCAGGAGCGAGAGTTCGTTTTCCAGGATGTCCGCCAGCGTCCGCAGTCTCGCCTCCGGGTCCACCATCTCCAGCAGACGCTGCTTGTCGGTGTACGGGAGGGCGGCGTAGGCGGCGACGGTATCGGCAAGCAGCGACGCCGACGCCGCCTGCGTCACGAGTTGCCCGACGCCTTCCGGAAGCGACGGCGCCAGGTGCATGTAGGCGTAGAACCGGCCGCGGACCGTCCGCATCAGGGCCTCGAGTTCGGGGCCCTCGTCGTCGGGTTCGACGACCGGCTCGATGCGGGCCCACAGGCACCCGCCGTCGCGGTCGACCTCGCACACGCGGGCCCGGACGCCGGATTCCACGATCGCCTTGTGCGTGCCGCCCTCCCCGCGGAAGACCTGGTGCACCCGCGCCACGGTCCCCATCTCGAAGAGGTCGTCGGCCGACGGGTCGAAGCACTCGGCGTCGCGCTGGGCCAGCAGGAGCAGCCGGCCGTCGCGGGCCAGGGCCTCGTGAACGGCCGTGACAGACATCTCCCGCCCCACCTGGAGCGGCAGGGCGAGGCCCGGAAACGCCACCAGTCCCCGCAGCGGCAGGACGGGCACGCGGTCGGGGTCGGCCGGCGTCGCGGCGGCCGGCTCGGTCGCCGGCTCGGCGGGTGCATCGGTGGTCATGGTGTCCTCTCGCGGACTGCGCCTGCGTCCCCCCGCGAAGTCGAAGGCGCGCCGCCACTCGCCCTCTGCGCGGCGGGCAGTCTTGCCCACCGCGCCGTGGCCAGGACAGGCCACTGCGCAAAGCGCGTGGGCGCAAGCACCCACCCTACGGCGCGCCGGGGGCCTCCGCCCCCGCCTCAACGGGCGAGGCCTCGGGCATTTCGTCAGCCACCTCGGGCGGCCCGTCGGCGGATTCGTCGGTCGTCTGGGGCGCCGCTTCGCCGACACCGTCCGACGGGCCGTCGCGGTGGACGGCCTCGGCCCCGGCGTGGCTGATGGCGGCCTCGACCTCCACCGGCACGCCCGCCACGATCCGCTCGCCGCCCGGCTCCGCCTCCGCCTCCTCGGTCAGGAACCCCTCCGCGTGCAGGTCGGCGAACTTGACGCTGACCTTGCGCGAGACGCCCGGCTCCGCCATCGTCACGCCGTAGAGCACGTCGGCGATCGCCATCGTCCGCTTGTTGTGCGAGATGATGACGAACTGCGACTGGTCCAGGAACTCACGGACCAGGGCGGTGAACCGGTCGATGTTCGACTCGTCCAGCGCCGCGTCCACCTCGTCGAGAATCGCAAACGGGCTCGGCCGAGCCCGGAAGACCGCCAGCAGCAGGGCGACGGCGGTCATCGTCTTCTCACCGCCCGAGAGCAGGCTGATCCGCTGCAACTGCTTGCCGGGCGGACGGGCCACCACTTCGATGCCCGACTCCAGGATGTCCGCTTCCTCTTCGAGGAACACGTCGGCCTTGCCCCCGCCGAAGAGTTTCCGGAACAGATCCTGGAAGTGCCCGCGGACCGCGTCGAAGGTGGTCTGGAACCGCTCGCGGCTCTCGCGGTTGATCCGTTCGATGAGGTCCGAGAGCGTGTCGCGGGCGCCGGCCAGATCCTCTTCCTGCTGCTGGAGGAACGTGACGCGGCGCTCCAGGTCCGCCTGCTCGTCGATGGCATCGAGGTTCACGGAACCGAGACGGTCGATCTTGCCCTGGAGGTCGCGGATTTCCTCGCCGACGGCGTCCCAGTCGACGTCCTCGGGCTCCCACTCGGCGTAGCGCTCGGCAAGGTCGATGCCGACCTCGTCGCGGATGCGGGCGACCAGGTCGTCGCGCTTGGTTTCGCATTCGCGGCGGGCGAGTTCCACCTCGTGGATGCGGGCCTGGAGATCGTCGATCTCCTTCTGGACGCTGCGGGCCTCCTCGGCAATCTCCGAGGTCCGGCGACGGGCCTCCGCCCGGGCCTGGGAGAGGCGGCGGACGTCGGCCTCGGCCGACTCCTTCGCGAGGAAGTGGTCGGCCAGGTCCGACTGGAGACGGAGCATCGTCCGGTCGGCCTCGCGGATGCGCCGTCGGCAGTCGTCCAGTTCCCGCCGGGCCTCGTCGATGCCGGTCCGAGTACCCTCGAGGTCCCGCTGGGCGGCGGCGAGGGCGTCGCGGGCGGCGGCCCGTTTCTCGTTCAACTGCGCCAGGGCGACCCGCGCCTCGGTCCGTTCCTCCTCGCAGGCGTCGCGGCGTCGGACGGCCTCGTCCTGCTCGCCGGCCATGGCGGCGACCTGGCGGCGGCGTTCGCCCTCGCGGCGCGCCAGATCCGCCACCTGCCGGTCCACCTCCTCGGCGGTGCGGGCGTCTTCGTCGCGGCGGCGGCGGAGGTCCTCGCGTTCGCTCTCGACGACGGGCCGTTCCTTCACCAGTTCCTGCCGGGTCTCGCCGAGGCGGCGGTGCTCGGCCTCGACCTCCACCTTCCGCATGGACGCCTCGTAAATCTCCTGCCGCAGTTCCTGCTGGGCGGCATCGAGGCGCTGGAGGTCGGCGACCGCCTTCTGCCGGTCGGCCTCCAAGGCGTCGATCTGCCGGGTGACCTCCTCCCGTTTCTCCTGCACCTCGCGCAGTTCCGCCCGGCGGGAGATCAGGCTCGTCTCCGGGCCGGGCGGACCGACGGCGATGGACCCGTCGGCCTCCAGGACCGCGCCGGAACGGGCGACGAACCGGTACCCCGCCAGCGGGCCGCCCTCGCCGCCCAGCCGGACGGCGTCCTGAAGCGTCTCGACCACGACGGTGCGCGCCAGCAGATGGGCCACCGCCGGCCGGACCGCCTCACCGGCGCGGACGTAGTCCATCGCCCAGCCGAGCGCCCCCGGCCACGGCGAGAGGTCCTTCCCGTTCATGGCGGGCGGGACGGCGTCGAGGGCCAGGAACCGCACCTGGCCGGGCAGGTCGTCCTGGAGGCGGCGCGCCAGGGCCAGCACGTCCGCCTGGCGGTCCGCGACGATGAGTTTCTCCGACGCCCCGAGCGCCGCCTCCACGAGACGGGCGTGGGCCACGTCCACCTCCACGAGGTCCGCCACCATGCCGTGCCAACGGCCGCGGGGGGCGCCGTCTCCAGCGGGTACCGCGGTCGGCGCCGGCGGCCCGAACGCCGGGCCGGCGGGAGCCTCGCCGGCCCAGGGCGGCGCGGACGCCGCGGGGGTGGCGTCCGGTCCGTCCGCCGACGGGGCCGGGTCCGTCGCCTGCTCGGCCTCGATCGCCTCGGTGACCTGTCGGACGGCCTCCGGGATGCCCTCGCCGCGGCGCTGGAGGTCCTCGAGGAGGCTCTGCCGGCTCTCGAGGGCGGAGGCGTGTTCCTTGGCGCGGGCGAGGCGGCTGCCGACCGCCTCCAGGTCGGCCTGCCGGGCCTCGGCCTCGTGGCGTTTGGATTCGAGGCGGCCGCGGCATTCGGCGACGCCGGCCTCGAGGGTTTCCTGTTCTTCGTGCAGGGCGTGCTGGCGGTCGGCCAGGTCCGCCAGGGCCCGGCCGATTTCGTCGCGCCGGGCGGAGAGTTTCTCGACCTGGGCATCGAGGTGCCGGACACGGTCCTGGAGCCCCGCCCGCCGGCTGGCCGCCTGCGTCCGGGCCTGGGCCAGGTCGAGCATCTCGGCCTTGGCGGTCTCGATGCGTTCGGTGAGATCGCGGACGGTGTCGGAGACGGTGCGGAGGCGCTGCTCGATGTCGGCGACAGCGGCTTCCTGCCGTCCGGCGGCCTGGTCGACCTCGCGGATGTCGCGTCGGCGTGCCTCGACGCCAGCCTCGGCCTCGCGGAGATGGGCTGAGAGGTCGCCGAGTTTCTTACGGTCGCGGTCGGCCACCTGTCGAAGTTCGTCCGCACGGGTCCGGTGGAACCCGATTTCGTTTTCGGCGGTGGCGATCCGTGCGCGGACCTCCGAGAGACGGGCGTCCGCCTCGCGGGCCCGTTCCTGGAGGTCCATCGCCTCGCTCTCGACGGCCGTCCGGCGCCGGTCCAGTTCCGCCAGTCGGGCCGCGGCTTCGGACCGACGGTCCTGAAGGCCGTCGAGGTCCGCCTGCTGCTCGGCCATGGCGCGGGTATGCTCGTCGTAGGCGTTCAGGGCGTAGGAGACCCGCAGGTCCTGGAGGCGGGCGTTGTACTCCTTCCAAGAGCGTGCGCGGCCGGCCTGGACCTTGACGGAGCGGAGGCGGCGCTGGACCTCCTGGACGATGTCGCTGAGGCGCAGCAGGTTCTGCTCGGTGCGGGTGAGTTTGCGTTCGGCCTCGCGGCGTTTGGCCTTGTAGCGCGAGATGCCGGCCGCCTCCTCGAAAATCAGCCGCCGCTCCTGCGGGTTCGACTGGAGCAGCACGTCCACCTTGCCCTGCTCGATGAGGCTGTAGGCGTCGACGCCGACGCCGGTGTCCATGAAGAGTTCACGGATGTCGCGCAGGCGGCAGGGTTTGCGGTTCAGCAGGTACTCCGACTCGCCGGAGCGATAGAGGCGCCGGCTGATCTCGACCTCCGGCACGTCCACCGGCAGCACGCCGCGCGAGTTATCGAACGTGAGGGTGGCCTCGGCGAACCCGAGGCTGCGGCGGCTTTCGGAGCCGGCGAAGATGACGTCGGCCATCTCCCGGCCGCGCAGACTCTTGGCGCTCTGCTCGCCCAGGACCCACTTGACGGCGTCGACGACGTTCGACTTGCCGCACCCGTTCGGCCCCACAATGCACGTCACGCCGGAGTCGAACTCGAACGTGGTTCGGTCGGCGAACGACTTGAATCCGAAGACTTCGAGGCGTTTCAGTTCCACGCCGTCACACTCCTTTGCACGTCGCGTCGGGCCCGGTCGGCGTGTCCGGCCGGGATGTATATAGCAGTGCCCCACATCGCCACGGCACGCGGCCCACACGCGGGCCGGCGAACGTGCGCCTCTGCGCGGTGGGCAGTCGTGCCCACCGCGCGGTGCCCAAGACTGGGCACCGCGCCCTGTATGGCGGCGCCTGCGAGTCGGCCCGCTCCCTCAGGGCGACTCGACGGGCCGGTCGCCGGGTTCGATCGATTCGACCTCATCCTCAGGCGGCCGGATGGGCCGCAACTGCGGGGAGGGACCCAGCGCCCGGTACTCGAGCGGCTGGAGGACGATCGGGCCGGTCAGCGCCCCTTTTTCGTCCATCGCGTGCAGCAGGCCGACCGCGTCGCTGAAGCCGAGGCCGAGGCCCGTGATCTTCCGGGGGTCGTCTTCGTCGGCATGGATGGCCTCGGCCATCGTTTCCAGGAGGGACCGGACCGAGAGGTCGGCCTCCAGGTGAATGTCCCGCTCGTGTCGCCGGCTGATCAGGTGCAGGCGCTCGTGGCCGGCGCGGGCGGTGGCGGTGACACGGTGGGTCTCGGCGAGGATGGGGGGCCGGACGGCCACCCGGCCGAAGATCGCGATCTCCGGCCGGCCCGTCCGCGAGATGTATACGAACGGGGCCGCGTCGCTCGCCACCACGTGCAGGAAGAACTTGCCCTCGAACGTCCGCACGAGGAACGTGCGGGGGACGAGGTCGGCCATCGCCCGCCAGGCGGCCACCCGCACGCGGACGCTCCGGGCGTGCAGCGCCCGGCTCAGGACGCCCAGCCCCAGGCCGCTGCGAAGCCGGCCGAGGGCCTTGACGGCGTCCTCCTGGTGCGGCGAGTCGTCGTCCAGGGCGATCGGTTCCAGCACGTGGACCGCCCGGGCATCCTGGAGGTGCGCCAGCGTCCGCCCCGCGTAGAATCGGACGGCCGGGTCGTCGGACTCGCCCAGCGGATACAACTTCGGCGCGATCGCGCCCCCGAACGCCTCCAGGCCCAGCGCCACGCGGTCCATGTCCTCGTGGTTCCGCAGCGCCTCGATCAGCAGGTTCACCCGCTGCTGGCGGACGCCCGGCCGGTCGCGCATGTACAGCAGTCCGACGAGTTCCAGGAACCGGGTCTTGGCGTCGCGGTAGACCTCCGGCACCGTCAGGTCGATGCGGGCCGGGTCGCGGGCCCCCTTGGCGGCGTCGGGAAACCGCGCGTTGATGAGGCGGACGACCTGGTCGGCGGTCCGTACGGACGGCACGAGCAGAACGAGGCGGAACTGGCGGGCCTTGATGGCCCGGCCGCCGTTAAGGATGCGGCCTTGGAGGACGTTGCGGCCGGCCATGCCGTCTTCGCCCCCGAACGGGGAGACGAAGATGCTGCCGCGCCCCAGGGCGAGCCGCTCGCTGCGGGTCTCCACGCCGCGCGCGGCGCGGACCCGGCGCAGGTCGCATTCCAGGACGAACCCGCCCTCCAGGCTCGTCGTCTCGGTGCCGGGGATGCTGCGGACGCCCAGGTCGAAGCGTTCGCCCTTCCCGGCGCCGGGCGGGATGGCGCCGAAGACGGAGACGACGGCGGTGTCGCGGCTGGCGAGGATCTGCTCGGGCTCGGCCACGTTCTCCCGCCGCATCAGTTCGAGCATCCGCCGCCGGATGCCGGGGGGGACCGCCGTGGTCCCCGTGCCGTCCAGGCCCGTCACGAACCCGTGCCCCTGGACGATGAGGGGCTCGTTACCGGCGAAGCGGGCCACCTCGCCGACCGTGTCTTCGAGGTACTCGGGGATGGAGACATCGCGTGGCGTGCGGGGGGCGGAGGCCGCCTCGTCGCGGGGCAGGCACCCGGCCACCAGCGCAGCAGTCCCGGCGGCCGCCAGCACCAGCGCAAGGCGGACCGGACGGGCCGGCAGGAGCCGGCCGGTCCCGGGCATCAGGCGTATGCGCATACGGCCCCCGCTCTCAGGTGGCCAATGTATCGGCCTTCCGGGTTATCGGACTTTAGCGAATTCGGGCCGCCAGGGGCGGTTTTCAACGTTTCGCGGCGATAACGGGCGCCCATCGCCGCCCGACCGGCCCGCGGCCCGCAAGCGGGCTGGCGAACCCAGGCTGCCATTCCGTCGCCCAACGGCCCGCCCTCACCGTATGCGAGGCGGGTGCGGAGACCCGCCGCGCGTCAGCCCCCGCGGCGGGCGGCCCGACCACTCGCGCCCACTCTAGACGGCCGAAGGGGCGGTGTCAAGCACCTGAAGGGGGTACAAGATATTGGGGCGGCGCCCCGGCCGGCCCCAGGCGTGTGCATCCGCACGAGGGCCGAACCCATCGCCCTTACCCCTGCCCCCGCACCTTGCACCGGGCGACGAAGGTGCGGCCGAGGTCGGCCAGGGCCGCCATCTGGGCGGGCGGATACGGCCGGAGCGTCCGGTAGGCGGGGGCCAGAGCTCCGTCCGGCTCAAACGGTTGGAGGGTCCACGCGTCCGCGCCGGCGATCGCGGCGCCCATGGCCCGGATCTCGTCCTCGCCATGCAGCGTCGGCACGACGGTGGTGCGGAACTCGTATTCCACAGTGCCCGCCAGGAGGAGGGCGACGGACCGGCGGACGGCCTCCAGGTCCACCGTTTCCACGCCCGCGGCCTCGGCGTAGCGGTCGTCGAGCGGGGCCTTGAGGTCCATGGCGACGGCGTCGACGAGGCCGTCGGCGAGGAGGGCTTCCAGCACCGCCGGCCGGGTGCCGTTCGTGTCGAGTTTGACGCCCAGACCCGTCTCGCGGAAGCGCCGGCACAAGTCGGCCAAGGCCGGCTGGAGGGTGGGTTCCCCGCCGCAGACGACCACGCCGTCGAGCCAGTCGTCGCGGTCGGCCAGGTGGGCGAGCACCCGGTTGATCGGCACGGTCTCGGCCGGCTCGCCGAGGAGCGGCCCGGCGTGGCAGAAGGGGCACCGGAGGTTACACCCCGGCAGGAAGACGATGGCGGCGAGGCGTCCCGGCCAGTCGATGAGCGTCGTCGGGTGGTACCCGGCGATGGGGGGCAGGCCGGTCTGGGTCTGCGGGGCCATGGGGCTTCTCATTTCGCGCGGCGCAATCTCTTCAGGCGCCGGGCTTGCCCGGCGTGTCCCTGACGGCACGCGCCGACCAAGGCCGGCGGCTACATGGGCGATCACACCTGCGGGGCGCGGGCCAGGTAGGCCTTGACCTCGGCCGAGGGCGGCAGCCATCCTTCCCAACGCGCCAGGGCGTCGCCGCCGTCGGCCCGGAGGATGGTCGTGGGGATGTCGGTGACGTCGTTGAACGCCCCCTCGGCCATGCCGTCCACGGTGTCCATGTCGTGGTAGTCGACCTTCACGTCGCCCACGCGGTCGGCCTTGGTGATGAAGTGACCGAGTTTGCTCCGGGTACTCTTGCACTTGGCGCACCCGTTCTTGCCGTAGACTTCGAACGTCAGCATGGGGACATCCTCTCCCGTTTCCAGCGGTTCGGGCTGCGGGCCGGCCGCCGGGCCCTCGCCGGGCAACCGGGCCGGCAGGCGATATGGTGCGGTGCGCCGGGTGGCGCACCGCACCACTGTCGCACAGCATCCCGCAACCGGGCGCTCAGCACTACAACGCTAACTCGTGCGCGGCGGGTCTCCGCAGGCGCCGCCCAGCCCTGAAAAGGCCGTTTCGAACGCGGCAGGTGCGGAGACCCGCTGCGCAAATGGGCAACTTGGCGTTGTCGTGTCAGGTTCGCCCTCACCCTGCTACTCTGCGAAGCAGCGCTTCGCTACGAAGCACCAGCGTCCCTCATCCATCCGGGGAGAGGGAGGTTACACCTTGACCTTGTCGTCCGGCTTGTACTCGGACTTGATGAAGACGGCCTTCAGCGGCGTGTCGGTATCGTTGACGATGTTGTGGACCTCGCCGGGTTCGATGCGGAAGGCGGTGCCGACGGCGATGGGGTGCTCGGTGTCATCGCAGATGAACCGCCCGCCGGTGCCCTCGACGAAATAGAAGGTTTCCTCGACCTCGTGATGCCTGTGGCGTCCGAGTTCCTCACCGGGGGCGAAGAGGATGACGCCCCAGTCGATGCGGGGCCCGCGGAAGAGGTACTTGACGCCGCTCGCGCCGCCGCGGTACGCCTGGTCGTGTTCGTTGACTCGTTCCATGGCGCGTCCTCGATACGGGCCGGGCAAGGCCGGCGGCTAAATGTTCGCGTTGCCGAGGTGCGAGGGTACATACCGGCGGGGGGCGAAAGCGACGGGGAGCCGGGGCGGCGAGGGTGCCTGACGGCTCCCGGCTCCTCCGTCAACAAGGGGTCCCCGCCTGGGTCGTCCCGCCGCGGCTGAAGCGCCGGGGGTCCGGTGGCGCTTCAGCCGGCAGCCGTACCGATTTCGGCCGGCCGCATGGGCGGGACCGCTCCGGTCACATGGTAATTCCCGGCCTGGCGATCCTTCAGTTCGCCGAGTTTCGACTTATTCCAGTTGGCAATGCGGCTGAAGTAGCCGACGATCCGCGTCATGCCGTACACGTCCTCGCTGCCGCACGCCACACATGCCTCCTTCAACCCCGGGGTGGTCTGGTGGCACCCCTGGCAGACGGTGAACTCGGGGCTGATGGTGAGTTGGGCGGCGGGGGTCTTCTCGAACGTCCGGCGCACGAGCGTAACGATGCTCTCGGGCGGCGGCAGGTGTTCGCCGACGAACGCGTGGATGATGGCGCCGGACTCGATCAGGTTGTGAAACTTCGCCTGGCTGCGGATGCGGGTGAGCAGGTCGACGGGGGCGTCGGCCCGCAGGTGGACGGAGTTCGTGTAGTAGAACTCGTCGGCGTCGAGATCGCCTTTGAGCACCTGCCGGGCCGCCGGCCAGTCGCGCAGGTCGACCTTGGCGAGGCGCCTCGCGGCGCTCTCGGCGGGCGATTCCTCCAGGCTCACCTTCAGGCCGTACTGCTGGGCATACTGCTTGGCCCGTTTGTACATGAAGGCGATGATCCGCAGGCCGCGCTTCAGCGCTTCGTCGGACTCGTGCAGTTCCTCACCCGTCAGGTGCTGGATGCACTCGTTCAGGCCGACGAGGCCGATGATGTAGGTGGCCTTGTCGAGGTCCACGTACGGCCGGCCGTCCTTGGCCGTTTTGCCGATCTGCCAGAGCGGCTTCTCGGGGGTGGCCATCAGCCGGCGGATGAACTCGCGTTTCTCCAGGTGGGCCTGCATCGCGAGGTCCATCGAGTCGGCGATGTCGGCCTCGAGGGCGTCCCAGTTGCCGGGCCCGACGCGGTAGGCGGCCTGGGGAAGGTTGATCGTCACGTTCTGGAATCCGCAGAACCGCATGCTCTCCGGGTGCTGCATCATGTACCGGTCGTCGATGGCGGTGCGGAGGCGGCAGCAGGCGCTGAGTGTGCATTCGTCGCGGTCGAAGATGAAGTACGGCACGCCGTTCTCGCTGGCGATCTGGCACGCGTAGTCCAGCAGGTCGCGCTGGGCCGGATCGGTGAACGTCTCGGCGTTGATGTGGAAGTCGCACTTCGGGAACGCGAACAGGTGCCCGTGCCGGTCGCCGGCGCGCCACACGTCGAGCATGGCGCGGCAGAATCGCCGGGCGGCCTCCTCGTAGTCGCCGTAGGTCCGGCCCGTTTCCTTGCCGCCGGGACCGATGGCGGGCACGTCCTTCAGATATCCCGGCACGCCGGTGTGGACGTTGAAGTCGAGGAAGAGCGTCTGGCCGCCGCGGCTGAACGCCGACTGCGAGCACGAGAAGATCAGGTGCTGCGCCTCCTGCCGCATCGTCTCGTCGTCCATGTCCTCCACGTACGGGGCGTACATGATGTTGATGTGCGCGACACCCAGGGCGCCCGCGTAATACGCCTGCATGGACGCCAGGAACGTATTGAGGTGCCCCGTAAGCGTGCGGGCGTGCTTGGCGGGGGCGCTCTTGGTGTCGAGGTTCTGGAGGTCCAGCCCATACTTCTTCAGGTACTCCAGGCTGTGGCTGGAGCAGTACACCCGCGTGGGGTACCCCAGGTCGTGGAGATGGATGCGGCCCTTGAGGTGGGCGTCGGCGAGGTCGCGGGAGAAGATCTGGCTGAGGGCAAACTGTTTCAGGACCGTTTCGGCGATCGTCAGGTTGATCGCCTCCGGGTTGTTCTGCGAGATGTTCGAGTTCTCCTGGCTCTTCGAGAAGATGAGGTTCTCGAGGTCGAAGCGCGGCATGCCCATCATCTTCTGGCGTTCCAGGCGGCCCGTGAGGCCGCGCTCGAACAACTCGTTGTCCACGAGTTCGCGCACCAGGGCGGTCGAAATTCGCCCGAGGCCCGACGCCAGCACCCGCTGCTCAACCGCCGAGGCCACCTTCCGGGCGGTCGGCGTATCGAGGTGGGCCTCCTTCTCCAGCGCCCTGGCGATGCGGCCCTTGTCCCACGGCAGGAGGGCATCCTTGGCCCCGGTGTCCACCAGGAGGGCGGCGTCGGTGGAGTTGCGGCCGGCCTTCGAGCGCATCGCCTTGCGGACCTTCATCGCCCGCCGCGCCTGCGCCCGCTTGTCGCGGTACAGGATGTACGCCTTGGCGGTCTTGGCGTGCCCGGTCTCGATCAGGACCTTCTCGACCATGTCCTGGATGTCTTCGATGCCGGGCGTGTCGCCCTCGTAATGGAGGTTCAGGTAATCGGTGACGGCGGAGGCGAGTTCCTCCGCCACGTACCGGTCCTGTCCGCCCACCGCGCGCGCCGCCTTGAAGATGGCGTCGGCGATCTTCTTCTCCTCAAACGGCATCAGGCATCCGTCGCGTTTGCGAATGTGGGTGATTCGGTTCGACATCCCTGCGTTCTCCCTGCGATGGGTGCACGTCCTCTGCGTCCGTCGCCTATGTCGAATCCGGCGGGCCCGCCGTGGTCGGGGGGGACGGTCAGGGGGGGAACCGTCCCCCCACGCCCTCGCGGCGGGTGCGTCTCAGGCCGACCGTCAGTCGCCATCGGTCGGCCGCTCTGGGGGTCGCGCGGCGCCTTCCCCTCCCCCAGGCGCCTCGCGGCCGCCGGCGGACGCACGGCCCCGTCCGGACAGCATCGGTTGTACTTCCTCCACGAACTGCGACACGTCCTTGAAATCGCGATACACGCTCGCGAACCGTACGTACGCCACCTGGTCCGTCTCCCGGAGTTTCGTCATGACCAGGTCGCCGATGGCACGGCTCGGAATCTCCAGGTCGTACTGGGCGGCCAACTCGTCCTCGATCTCCTGGAGGATCTGGTTGAGCCGCTCGGTCGGCACCGGCCGCTTGTGCAGCGCCCGGGTCAGCCCCTGCCGGATCTTGTCGCGGTCGTACGCCTCGCGCGTCGTGCCGTCCTTCTTGATAACGCGGAGGCGCGGCTCGCTCTCGGCCCGCTCGTAAGTGGTGAAGCGGCGGCTGCAGGCGCGGCACTCGCGTCGGCGGCGGATGGCACCGCCCGAGCCCCGCGAGTCCACGACGCGGTCGTCGTCTTCATGGCAGAAAGGGCATTCCACGGCCGAGCGCTCCTCGCTCTCACCTGCGCTCGCGAACCGGCAGATCCGACCGACGGGGTCCCAGCGCTATCTACTACATCTTGGGCTCCGCGGCCGCCTGTACCCATCGGAAAGAACGGCCGCCGAACTCCAGGGAAAATGCCAAAGTGCTGTCGCTTTTCTACTTCATGTCGGCGACAGGACATCCTAGGACGCAGGATATGGGGTGTCAACCTCTTTTTCTTAACCGGCCCTTAGCCGGACGATATTCCACCGCAAGCCAAAACCGCTAAATCGTCAAACCACAATACCTTGTGTAGCGCCGAAAAAACTTTTCCACCGGACCCAAAAACCTTTCCACGCCATCTCACACGGCTTCTCACACCCCCATCCACGGGGCTGCGCAAGAAAAAACCCCATCATCTGGGGGCCTGCCCGGCGAGGGCAGTCGTTTTCCGAGCCCGCTGCGGAAGCACCGGGTTATCCCCACCCGGCATGGCACGTACCGGGGGAGATGGACATGACCGGCCGGTCCCGCGGCCGGCTCAAAAAGCGAGCGCCCTCGCGCAACCGCAACCCACCCGGCCGCCTACACCTCCTCCGGCGGCAGGACCTCCAGCGTCACGTTCCCCAAACGCAGCAGCGTCTTGCCGAGGTCATCCGGGTAATCGCGGCGGCAGACGATGCGGCGGACGCCGGCGTTGATGGCCATCTTTGCACATAACGAGCACGGATGGTATGTCGTATAGAGCGTCGCCCCGTCGATGCGGGTCCCGTGCTTCGCCGCCTGGATGATCGCATTCTGCTCGGCGTGGAGGCCCCGGCAGAGTTCGTGCCGCTCGCCGGAGGGAACGCCCATCTGCTCGCGCAGGCATCCCGTCTCGTCGCAGTGCAGGACGCCGCTCGGGGCGCCATTGTAGCCGGTCGCCAGGATCTGACGGTCGACGACCAGGATCGCTCCGACCTGCCGGCGCAGACACGTCGACCGCCGGGCCACGTCCTCGGCAATCGACATGAAATACTCGTCCCAACTCGGTCGCTCGTCCGCCATGGCGGTACGGTACCGGCCGCAGAAGGGGAAGTCAAGCGGGCGACGACGTGAGTGTCGAACGCTGCCCCCTTCAAGTCGGCTGCGGAAGCAGCCGGTCATGTGCGAGCGGCGGCGCGGGTCGGCCACGGCAGATGCAGATGACCCGCCGCTTCCGCGGCGGGCTCGAACAGCCCCCTCACCGAGACCCCCGCTACGCCAGCAGGACGATCCCCTTGTGCCCGCCCAGGCGGACCGGTACGAACCGGTGCACGGTTCCGTCGCTGGGGTCCGGCCTCGCCGCCGCCAGCACCATCGTTTCGACCCGCGGTTCCTCGGGAAGGTTTGCGTGCGGATAGGCGCGGACGAGCAGCGGCCAGTGCACCCGCAGCCACCGGCGGGTCGGCTCCGTCGGGACGGCCTCGTTCGCCTCGCCGAAGCGGAGCGCCACCAGGGTGCCGTCTAGTCGGACGGCCACGAGCGGCGGGGCGCCCGGCTCGGCCACGTCCACGCGGAAAACGTGCGGGTAGGCCTCGCCCAGGAGCGCGGGCAACTGCGCCTCCATGGCGTCGAGGAGTTCGTCGCGGCTCTCGGGCCGCCACAGCGTGAACGCCGGACGGACGGACGGGGCGGGGCCGGCCGCGCGGTGCGGCGCAGCACAAACGCCGCGCACGGGTGTATCCTCCGCGACCGCCGGCGCGGCAGGCTCCGCCGCCACGGTCTCCGGCACGTCCCGCTCCGCCGGCGGCGTCTCGACGGCGCCGGCGGCCGACGCCTCCGCCGCCACGGCGAGGAGGGGGGCCCAGACGTCCTCCGCCCGTGCGCCGGCGAAGACCCGGACACCCGACGCCGCGGCCATCCCGCGGCGTGCGGCGTCGCCGTGGCGGGTCCGTTGACGGGCGAGGTCGCACCCCAGAAACGCCCGGGCCGCCTGCCGCAGCCGCGCGTGCCGCGGGCCGGCGGCCGCCGGCGAACCGTCGCCATACAGAACGGCGGACCGCCCGGCCGCTCCCGCCTGCCGCCACGTCTTCAGCGTGCGATACGCCTCGACGAGGCTCTCGGCGTCGGCGTCGACGAGGAACACCGGCCGTTCGACGGCGGGGGGCAGTCCGTCGAACACCGCCTCCGGGGCGTCGAGCGGCACCAGGGCGATCGGGTCGCAGTGGTCGGCGAGGCGGCGGACGGCCTGGCCGAGGTCCGCGCCGCCGAAGTAGTTCTGGGGTCCCAGCCGGCCCCCGGCCGTCTCGCCCAGCACGTGGGCGTCGACGCGTCCGCCCTCGAACAGGAGGACGGCGGCGGGCCGGTCGCGAGCGGCCAGGCGAGCGGCGGCGTCGAGGGCGGCCTGGCGGCGGGCGGCCGGATTGACCCCTGCCGGCACGAGCATGTACACGCCGCGGGGCGGTGCCGCCTCCGGCGCCGGCCCGTCCGTCACGTCGGCTTCGGCGACGGCCGGTGCGCCGCGGGGGGAGGGCTCGGCGGCCCGTGCGGCGGCTGCCGGGGCACGGGCCGGGACCGCGGGAGAATCGCCCGGGCCGGAAAGCAACAGGTCGGCGACCGCCGACAGACCGCCCGCCCCGCCGGGTCCGGCGGCCGGTCCGGTTCGTGTTGGCGGGTCGCGGAAGATCATTGCCCCTCGCGTCACAGAGCCGGCCCAGGTCTTGCTACGGCACCTCGACCACGCTGTTCAGTTCGCCGTACGGGTTGCTCTCGACGTACGCGTTCGCGGGATCGCTGCACCATCGGCCGTCGATGATGAGGCGGTAGGCGTATCGGCCGGGGGGCAACGGCACCCGTTTTTGCCACACGCCGAGCCGGTCGCCACGTTCCATGTCGGACTCGCCGTTGTCGGCGGACCAGCCGTTGAAGTCGCCGGCCACCTGGACCCGCCCGGCCTCGGGCGCGTGACAGAGGAAACACACGCCGTCGTCGGTCGGCACCGGGCCGTAGACCGCTTCGACCTTCTCGTCGAGCCGGCGTTCGGCGCGGGCGTCGGCGTCGGCGCGGCGGCGGGCGAGGTCGTCGGCGGCCACCTGAAGGTCCGAGGCCAGCACCTCCTGCGCCAGCGCCTTGTAATCTTCGCCCCCGCGCGAGTCCGGCTTGAACTCGACGATGGGGCTGCCCATGGCGGCGGCCTCGCGCAGGTCCACGTTGAACCGGATGACCGTATCGAAGAGCCGCTCGCCGTACTGCTGGCGCAGGGCCGCCAGACTCCGCCGCATGCTCCGGGCCCGGGCGTCGTACATGGTCGCGAGGATGCCGACGGCGGGGGCGCGGCCGGTCCGCTCGCGCAGCAGGTCGAGCGTCTCCGTGACGCGGCCCAGCCCGTAGACGCTGAAGAAGCCGAGGTCCACCGGGACGATGACCTCGCCGGCCGCCAGGAGGGCGTTCATCGCCAGGATGCCGAGGCCCGGCCCGCAGTCGATCACCGCCACCTCGTAACGTCCGTGGGCGCGTTCGAGGAGCCGGCCGAGGCGGTGCTCCCGGCCGTCGGTGCCGGCGAGTGTCTGTTCCAGGGCCGCGAGGCGCACGACGGCGGGGGCGAGGTAGAAGCGGTCGAAGATCTCCCAGGCGATGTCCGGCAGGCCGATGGGGCCGGAGCCGGAGTCCTCCCCGGTCAGGGCGTGCCAGGTGCTGAGTTCGACCTCCTCCTCCCGCACGCCGCACCCGACCGTGGCGTGGGCCTGGGGGTCGAGGTCGACCAGGAGAACCCGCCGGCCGGCGGTGGCGAGGGCACCCGCCAGGTTGATGGCGGTGGTCGTCTTGCCGCATCCTCCCTTGTGGTTGAAAACGGCGATGACACGCATGGGATACCCTCCCCAGATCTGGCGGGCCCGCGCGGGCGGCCCGGCTTCCCCCGGCCGCGCACCGGCGTCGGGCCGATAACGGGTTTCTAAGGATTTGTCGGCCTGCGGGGCGCGCCGTCTTTAGGAAACTTATCGGACCTAAGAGCGTCTATCGGAATGAAATGGCGGGGTGCCGCTGGCGGCTTGCCCGCCAGCGCACGGGCAGACAAACGGCCCGTGGCATCCATTATATTAGGGGCTCAAGATTCGCATCAGCACCCCCGGCGCGCTGTGCGGGTGCTCGCACCCACCTGGATGTGAACCGGCCGGTCTTGCCCGTGTGGCCCGGCCGGTCTTGTCCGGCCGGGAGCAGCGCGAGAACGTGCCCCGGCGTTTCGCCCGGGCAACATGCGTCCCCGCGACACAACGCTGCCCTCAACTCCCTATGAAACAAGGCTTTATGAAGATTGCTGGGCGTCGCGGCGGGTCCGCGGTGATGCTCTAATGCAACATGCCAGCGCGAACGGCCAGTCACCCGACGAAAAAGAGGTTCTGCGGAGGGATGCGCATGTTACTGTGCGAAAAGGACTTACAGAAATTCTTTCTTAAAGGGCGGACGGTTCGGCGGTTTTGGCACGGGCGTTGCTCCTATGTGAGGCGATAATGGCTCGTTCTTTAATGGCATCGCTTGCGACTTCATGCACAGCCCTCCCCCGGGTGCGACGAGTCCTCAGGCGCTTTGCCACACAACCCCCTTAACTCCCAATTAAGGAACGAGCCATTCTGTGTATGACCGCCCTTCGGGGCGCTCAGGGATAGACGCAGGATAGACAACGCTGTTGCGGGGACCCCAGGAGGGTCAGCCACACCCGAGCCAATCGTTCCCACACATGCCGGCGAGAAAGCCGGGGCATCGGGAAATCTCAGCCGACATCCAAGGCGGGGTGAGCATTCAAACGCCGTCTATCCCCGCAACACGGGCACGGTCAACCCTCCAGACCGTGCCCAGTTTTTTTGCGCCGTCCCCACATCCGGCGCGGCGAGTTGCGCCGGCGACGGTACGTCGCCGGTCGTCTTCGTGACCGTCGGCAGGTTCCCCACCCGCGCCGAGCAGTTCGTGTTCGCCGGCCCGCTTGCGGGCCGCGGGCCGTGCGAGGCACATCCTACCGGCCGGGCCACACACCGACCCTTCGGCCGTGCGCGCTGCAACCCACAGGCTGAAGGCCGGCCTGGGCATCCGACATTGGGCATAGAACATGGCGGCCGCTGACCCCGCGCCCTACTCTGCCGGGACGGTGTAACCCGCGGTGGCGAAGCCGTCGTCGGTCTCGACGGCGGCGGCCGAGCAGACGGGCTTTTCGAGGTCCGCAAACGGCCCCCCCGTGACGACCCACTCGGCGGCCGCGTCGGCCGTCTCGACCTCGAAGGCGCCGGCAGTCTCCTCCCGCGGGTCGGCGATCTCGTAGGTGGCGAAGTAGCAGCACCGGCCGGCATCCAGCGGCAGGGCCCGCACGTGCAACCCGTCGTGGCGGACGATGCCGCCCCACCCCACGTCGGCCCCGCGTGCGACGGCCACGGCGATGCGCGGCGTGTTGTAATCGTCCTTCTCGTAATCCAGCGTGATGAGGGTCTGGACCATCGCGTCGCGGACGCTCATGCCCGAGGCCACCTTCTCGGCAATCGGGTCGGTCTGCGTGCCGTTGGTGGCGATGGCCACGTCGCCGACCAAGCGCAGGCAGTTGTACGCGATATAGGGGTTCTTCGAGAGGTCGCTTTCGTGGCCCTCGCGAGGAACGACCGCCAGGGCCCGGCTGGTTTCAACCGTCCGCCGGTTCGGGAACGAGCGGGACGAAACGCGGTACATGACGGCGCTGCTGCCTTCGGGGGTCCGGCCGACGGCGACGATGCGTCCAACGTACATGGGCGGCTCCTTTATGGGGTTCGCGGTGCGATGGCTATGTGCGGTTGTGCGCGGCGAGCCTCCGCACCCGCCGCGCCGGCGACTTCGAGCGCGGTGGGCACGAAGACCCACCGCGCTTTCGCGCGTGGGCGCAAGCACCCACTTTACACGTCGCGCTCGGGCGCGGGCGGTTCGGGCTCGGTCTCGGCGTCGTTGGTCTCGGTCTCGGCGTCGCGGGCCTGGTCCTCGATCTGGGCCTCCGCCGCCGCGGCGTTCTCGACGAGTTGGGCGACCTCCCACGACTCCAGCCGTTCGCCGGGCGGGACGATGACCCCGCCCGACAGGGTGAACTGGAACGCCTGGTCGACGGTAACGTCGAGGTCAACGACCTCCCGCCTCGGCACCGCCAGGATGTACCCGGTGACGGGCGTCGGCGAGGAGGGGATGAAGATCGTCAGCATTTCCTGCTCGGTATGGTCGGTGATGGCCTTCAGCCCCCGCCCCGTCACGAACCCGATGGACCATAGGCCGCGCCGGGGGTACTCGATGGCCACCACGCGTCGGAACTCGACCTGCTTCTTGGCGAAGAAGAACTCCGAGACCTGTTTCGCCCCGGGATAGATCCGCCGCAGGACGGGCATGCGTGTCATGGAGGCATCAAAAATCTTCGCGAGACGGTTCCCGATGAACGTCCCCACGAAGTAGGCGACGACCGCCAGGCCGACGATCGCCACGATCACCCCCAGCGATCCCAGCCAGTACCGGTCGTACCATTCCTCGATCCACTTCATCTCCAGGCCGGTGGTCCAGTGGAGGACGTACTTGACGGCCACGTTGACGTATCGGCCGACGTAGGTATGAAGCAGGGAGATGCCGAAGGCGATGACGATGAACGTCAGGAGCGCCGGCAGCAGCGCGGCCAGACCCCGAAGGAACGACCGCCGGAAACCGCGTGCGATGCCCATGGACCCCTGCTCCCGCCGGCCCCGTGCCGGGCCGGCCCGTATGCCACGGGAGCACTCTACCATACGGCGCGGGCGGAAGGCAACGGCGTGGGCGTGAATGCAAACACTTATCCGACGACCCTGTGTGGCCCGGCCGGGCCACACAAGAAACACGATTCCCCGCGGCGCCGGTGCTACGGATTGCTTGTCAATCCGTGTTCTCCCGGCCGGACAAGACCGGTCGAGCCACACACGATTGGGGGCTCGCGCCGGGCGAACAGCATGGCGCCGTTCGGGCCGGCGGCGGAAGCAGCCGGTCATCACCATCGGCTTTGGCATGCGCCACGGGGGATGAAGGTGACCCGCCGCTGCCGCGGCGGGCTTGAACGGCGCGGGCTCGAACCGCGCGAAATCGTTTGGCACGGCCCACAGAACGGCAGTATAATCGGCCGAACGTCGGCCGGGGGCCCGGCCGGCAGGGGCCGGGAACCGATCCGATGCAGCCGAGGCGTCTCATCGCGCTGGCCACGTGCATGCTGGCGGCGTCCGCGCTCGTAGGCGGGTGCCTTTCGGAGGAGGCGGCGCGCCGGACGCTCCGGAAGGACGACCCGCGGAAGCAGGCGGCAATGATCGCCCGGATCGCCCGCGAGAACAAAACCTCGATGACGGGCGAACTCATCCGCCTCCTCGACGCCGAGGACGAGGGCGTCCGTTTCATGGCCGCCGTCGCCCTGCACAAGGTCACCGGCATCGACCGCGGCATCCACTTCGCCGAGGGCGAGCCGCGAAAGACCCTCGTCGCCGAGTGGCACCGGTGGTACGAGGCCGAGACCGGCGAGCCGGTGCCCGAGGCCCCGCCGGAGCCCGAGGACGACGACGCGGCGGAGCCCGACACGGTGGACTGGTCGGCCCTGCCGGCCGCAGACGTGCCGACCGAGCCGACGCCGCCCGCCGCGAAAGAGGCGGCCCCTTCCGCCGACGCGCCGGACGACGATGCCCCGGCCGACAGGGAGCCCGAGGAGTATGTGCTGCCTGAGGTGGAGACGGCCTCCCCGCCGGGGAAGACAAAGGAGAAAGGTGGATGAGCAGGGGCGAAACGGACGACGGCGTGGACCTGACGATCGAGACCCGCCGCCAGGGTGAGGCCGTCGTCGTCTCGCTCCAGGGCGAGGTGACGGTTTTCTCCTCGCCGGCCCTGCGCGAGCGGCTGCACAAGGTGCACGACGAGCAGCCCGCCCGCGTGGTGCTCGACCTGTCGGACGTCCAGTACGTGGATTCGAGCGGGGTGGCGACGTTCGTCGACGCGCTGCGCCAAATCCGCGGCGCCGGGGGCGAGATGGTGCTCGCCGGCGTCAGCGAACGGGTGCGGGGCGTCATCGAGATCGCCCGCCTCGATACCCTCTTTCCGATGGCCGAGACGGTCGAGGAGGCCCTCCAGTCGTGAGCCATGCCTCTTGGGTCCGGCTGCTCGAACGCGTGGGCGCCCAGGGCGAAGGGTTCCTGGCGTACCTCGGCGGGCTGGGGTACCTCACGCTGGACACGGTGCGGCACACGGTGGCGGGGGTGCTGAGGCGGCCTCGCATCAAGGCCGACGAGACGTTCTACCAGATGGTCCGCCTCGGCGTGCGGGCCATTCCCATCATCACCCTGGTCCAGTTGTTCGTGGGCATGACGCTGGCGTTCACCCTGGCGCCGGTGCTGGCGGACTACGGCCAGTTGGGGCAGTTGGCGACGGTCATTGCCAAGGCGGTGTTCCCGCAACTCGGGCCGCTGATCGCCTCGATCGTGCTGACGGGCTTTGCGGGGGCGGCGATCGCGGCCGAACTCGGCACGATGGTCGTCGGCGAGGAGGTGGCCGCCCTGCGCACCAGCGCCATCCACCCCATCCGGTTCCTCGTCGTGCCGCGCGTCATCGCCTGCCTCCTCATGACCGTGGCGCTGGCGGTGCTGGCGAACATCGTGGGGACGACCGGCGGCGGGCTCATCGCCTGGGGCGTCCTCGACATCGACCCGTATCATTATTACCACACCGCCGTCGACGCCCTGCTCGTCAAAGACGTGGTCACGGGCCTCGTGAAGGCGGGGGTGTTCGGCCTGATCATCGTCACGGTCTCGTGTTACGAGGGCCTCGGCGTCCGCGGCGGCGCGGGGGGCGTGGGCCTGGCGACCACGAACAGCGTCGTCCGGTCCATCTTCCTGATCATCGCGGCCAACTGCATTTTCACGGCCCTGTTCTACTTCGTCTGGTGAGCCATGGCTGAAAGCGTCGAGCCCATCCTGGAAGTGCGGGGCGTGCAGAAGTTCTTCGGCGGCCGGCAGGTCCTGAAGGACATCAACCTCATGGTCGCGCCGGGCGAGACGGTGGTCATCCTGGGGCCGTCGGGGTGCGGCAAGAGCACACTGCTGCGGACCATCATCGGCGAGGAGACGCCCGACGCCGGACACGTGTATATGTGGGGCGAGGACGCCTGCTGCGCCTCGCCGGAGCGGCTCAACAAGCTCCGCCAGCGGTTCGGCATCCTGTTCCAGAGCGGGGCGCTTTACTCCTCGATGACCGTCGGCGAGAACGTCGCCCTGCCCCTCGAGGAACACACCGACCTCGACCCCCGCATCATCCGCATGGTCGTCAAGATGAAACTGGAACTCGTGGGCCTGCGGGACTTCGAGAACCTCATGCCCAGCGAAATCTCCGGCGGCATGCGCAAGCGGGTGGGCCTCGCGCGCGCGATCGTCCGCGACCCGGAAATCCTGTTCTATGACGAGCCGACCTCCGGCCTGGACCCGGTGGCCACCAGCGTCATCGACCAGCTTGTCACGGACCTGCGGACGAAACTCGGCGTGACGAGCCTCGTGGTCACCCACGACATGAAGAGCGCGATGCGGATCGCCGACCGCATCGCCATGCTGTACGGGGGCGAGTTCATCGCCCTCGGCCGGCCGGAGGAGTTCCGGAACCCGACCGATGCCCGCGTCCGCCAGTTCGTCGAGGGCCTGGCCGACGGGCCCATCCCGCTGCGGGTCTCGAAAACGGATTACCTGGAGGACCTGATGGGCATTCAACCCGGGCCGGCGGGGCAGAAGGAAAGGCAATGATGAACAAGGAATGATCAATGATGAACGCCGGGCCGTCCACGGCGCGCCGTCGTGATCCGTTCCTTTCATCATTCACAATGCATCGTTCCCTGCGGGGCCTTGTCTTTGATTTCCCGCGCGGCGGGGCTCCCGGCCCGTTGCGCCAAGGAGAGATGGGCGTATTCGGCGCTCGCAGAGACGTGCGCCGGCTGGAAGGAGCGTAACCTATGGCCCGACATCCCACACGCAACCGCGTCCTGGCGGGAGCGTTTCTGCTCCTGATGGCCGTCGCCGCCGTCGTCGTCCTGGTCCTCGTGGTCGGGTGGGAGACGTGGTTCACGCCGCACCAGGTCATCCACCTCCACTTCGACGCCGCCCCGAACATCAAGATCGGCAGCCCGGTGCAACTGGCCGGCCACCCCGTCGGCCGGGTCACCGACATCGCCCTGAAGCAGGTCCCCTGCCCGCCCGAACGCGAGCACGAGGGCACATGTTACGTGGTCGAGGTCACGGGCAGCCTGCCCAAATCGTACACCGTGTGCCAGAACGCCGTCGTCACCATCCAGCAGGCCCTGGTGGGGCAGTCGGCCATCATCAACATCGTGGACGTGGGCTACGGCGCCCCGGTCACCGAGCCGCTGAAGGGCCGCCGCACCTCGCCCTTCGCCGACGCCGCCTCCCAACTCGGCATCGGCGAGGCCGAGAAGCAGAACGTCGCCGGCATCCTGGAGAACCTCCGCGAGACCACCGGCCGTATCCGGAAGAACCTCCCCGAGATCATCGAGAAACTCAAGACCACCGGCGCGAACCTCGCCGAGGTCAGCGCCGACGTCAAGGACACCCTCAAACGCATCGACGCCATCCTCGAAGAGAACCGCACGAACCTCAAGGAGGCCGTCGCCAACACCCGCGACCTCACCGCCGACGCCAAGAAGAAGGCCGGCCAGACCCTCGGCGCCCTGAAGACGGCCTCGGGGAAGATCAACGCCATCCTCGACGAGAACCGCGGACCCCTCAAAGACACCGTCGCCAACGCCCGCGACCTGAGCGCCGACGGCAAGGCGCTCGTGAAAAAACTGGACGGCGGCGTCGACGACCTCCTGCCCAAGGTGAAAACGGCCTCCGAGAACCTCAAGCAGGGGCTCGACGACTTCAAGATCATCGCCGACGACGCCAAGGCCCTCATCGCCACCCAGAAGGCGAATCTGGCCACCACCGCCCAGAACCTCAGGGAAACGAGCGAGCACCTCCGGGCCCTCTCGAAGGAGGTCCGACGGGCACCCTGGCGCCTCTTCGCCAAACCCGACAAGGAAGAGGTCGAGTCCATCAACCTGTACGATACGGCCCGCGCCTTCGCCATGGCCGCCACCGACCTCGAAAGCGCCAGCGATACCCTCCAGGTCATGCTCGAGGCCAAGGAAAAGGGCGTGGCCGTGGACGAGGAGATGCTGAAGGCCATGGCCGAGTCCCTCCAGAAAACCTACGAGAAGTACCGGAAGGCCGAAGAGGCGCTTCTGAAGGAATACGAGAGAATACAGGAATAGAATCTGACATGCGCCATGACAAATGCCAAATGCCCGTCGGCGCGGCAAAGGGGAACCGCTGCCGGCTTTCGCGCGGGGACCGGCTCGCCGTTACCTTTTCCGCGAAACGGAACTTTGGCATTTATCATTGCTCATTTGTTATTGCTCACTGAGGCTCTCCCATGGACTTCGACGTCCTCATCGTCGGCGCCGGTCCCGCCGGGGCCGCCGCCGCCCGGTGCCTGGCCGACGGCGGGGCGGGCGTCGCGCTGATCGATGCCGAGCAGTTCCCCCGCCACAAACCCTGCGCCGGATGGATCAGCCGAAAGGCCGTCGACGCCTGGCCGTTCGTCGGCGCCGCCCGCCGCGAGGTCGACGCCGCCCCGTTCCGCCGGCTCGTGTTCCATTCGCCGGACGCCACCCAGACGGCCGAGCACTCCAGCCGCTCGCACCTGGGCTACGTCGCCGACCGCGACGCGTTCGACCACGCCCTCGTCCGGGCGGCCGAGGCGGCGGGGGCCGAAACCGTCCTCGGCCGGGCCGTCACCGACGCCGAGGCCGGCGAAGACGGCGTGGCCGTTACACTGAAGGGAGGCCGGCGAATCGAAGGACGCGTCCTCGTCGGGGCCGACGGCGTGGGCAGCCTCGTGGCCCGGGGCACCGGCCTCCGGACCGGCTGGGGACCGGGCCAACTCGTCCAGACCCATTCGGCCGTCGTGCGGCTGGCGCCCCGCCAGATAAAGACCTGCTTCGGGTCGAGCCCCGCCATCCACGTCGCGCCGGCGTTCGGCGGCGCGGGCGGGTACGCGTGGGCGTTCCCCGGCCCCCGGCACGTAAACGTGGGCGTGGGGGTGCGCGGCGGCGAGACGGACCGCCTGGCGGACCTCTTCGCCGCCTGGTGCGACGCCCTCCTGGCCACCGGCCTCCTGCCCGAGAAGACCGACCGGCCAAAGGCCGAAGCGTACCCGATTCCGGCCGGTGCCGCCGTCGAGTTCGAGCGGCACGTCGGCAAACGGACCGTCCTGGTGGGCGACGCGGGCGGGTTCGTCGCGGCCGCCACTGGCGAGGGCATCTACCCCGGCATCCGCAGCGCGGTCCTGGCATCGGAGTGCATTTTGGCGGCCCTGGAGGCGGGCGACGGCAAGCGCGAGGGCTCCACCTGCCAGGACGAACTCCTCCGGTTCCGCGGACGCTGGCGCCGCGAGATGGCCCGCCACCTCCAGATGCCGAACGTCAACGTCACCTTCCTCCTGCCGCTCATTTTCTCGAACCAGGAAATCTGCGACCGCTTCGCCCGGGCGTTCCTGTTCGGCGAAAACCTGTAGCGATACCAGAGAGCGCGGCGGGCAGTCGGGCCCACCGCGCGGTGCCCAAGCCTGGGCACCGCGCCATGCGTGGGACTTCGGAATGAGCGCGAGCGCCTTCGACCTCGCCAAGAACGCCCTGGGAGCATCGTCCCCACGTCCCCCTGGCCGAATCGGACCACGAACTCGTGGTGCCCGCGCCGGACGAGAGCGGGTTCAATGTGATCATGTGCAAAGGTGAATGGCCCGGTGCCGGCCCCCAGGGCCGCGCCGGTCGCGCGACCCGAAGGGGGTGGTTCATCCTCACCGTGGTGGGGGTCGTGCCGCTTGCCGTCTACGCGTTCTGGATACCGCTGGCCCACAACGCGCAGACGAGCGGGTTCGCCTTCCGGCCGCCGGGCTTCCTGGAGATGCATACCGGCCTGGCGTTCCGCCTGATGACGCGGGTGTACCTGGCCGTTCTCGTACTCCACCATCCGCGGGTCAATCTGGCAGCCTGTCCCCATGCGCTGGACAGATTCCGGCTCGGAATAAGGTGGAACCGCCCGCACGGATGACGCTTGGGCTGCTGTTGCGGAGGGAGCCCGGAGGGCGACCGGAGCAACAGCAGCGGATGCGGCGACGGACCGCCCGCCGCCTGTCGTAATCCTACCGGCTTGCCACGAATCGGCAAGCACCTTCTGCTCGTCCAGCACCTCTCGCTCGGTCGCCGAGGGCTCCAGGCCGTAGACGCTCGCCGGCGTCCGACGCCCCAGGCTGCTGTGGCGACGCAGGTGGTTGTAGTACACGAAGTACCGGCCCAGCCCCATCCGGGCCTCGCCCGGCGTCTCGTAGTCCCGGAGGTACACGTCCTCGTACTTCACCGTCCGCCACAGCCGCTCGACCATGATATTGTCGAACGCCCGGCCCACCCCGTCCATGCTGATCGCGATCCCCGCCGCCGTCAGGACTTCCAGGAACGCCTCGCACGTGAACTGGCTCCCCTGGTCGGTGCCCGAAGATCTCCGGCCGTCGCCCCGTCGACAGCGCCGCCTCCAACGCCGCCACGCAGAACCCCGCGTCCAGCGTGTTCGACAGCTCCCAACTCAGCACACACCGGCTGAACCAGTCCATCACCGCCACCAGGTACGCGAACCCCCGATGCAGCCGGATGTACGTGATGTCCGCGCACCAGACCTGGTCCGGCACCGTCATCGCCACGTTCCGCAGCAGATACGGGTATTTGGGGTGCTCCTCGGTCGGCTGCGAGGTATTTCGTCGCGGCCGCGGATACACCGCCTCCAAGCGAAGCGTTCAATTCACCTGAGCCGCTTTGCCGATACACTTCCCAGACAC
>CAZNYC010000034.1:0-31707 GCA_964577175.1 uncultured Anaerolineales bacterium
TTTCCGTTTCGTTTGCGCAGCGTCCGTACGATGACGCTGACTCGTGCGCGGGGGGCGGAGGGTGGGCCGGCCGGCTCGGTGGGCGGTTCCTCCTGCTGCGCGTCCCAGGTGCCTTCCCGCATCACCCGGGCCGTGCGGCGCATGGCGATCGTCGCGCAGGATATCTGGCCGACCCAGGCGAACGGAAACACGACCATGCATGGGAGCGTGGCCGGGCCGGGGGCTTGTGTCACAACGATTCCTCCGACCAGGAGGATGGAGGGGAGGCACGCGAGGATCACACCCAACCAGCGTGTGCCGAGAACCGATGCGCCGCGCGCGTGGCAGAACCGCGCCATCCCGCCGCCCGTCATGGCGAGCGTCACGGGTACCACGAGAAAAGCGAGAAGCAGCGCCTCGATGTACGGATCGCCGCTGACGGCTTCGAGTTCGGAGGCGCCGGTCAGGATCGCCAAGCCGGCGGTGGCGGCCACGGCGATCCACCGGAGGATCCATCCTTTTTCGCGCCCGACGGCGCGGGCAAACCGGACCGCCCCCACGGTGGCCGCGACAAATCCCCCCGCCGCAATGACCGTCATGCCCCGTCTTCCGCCTCGGCAACCTGCTCGAGCCAGTCCAGTGCACCCGGCGTCGATTCCCAGGCGCCCCGGCACGTGTCCCGGCAGACCAGGGCCTCCTCTTCACTGCCGGGGGCGTAACCGTCGGGCCAGCCGGGCGGCTCTTCCTCGTCCAGGAGGTACTCCGGCACGAACGGGTTGGCGTCCATGGCCTCCTCCAGGAGCCGGCAGGCCGCGGGGGTATCGCCCTCCCGGCGGTACACCAGCAGCGCCCGGCCGTACAGCCACACGGCGGCGGGGTCTTCGTCATATTGTTCCAGCAGGTCGGACGCTTTCTCGTCGGCGTCCTGCTCGATGAGGAGCGGCAGCAGCAGGTACCGGACCCCCTGGTTGTCGCCGGGATTCAGCCGGAGCAGTTCGCGATAATTGGCGGTAGCCTCGTCGGTCCGGCCCAGGGCCTGCTGGACCTCGGCCAGGCCCATCAGGGCCCGCATGAAGGGGCGGGTCTCGTGCACGCCCCAGAAGTGCCCGGCGTCTTCCTCGAACGCCACCGGGCCGAGGGCCTGCCGCCCGGCCTCCACGCCTTTCTCGTACAGGTCCAGGGCCTTCTCCGGGTTGCCTGCATTCTCGGCCAGGATGACGTAGGCGTCGGCGCAGTCCGGGCAGACCTCCATGGCCTGGCGGGCCAACTGGACCTGCCGGCGGCCGAGGGCGTCGAACGCCTGGTAGCACAGGTCCTGGGCCTTCTCCAGGGGTGTTCGGGCGGGCCATTTCTCCGGGTCGGGCGTCTTGCCCGCAAACTCCTCTCCGATGAGGGCGTTGATCTCCTCGATGTCGGCGTCGGGGTCGGCCCGCTCCTTTAGGAACCGACCGATCTGGGCACTCATCTGCTCCATCCCCCGCCGGTCCGGCATCAGGCCGTGGTCCATGAGCGTCTTGCGATCCGGCGCCTCCAGCAGAAAGGGCAGCGACAGCCGGTACGTGACGGGGCCGCCGGCCGTTTCGACCTCCCGCGTCCATCGGCCGGCGTCCATCTCCTCTTCCGTCGTCTCAGCCAGGGCCCGGAGCAGGCCTTCCATGAACGCGAGGACCTTGGCGCTCAGCCGCCGCACGCCTTTCCTGCGGTCGAAGCGGACGGGCACCGGGTATGCCCGCGGACCGGCCACCGGCAGGTCGCGGTCCTCCCACAGGTCGGCGTCGGCGAAAGGCAGATAGGTGATGTCGTCATACGTCATGGAATACAGGCCGCCCCGGCCCATCCACGCCTCCATGGGTTCCCCGCCGGCCATGGCCCAGTACTGATCGAGCGAATCGTAGAACCCCAGGCCGTGTTCCATCCCGCCTTGGCCCAGGACGACGGCGTACCGCAGGCCGGCGTCGGGCGAGGGCGCCTCGACCTCGATTACGTCCTGGTTCGAGAGGTGTTCCCACGGGGCCGCGTCGTAGAACGCCTCGGCCGCCTCGGCAAACGACCGTGCCCGCTCGGGCGTGACGGCTTTGCCTTCGAGGATGCCGGGGGGAAAGGCATCCCCATCCATCTCTTCGGTCATCGCCTCCATGAACCGCTCCAGGGCCAGGAGTTTGGGCCGGTGCTCGACGCGGATGTCGGCCTCGGCCAGCAGGCCCCCCAGGTGCTCGGCCAGGGCCGGGTCGTTGACCTCCAGTTTGCCCGGCCGGCAGCCGGCCAGCGCCTCGTCCGTGGCGAAGTCGAGGAGGGCGTCCACGGCTGCCTGGAACGTTGCATCCTCGCGGCGGCTCATCTGCCGGCCCATGCCCGCGAGGCGAGTCTGAAGGCTGACCCAGACGGGCAGGATCGGCCGGAACGGTTCCGGCCCTTCGTCCGTCACCCACGCGGGCATCCGGACGAGGCCGCCCTGCCACACCTCGTCGCCTCGCTGAGGCAGGCGTTTCAGCCGTTCGATCTGGATGTTGGCCATGGCGCCTACTCCTTCCCGGGAAATCGCTCTCGCCTCCTGCCATGCTGACTGCGGTCAACGCGTCGGCTGACCAGCCTTATGCTACAGGCTCCTCCCCGAAACGCAACAGTCCGAAGAAGCGACGGGGGGATTGTGCCGGGCACGTTTGCATCGGCATCCAGCCTGTGTTCAAGATGTTGTCGAAGACGGCCATGATGATGCGGGAAGACCTGGAAGCCGGTCGGGACGCGTGGCTGGAGGAGGCGCCGCCTGAGAAGGTCCGCAAGGAGCGCGAGAAGACGTCGTTCCTCAAGTACCGCGACGCGGCCGGGCGGGTGGCCGACTTCCATGCCCTGCGGCACACGTACATCAGCCGGCTCGTGAGGAGCGGCGCGGGCGTGAAGGTGGCCCAGGAACTCGCCCGCCACTCCACCCCGACGCTGACCCTCGGCCGCTACGCCCACGTCCAACTCGTGGACCAGACGCGGGCGCTGGATGCGCTGCCTGCTATCGATAGCTCGGAGCAGCAACGGAAGACCATGCGCGCAACCGGGACCGACGACGCCCTGCCCCCCTGCTGATTCCCGCTATGTATGAAGGCACGCTGGGTTCCGGGGCCGGCGCTCGCCTACTTCCGCCTACGCCGCCTTCACACACCCAGACCGCCCCTCTGCTCGAGCCGATGGACGTGGTGGGACTCGAGAAGCGGATAGCCACCGTCTGCCGGACAGGTGGCGGGTGGGGGCAGATCGCCCCCCCCCGCCGGCCCACCTACGGTACAGCGAGTTCAGGAACGGGAGATGCTGAACGGGGTTGCCTGCTGTCTGAACCTGCCGTCCAGCATCGCCGCGTTCATCTACGCCTTTCTGGGTCGAGCACACCGGCTCTTATCGCGGAAACTGTGGCGCGCGGGACGGCTGTTTGTCTTCCTTGTCTTCGGCGAAGGTACGAACCAAGTGGGGGGTGATATCCACCGTTTTCACGTCGGCGGCCTTGTATACTACCTGCACCGCGACCACCTTGACGCCGGCGGCTTCAGCGATCTGAGGGATCGCTTTGGACACATCCTCCTGAAATCGTTGGATGGCTTGCTGACGGGCTTGCTCATACTGCGCCTGAGCCTGTTGCGCTTCTTCTCCCCGTTCGCCCTGCTGCATTTGGTTCTGTGCCGTTCTTAATGCGTCCATCAACTCCGCTTGTGCCGGGTGCGCCTCAAAGACTTTCTCCGGATTGTACGTGCCCACCTTGACTGCGGAGGCGCGTTCGGCCGGTTCAGCCGGAGGCGCATCTCCGGGGGGAACCTGAGCCTGTGCCGTCAACTGTCCGGCCAGGGCGATGGCCGCCATGGCCAAACCTGCTGTGACGCTGATGCCGATGACGAATTTGCGTGCGTTGCCTCGAAGCATATCGTTTGCTCCTGTCTGAATGCTGGCTTGTCCGGTCTTGCGTGGAATGGACCCGTGCCAGCCTCGACGGGACCATCCACACATCGCGTACCGCTTGCTCAGTTGGTGAGCCGCGGCAGACTCTGCGACGGTTCGACATCGCCGCCTTGTGATTGTGAGGGCGCCTGCTGCTGAGAGGAGTCATCTTCCTGCGAGGGCCATTGCTGGGGCTGCCGCCGCGGAGGCTGGTTGTACTCCGGCTGTTCGGGGCCGCATCCAACGGCCAAGGCGGCAGCCATAAAGACGGCAAGGGCGAGGGCGGTGATCGTAATGACGCGTTGTGACATTGGCTTCTCCTTGTGCTGCGATGTTCAAGGCGATGCAGGCGCCCGGTTGCGTGCCTTAACCTGCCATGGCAGCCGGCGGCAAGCCGACCCCTGGGGGAATTTCACAAGCCCAGCGAATCCTGTTCGCCCTGTTGGCCGGCGTCGTTGTCCGGCGTCGTCTTGCCTGTCCGGCTCGGCCGGTTCTCCGGCTCGGCCGGTTCCCGAGGCTGCCGGGGTTGTTCTTCCGGTGGCGACCACCGCTCGGGCTGCTGAGGGGCAGGCGGGACCTCGGCTGGGTCTTCACAGCCCACCGCGAACGCGCCGAGGACCATCGCCAACAGGATGGAGATCAAGCCGCATACATGCCGTTTGCACATGAGGACTCTCCTTCATAGAGCGAGTTATGATTGAAGTCCGCGCCGACCATCGGCACGAAACATTCTTCCCGGCGGTCTTCGAGTTTTCGACTTCAGCGGCCTACTCTGCCCGGTCGCACCGGCGGCCGGAATGGGCATTCACCACCGCATGGGCTTGGCGGATCAAGTCCTTCACGGCAAAGGGCTTGTCCAGAACCCTGAGGTCACCGACTTGTCGGGCTTGCCGGTACGTCTCGTCGTCGCCGAAAGCGGTGATAAGGATCATTGGGGGGCGCGCCTCGTCGCAGTGGATTTCCCTAAGGGTTTGCAGGACGTCGGAACCCTTGGTGGGCATGCAGATGTCGCAGATGACCACGTCGCAGTCGGTCTCCCCGGCCGTGTATTCCGCCCGTCCCGGGGACGTAGCCTGGTGAACGCAGGACTGAAGCCATCGCATCGCGTCAGCGCACTCGGTGACCTTCCAGCCTTCCCAGCGAAGGGCCTCGACCAGCATCTCGCGCATGACGTCGTCGTCCTCTACCACGAGCACATGCAGGGCCCCGGCCTTGCGCGTTCCGTCGTGCCTGCGCGGGTCATCTTGTTTCAGAGGATCATTCGCCACCGGATTCCTCGCAGGTTGCTCTCCATCCGTTCCACCCTGGAGCAAAAGGCATGCCATCTAACCCTTTGCCGTGCTCAAATGGGTCCGCGGACCTATGGATGCGGCCCTGGCGAGGGTAGATGAAGGGATTCTTCCGGTTGGAATTCAGGGTGGCAAGAAAAGCAGGAGCGGGTCACCCTGACACAGTGAGACGATTTGGCACAGCCCGGCCACGGCGGGAGCCTCTACAGCCCCCAATGTTCGAGTTTGCGATAGAGCGTCCGTCGGCCCAGACCGAGAATGCGGGCGGCGGTGCTCTTGTTGCCGCCTACTGCGTTCAGCACCTCTTGCACGTATTCCTTCTCCACCTCTTCCAGGGGCGCCATCTCCTCCGGAGATTTTCCCCCCGTCATCGTCGGCGGAGGCTGGTAGGCCCGGATGTGCGGCGGCAGGTCCTGGACGGCGATCTCCTCGAACCGCGTCAGGGCCACCGCATGCTCCATGGCGTTGAGGAGTTCGCGGACGTTTCCGGGCCAGCGGTAGGCGAGGAGTTTCTCGGCCGCAGCGGGCAAAAGGCCCTTGACCGGCCTCTCGTTGCGTTCGGCGACCCGCCGAAGGAAATGTTGCGCCAGGAGCAGAATATCGTTACCCCTGGACCGAAGCGGGGGGACTTCCAATCCAACGACGTTGATGCGGAAGAACAGGTCCTCCCGGAAGTCGCCCTCGTTGACGGCCGCTTCGATGTCTCGATTGGTTGCCGCCAGCAGGCGAACGTCGCAGGAGACCTCGCGGTTTTCTCCCACCGGGCGGATTGAGCCGGTCTCCAGCGCGCGCAAGAGTTTCGGCTGAAGTTCCGGGGCGATTTCGGTGATTTCATCGAGAAACAGCGTCCCCCCGTCCGCCTCCAGGAAGAGTCCTTTTCTGCGCAACTTCGCGTCGGTGAACGCTCCCTGGGCATGGCCGAACAACTCGCTTTCCAGCAACGTCGGCGGCAGGGCAGCGCAGTTGATCGGGATGAAGCGGCCTGAGCGTCCGCTGTGGCGATGCAAGGCTCGCGCGACCAACTCCTTGCCGGTGCCGGACTCGCCGGAGATGACCACCGGGACGGGCGCAGGGGCAATGCGTGAAATCTGGTCAAACAACTGCTCCATCACCCGGCTGCGGCCGACGAATTCCTCAAAACTCCCCTCCGCCTCTCGTCCCTCTCTGAGGAACCGAACCTGCTCCTGGAGCGAGCGATGCTTCAAGGCCCGCTCGATGACCAGCGCCAGCATGTCCCGTTCGATCGGCTTGGTGACGAAATCGTACGCACCGCCCCGGATTGCTTTGATCGCCGTGTCGAGGCTGCCGAACGCGGTGATCACGATCACCGGCACATCGGGACGGTTCTCGGCGAGGCGATGGCAAAAGTCGATCCCGTCGAGGCCGGGCATCTTGAGGTCGGTTACGACGGTGTCGAACGGCTCGGCCATCAACTGCGAGAACGCGTCTTCGGCCCGGGTGTGCCACTGCACGCTGTGACCTCTTCCGACCAGGTCCTCCTGAAGCATCTCGCACATGCCCTTGTCATCGTCAACGATAAGAATACGCCCTGTCATTGTGGCTCCTCCTGGGGCAGATAGACGGCAAAGCGGCTCCCCTCGCCAGCGTTGCTGGATACATCGATCCATCCCCTATGCTCGCGCACAATGCCGTAGGTGATGGACAGTCCGAGCCCCGTGCCTTCGCCCACGCCCTTGGTCGTGAAGAACGGGTCAAAAACATTCGGCAGGTCTTGCGCGTCGATCCCCTTGCCTTGATCTTCGACCGTGATCCGAAGGAAGCGTCCGCCGGCAGCGTCCACCCCGCTCGGCGGTTCGGCGTGGACCGACTCGACCGTCACGACCGTTTCTCCTCCCTCCAGCATGGCCTGAAGGGCGTTTTCGACCAGGTTCGTTACGACCTGCTGTATCTGCACCGGGTCCATTTTCGCCGCAAGACGAGCCCTCGACCCCACGATGTCAACCCGCACCTCGGCCCGGTACCCCAGACAGCTCACGAGTTCGACCGCGTGGCGGACGACTTCCTCGCCGTTGGTCTCGATGCGCTCCGGCGGGCGCTGGCGAGCGAAGCCCAGCAGACGTCGGATGATCTGCGCCATGCGGTCGGCCTGCGACTTGATCGTTGCAGCATTGGTCTGAACCTTCGGGGAACCCAGCGGTATCGTCCCGTCGGACATCATGTCGGCCCGCCCGCTGATGATGTTGAGCGGCGTGCCGAGTTCGTGGGCGATACCCGACGCGAGCCGGCCGATCGTCGTGAGCCGATCCATGTGCCGCATCTGCTCGATGGCCGCGATCCGCTTCTGCGTTTCCGCATGTTCGCGGTCCCAGGCCGCAGACAACTTCGCGCACATGTCATTCAGGCCCTCCGCCAGTGTCGAGAGTTCGTCTCGCCCACGGGGTTCCAACCGTTCTGAAAGCCGGCCCTCGCCAATGGCCTTGACTCTCTCGCGCAGCCGACTGAGCGGGCGGCCTATGACAAACACGCCCACAACGATCACCGCCGCGCCGCTGCCGAGGACCACGATACCCCCCACGATGATTTCCCGCGCAAGGGCGTGCCGAACGTAGCGGCTCCTGTCAGCGAGCGGCTCGGCCAACTGAATAGCCCCGTCCGCTTCAGGAATGTCGATCGGCACAAAGAAGTATTGGATTTCCCCCTGCGCGTTATGTCGCCGTCTCATGGAAACGGTCTCACCGCTCGCCAGGCGCGCCAATGTCTCGGAGTCCAAACGGGTATGCAGTCCACGTGGCCCATCAAGCGGTACCCAGGACAGGTGGATCGGATGGCGTCCCACGTTCATCGCCTCAATCATGTCAATCGCGCGGGCGCGCCCGTTCGCTGTCCAGGCGCTGCGAACGGATGTGCGCAGAATGCGCCCAAACAGACGCGCATCACGCTCAATCGCCTCGTCAAGACGGGTGGTTTCCCGATGGACGGTCAGAACGCCTTCCACCGCGCGGATCGCCACAAGCACGAGAAAAATCACCAAGACGAATTTGAGTGTAAGCCTCATGACGCCACCTTTCCGAGCGAAGGCCGACACTCACCGTAAGACAACGCCCCGTGCAGGGCAAGGATATCCCTCACGGGAGCCATTTGGGTGGCGGCGCTTGGGCAGCCGGTCATGAAGACGTGGATTGCGACATACTCTTTCAGCGCTATTGCAGCGCGCCGTTGCCCCGGTACGTCATTATCTGTCATCTCACGCCAAGACCGGGTGTTAGGTCAGGCGGGAGCGGAAGGGGTCGTAAGTGGCGCCCGTGTCGCCACTTGGCAAGACGTGTCGCTACCTGACAATGGAGCCACCTCGGGGATTCGAACCCCGAACCCCCGCTTTACGAAGGCAGTGCCGGAACCCCGTAAGTGGCGACAACGCAAAGAGATACGCGAGGGCGAGCAGGGGCTTTCAGCGCAGTTACAGCGCGCCGAAAACAGGTCGCAAAACATGCCCGAAATGCCGCCCGACCTGGCCCAGGTCGTCGCCGCCTGGCACCATTTGCCCGCGGCGGTCAAGGCCGGTATCCTGGCCATGGTCAGGGCGGCCGGAGTGAACCACCCCCCATGCAGCGGCTGAGCCGCTGGCAGCGAGAGACCGCCCGTCGGTGAGGCAACGGGCTTCGAAATCGGGCCGGCTCAGCCTGCGACTTGCCGTGCGTTGCGTGCGTATCCGGGCGTGAGAACCGCTGGACAAGAACGCACCCACTTAGTAGGCTCTGTGTGCGTTTTTGTCCGGGAAGGAGAATGTGGCCATGCCGTCGCCCAACGAACAGGCCCGGCAGATCTTCAAGGCGTACGGTGGGACGCTGCGCACGCGAGAGGCCCTCGCGGCGGGCATCCACCCGCGCACGCTGTACGCGATGCGCGACGCCGGCGAACTGGAACGACTGGCCCGCGGCGTGTACCGCCTGGCGGACCTGCCTCCCCTCAGCAACCCCGATCTGGCCACCGTGGCGAAGCGGGTGCCGCAAGGGGTGGTATGCCTGATCTCGGCGCTGGCGCTGCACGAACTCACGACGCAGATCCCGCACGTCGTGCATCTGGCGCTGCCCCGCAACACGCGGACGCCGAAACTCGATTACCCCCCGCTGCAGGTCTACCGCTTCTCCGACGCGGCCTTCAAAACCGGAATCGAGGTGCACCCCATCGAGGGTGTCGACGTCCGGGTCTACAACGCCGAGAAGACGCTGGCCGACTGCTTCAAGTACCGCAACAAGATCGGCCTGGACGTCGCGCTCGAGTCGCTGCGAGCGTACCGCAGCCGGCGCGGGGCGAGGCTCCAGCGCGTTCTCGAGTATGCGCGGGTCTGCCGGGTCGAATCGGTCATCCGTCCGTATCTGGAGGCTAGCGCGTGACCCGTCGTTCGCCGAAGAACATCGTCGCGTCCATCCACCAGCGTCTGCTGAATGTCGCCAAGCAGACGGGCCGCCCGTTTAACGACTTGGTCATGTACTTCGCCATTGAGCGCTTTCTGTACCGGCTGTCCCGGTCGCGTTACGGTGACCGCATTGTCCTCAAGGGCGGCCTGCTCCTCCGGGTCTGGAACACGCCCGTCACCCGGGTCACGCGCGACATCGACCTCCTCGGGAGACTCGGCAACGACCTCGACCAGATCAAGGAGGTGGTCCGCGGCGTTTGCGATGTCACCGTCGAGGAGGATGGGTTGTTCTTCGACTCGGGCACCGTGACGACCGCGCGGATTGCGGAGGACGCCGACTACGAGGGTGTCCGCGCCACCTTCCGGGGGCGGTTCGGCAAGATGCCGCTGGCGATGCAGGTCGACTTCGGATTCAGCGACGTCGTCACGCCGGCCCCCGTGCCGGTCACCTACCCCAGCGTGCTGGACCATCCCCCGGCCCGATTGCTGGCCTACAACCGCGAAACGTCCATCGCCGAGAAGTTTGAGGCCATGACCAAACTTGGTGAGATCAACAGCCGCATGAGGGACTTCTTCGACGTGTGGGTCCTGTCACAGAGTTTTCCCTTCGAAGGCCCGGTCCTGGCCGACGCGATCCGATCGACCTTTGCACGTCGGGGTACGGAAGTCGAAGCCGAGCCGGCATGTTTCGCGGACCGCTTCGCGCACGCCCCCGCCAAGGCAGCGCAGTGGAGGGCCTTTCTCAAGACCAGCCGCGTGGGGCAGGCCCCCGCGGAGTTTGCCGAGGTGGTGGCACGCGTGCGCGGCTTTCTCCAGCCGGTCGCTCGAGCCGTCGCCGGCCGGCGGCCCCATGAAGGCCGATGGCAGGCGGGGGGCCCTTGGGCTCAGAAGTCGTCGGCCTGACCATTGGTGGCCGTGCGTCGCCTCTCTTGCGTGGTACCCGCCGTCACCTTCGCGAAGCCGTCAAGGCAGGCATCCTGGCCATGGTCAGAGCCTCAACGGTTACGCTCGCCCTAGGCATAGGCCCTATCCTTACCCAATGCGTAAGGTTGTGGCCCAAAACCAAACCGGCAGGGCGCTAACCTCAAGTACACCTCTCTGCTAAGGTGCTTCCGATAAGCCCACGACCCTGTAATGGCCGTTGCGGGCTGACCCTTCAAACGCCACGATCCCCTCCCGCTTCAGGGTGGCCAGGTCCCGCTTGGCCGTGGGCAACGAAACGTTCAGCCGTTTCGCGATGTCCGGCGCCCGAAGGTGCCCGTCCTCGCCCAGAACGGTCAGCACGCGGTGCCGCCGTGCTGAAATTGGATCGGTATCAGCCTCGACCAGTTCGCCTCGGTCGGTATCAGCCTCGTGCGGAGCGCCCGTCTTCGCGTGCCCTGATCCTGATGATCCGGTTTCCTCCGCGGTCACGTGGCGGGTGGTAATCCATTCCGCGAGACAGTAGCCGTGCCGCCGGTCGTTCACGATCACGTCGTTCTGGTTGAAGAGGACGCCGAGTTCCTCGGCGAGCCGCTGGGCGATGCTGCCGCGAAGCCAGCGGACGCAGCCGGTGACCGTGTTGATTCCGCCGGGGGCACCGATCTTGGCGGCCAGTTTCGCGCCGCTCATGCACGCCCAACGGCCCTTGGGCGTTGTCCGGTCCAGGAGTTCGAGGATCGCACGCGATTGCCCGCTACCGGTATCGCCCAGGATCTTGACGCCGCACAGTTCGACGCGGTCCGGATAGAAGGTCATCTCGCCGCCCTGGAACGGGACGAGGTCCTTCGGCTTCCGCCGACCGCGCATCTGCTTGGGCGGGTAGGACACCTCGTCCTTGCCGATCGCCTTGTCGATGGCGCGGTCGAGCGTCCAACCGCTCGGGGGAATGGGTTTGAAAACAACGTGGGCGGCGCCTTTGGCCATGGCAGTCGCCGCAGCATCCACCATCTCAGCCGCCGAGATCGTCCCGTCGCAACCGGTGCCAACCAGCACGATCACGGGCACGGGGTGGGCCGAGCCGACGATTTCCTCCAGGATGTAGATCCCGTTCTTGAGACGTGACTTGCACCGCTTCGGTCTGGTGGGAATGGCAAGGGCAAGAATCACGTACGTGTAGTCGGACCCGACGAGCGTCTTACATGCTTCCATCTGACATCGGGCCACCTCGTAGTCGTGGCCGCGGGAGACGAGGATGTCGCTGATGCTCTCCACCACCTGAGGGTCGTCGTCGATGATGAGGGCCTTCTGCTGCTCCATAGCCGTACCTCCCAGGGTGGGCTCACATGGCACGGCGGCGGGGCTTGCCTGGCGCGGTCCCGTGACGGCCGAGCGGCGGGCCGCCAAGCTATATCGAAAACCGACGGCGACGTGGGGCGCCTGCGGCGCAGGCGCACGGTGAGCGGTTTTCGGGCAAGCCGGGTCGGGCGGATACCGCAGCGCATCGGCGGGCTCTGCCGTCGCCTCGGCCGGTCCGGGACCTTGCGGTCGAGGCCGGTCGAGTGTCAAGTTTCTTAAGGCGGCGCGAAGCCGAAGTCAATGAAGAAATGCGGAGAAAACGAATTGCTCGGAAGCCCTTGTGCCAGCACGACTTGCGCACTCCGGCCGCCGGCGGTTCACATGGAGCGGGCTATGCTCTCTCCACCTGCCGTACAGGCGCGCCGTCTGAGAAGCGGCGTAAGGTACGCTGCTGTGGGAAGTTAGCAGGTTGAGGGGCGACGGCCGGCGGGACGAACCTGCCCGCTATCACGTCTCGTCGTCCGGCTCATCCTCATCGTCCCAGTCATCGTCTTCGTCCCAATCGTCTTCCTCGTCCCAGTTCGGGTACTGGGGCGGACTGGCGCCGACGCGCCTGGTCACCCGCGGATACGTGCCCTCGGGCGCCTCGTCCTGGATCGCCACCACGTTGATCTGGTGCCACCAGTCGTCGCCGAAGTCGAACCAGTAGCCGAAGGCGTCATCCACGTTTAGCCTACTTCTGCACTCGATGATTGCAACAATATAGAGGGCCAGACTACGTTTAGAGCCGCACGCATACTGGAAAGAATCTGAGGCCTCTGATACAATCCTCGGCGTATCAGGCAATTCGCCGGCGTCGACCGCAAGGAAGGGACGGCAATGAGCCCCGAGAATCCTTTGCGAGAGGGTCAGATCATCTCGGCAGCGCTGTTCGACGAGCCCATGCGGATTGAGACGGTGCGGCCAAACGGTCCCGATTCGTGGGTGGTGGGCCTTGTCGGCACGCGGTCGGAAAGGTTCCGGCGGGTGACCTTAAACCCTGAGGACCTGGAAGGACTATCCGTACTTGATCACAAGCCCGCCTACGATTCAGACGGCCGCCTGCTCCGGCTGGGTCTCCAGGCCTACGGCCTCGGCATCGCGCACGAATTCGACCCCTACTTCGGCCTGTCCGTATCTCGCGTCGACCCCCTCCCCCATCAGCTCGAAGCCGTGTACGACTACCTGCTGCGGCTTGCTCAAGTTCGCTTCCTCCTGGCCGATGATGCCGGGGCCGGCAAGACGATTATGGCCGGGCTGCTCCTGCGCGAACTCAAACTCCGCGGCCTGATCGAGCGCACCCTTGTTGTCGTGCCGGCGAACCTCGCGTTCCAGTGGCAACGCGAACTCAAGGAGAAGTTCGGGGAGAAGTTTCTCATCCTGAAAGGGCCGGACATTCGCGACCAGTTCGGCATGAACCAGTGGATCGAACGCGACCAGATCATCACCTCCTTGGACCTGGCCAAACGCGATGAGATACTGCCCGGCCTCCGCCAGGTGCGGTGGGACCTCGTGATCGTCGACGAGGCGCACCGGATGTCGGCCTCCGACCCCAGCCACAAGAGCCTCCGATACAAGCTCGGCGAGCTGCTTCGGGACACGACCGACCACTACCTCCTGCTCACGGCCACCCCGCACAAGGGCGACCCGGGCAACTTCAGCCTGTTCCTGCAACTTCTCGACGCCGAGGCCTACGCGGATGTCACATCCATCCGCGAGGCGATGGACCGCCGACGGGCCCCGTTCTATCTTCGTCGCACGAAAGAGGCGATGGTCTATTTCCCCGAGCAGCAGCCCGACGGCACGTGGGTCGCCAAGCGGATCTTCACCAAACGGATTCCACATGCCGTCGAGTTCCAAATTGACGGCGCTGAATTCGAACTCTACCGCGACGTGACCCGCTTCGTAAAGCGCCAGAGCGCCCTTGCAGACGCGCGCGACGACGACCCCCGCGCACGTGCCGTGGGTTTTCTCATGGCCCTGTACCAGCGGAGGCTGGCATCGAGTGCACGGGCTGTCCGGTGTTCACTCCAGAACCGGGCGACGCGCCTGGAGAAGGCGCTCAGCCAGGCGGAAAAACTGGCGAAAGAAGCCCCGCCGCAGTTGCCGGACCCCGAAGACCTCGAAGAGATGGAGGAGGACGAGCGCGAACGCTTGGAGGAAATGCTCGAGGCCATCTCCCTGGCCCGCAACGCCAGGGAGGTCCGCAACGAGGTGACCGAACTCCGTGCCTTCGCGGAACAGGCAGCGGCCATTGAAGGTGAGGAGGCCAAACTCTCGCGTCTCAAAGGGCTCCTCCACGAACAGGGCTTCTTCGATCAGCCCGATAAGCGGCTCCTGATCTTCACCGAGTTTCGCGACACGCTCAACTACCTTGTCGAAAACCTCAAGGGCTGGGGATTCACGGTCGGCTGGATACACGGCGGGATGAAACCCGGCTCGCGCGACGAGCCCGGCACGCGCCTGCACGCCGAGCAACAGTTCAGGGAGGGCGCCGTTCAGGTCCTTGTCGCCACCGAGGCCGCGGGCGAGGGCATCAACCTCCAGTGCTGCAACATCCTGTTCAACTACGACATTCCGTGGAACCCCAACCGGCTTGAACAGCGGATGGGCCGCATCCATCGATACGGCCAGAAGAAGGACTGCCTCATCTTCAACTTCGTGGCCACCAACACCATCGAGGGCCGCGTCCTTCAGCGGCTCCTGGAGAAACTCCAGGAAATCCGCGATGCCCTGGACGACGACGCCGTCTTCAACGTCGTCGGCGAAATCCTCCCGGCCTCGCACGTCGAACGGATCCTGCGCGAGTACTACGCCGGCCATCTGGGCGACGCCGACCTCGAAGACCGTCTTCTCGACAACGTGGACGAGGGCCGCTTCCGATCGATCTGCCAGAACGCGTTGGAGGGCCTCGCCACCCGGAAACTCAATCTGGATATGCTCGTGGAACGCCGTGCCCGCGCCCAGGAGCGGCGGATCGTTCCCGAAACCATCGCCCGTTTTCTCCAGGAATCCTCCCCCTACACCTCGCTCAGCCTCAAGCCCGTTGCCAAGTTGCCGCACACGTTCACCCCGGGCGCCACGCCGGTGGCGTTGCGGCGGTATGACCGGGAGCCCAACTGGTCGTTGCCGGCCCTCTCGGCCAAGTACCCCCGTCTGTCGGCAGACCGCAGCGTCGCCGAGGAAAACAACCTCGAATGGGTCACACCCGGCCATCCACTGTTCGAGGCCGTGCGGCGTCACGTCCTCACCCGCGCCGACGAGGCGTTCAAGAAGGGCGCCTGCTTCTACTCCGTCTCACACGATGCGCCGTCCCGCATCGACTTCTACCGGGCCCGCATCGTGGACGGGCTCGGCCACACGATTCACGAGCGCCTTTTCGCCGTCGAACTGGCGGAGGGGAAGGACCCCGAACTCCGGGAGCCGGGCGTCCTGGGCAAGTTCATGCCCGCGGATCAGCCGGCCGACGTCCCCGACCTCGACGCCGTCGAGGACGCCACCACCTGGTTGCACCAGCATGCCCTTCGGCCGTTCCTCGAAGAGGTCCGCGGGGAGCGCGTCTCGGAAATCGACCGCATCGCCGACCACGTGGAACTCTCGCTGACCGAACTCCTCCAGAAGGCCGACGACGAAATCGGCAAGGCCCAGCAGGCCGTCGATCAGGGCGTCCAGGGGGCCAAGGGGCGGCTCGCCCAGGCCGAGACGCGGCACGCCGACCTCCTCGCGCGGCGCGAACGTCGCCGCCGCGAACTCAAGCAGCAGCGTGCCCTTACCCTCCAGGCCGTCGAGCGCCTCGCCAGTGCGCTCATCCTCCCCCACCCGGATCGCGAGACGCCGGAAGTCCGTCGCCTCCGGCCGGACCCGGAGACTGAGGCCGTCGCCATGCGCGTCGTCACGGAGTACGAGGAGGCTCAGGGCCGGCAGGTCGAGGACGTGCACGAGAAGGACCTCGGCTATGACCTGACCAGTCTGGACCTCCGGTCGGGCGACCTGCGGCTCATCGAGGTCAAGGGCATTGGGGCGGCGAGCGGCACGGTGATCCTCACGCCCAACGAACGCCGCGTGGCTGAGGACCGCCGCGACTGTTACTGGCTCTACGTGGTCACGAACTGCAGTAGCGAACCGACGCTCCAGGAACCGATCAAGGACCCGGCCCGATTCCCGTGGCACGAGGTCACCAAGGTGCAGCACTACTGGCTGGATGTTGCTACACTGGCCGGCGACAGGTAATGCTTGTGAGGAGCAGGTTCCGTGACGCCAGACCAACTCGTGGCCATCATCGAAGCCGGCGAGAATCTGAACGTCGAGTTCAAGGGCGAATCGCGGCATCCACTATCCGATTCAGACCTTGTGGAAGCCGTTGTCTGCCTCGCCAATCGGCCCGGAGGCGACCACGGTCTGCTTCTGGTTGGCGTGGAGGAGGACGGAGCCGTTACGGGAGCCAGGCCGCGCCACGAAGCGGACAATACGGACCCGTTGCGAGTTCAGGCGATGATCACCGCACGGACTCGCCCCTCGCTGACCGTGCGTGTCGAAATCGTGACTCTTCGCGAGACACCTGTTCTTGTGGTTGAAGTCCCGCCCGTGCGCACACCGGTGGGCACTGCCGACGGCAGGTACGTTCGGCGTGTTGTAGGTAGCGACGGGAAGCCCGCCTGCATCCCGTTTCACTTCCATGAGATGCAGGCTGCGCAAGCCGACCGCGGTCTTCTGGATTATACTGCCCTCGTCCTGCCGGACGCCCGCTGGGACGATCTGGACCCGCTGGAGTTCGAGCGGCTCCGCCGGTTCGTCCGTGAGAACCGCGCCAGGGCGGACACGTCACTTCTGACACTCCCGGACGCCGAGTTGGCCAAGGCCCTCGGCGCTGTCGATGGTAATCATGAGGTCAATGCCGTGCGGATTCTGGGCCTGCTCCTCTTTGGCAGGGAGGATTCCATCCAAAGGCTCTTGCCTGCCCACGAGGTGGCCTTTCAGGTATTGTCCGGTAGGAAGATCGAGGTCAACGACTTCTCGCGAACCCCATTGTTGCGGGCGATGGAGGAACTGCTTTCGCGATTCCGGGCACGCAATCGTGAGGAGGAACTCGTTGAAGGCCTCATCCGCATCGGCATTCCCGACTATTCCGAACTGGCATTCCGGGAGGCCGTGGCGAATGCGCTGGGCCATCGCGACTACGCCCGCCTCGGAGCCGTTCACATCCAGTGGCATGCAGACCGCATTGAGATCTCCAATCCGGGCGGCTTTCCCGAAGGAGTGCGCCTCGACAATCTGCTGGTCACGCCGCCGCGCCCGCGGAGTCCGCTCCTGGCGGATGCCTTCAAGAGGGCCGGCCTTGTAGAGCGAACCGCCAGAGGTATCGACACAATCTTCTACGAGCAGTTGTCAAACGGCCGGCCTGCACCGGACTACACACGCTCGACGGAGACCTCGGTGGTTCTGGTGCTGCCGGGCGGCCCCGCCTCCACAGACTTTGTGCGCTTGGTAGTCGAGGAGAACCGCGAGGGCCGCCCTCTGGACCTTGACGAGCTGCTGATCCTTCACGCCATGCGCCACGAGGGAACGCTGACGACGGGCCGTGCTGCAGACCTCATCCAGAAGCCCGAGTCGGAGGCGCGATCCGTTTTTCAGCGTCTGGTCGAGAGCGGGCTTGTCGAGCCGCGGGGGCAGCGCAAGGGCCGAACCTATCATCTTTCGGCGGCCACCTATCGCCGTCTGGGCAAGAAGGCAGCCTACGTGCGGCAACGGGGCTTCGAGTCCCACCAGCAGGAACAAATGGCCTTACAATACGCCGAAAAGCACGGTTCAATCGCACGCAAGGAGGCTGCCGAACTGTGCCAGATTACGCCGCCCCAGGCGTATCGGCTGCTGCAAAGGCTTGTTGACAAAGGACTTCTGGAACCCACAATCAAGCGGGGGCGGGGAGCTCGATACAGAAAGAAGCGCAAGTAATCGCGCGCGTGTGTTTACGAAACGCACGCGCGCGAAAAGAACGCACAGAACCCCCAAGGGCCACTTGAGCCAACACGTCTGCCAAGCCACGAAACCACGGCAAAGGAGGTCCTCTTAATTGATCCCCAAGGAATGCAAACGCCTGGCCGAGGTGGACTTCCCCATTGCCACGGTCTCGAAGCACTCGGCCCGGGAGAAGTCCATCCGGCACGGCCATCCGTCCACGCTGCACCTCTGGTGGGCGCGGCGGCCGCTGGGGGCGTGCCGGGCCATGCTGCTGGCACTGCTGTTGCCGGACCCGTGCGATGAGCACTGCCCGGCGGATTTCAAGAAGCAGGCCCGATCGCTCCTCCAAAAGACCCAAGGCCACATCGATGCCGACGACAAGGGCCTCCGCGACGCCCTGCTCGCCTTCATAGGCGACTTTGCCGACTGGAACAACTCCTCTCGCCCGACGTACCTGGAGGTGGGGCGCGGGCTCGTGAAAGCCGCCCACCCGGAGGAAACGCCCCTGGTGGTGGACCCGTTTGCCGGCGGCGGGTCGATTCCCCTGGAGGCGCTGCGTGTCGGGTGCGACGCCTTCGCCAGCGACCTGAACCCCGTCGCCTGCCTCATCCTGAAGGTGCTCCTGGAGGATATACCTCGGCACGGCCCAGAACTCGCCGACGAACTCCGCCGCGCGGGGAAGGAGATAAAGGCCAAAGCCGAGGAGGAACTGGCCGAATTCTACCCCCTGGACCCCGACGGCGCGCGGCCCATCGCCTACCTGTGGGCCCGGACGGTGCGGTGTGAGGCGCCGAACTGCGGCTGCGAGATTCCGCTCGCCCGTTCCTTCTGGCTCTGCAAGAAACCGAACCGCAAGCGGGCCCTCAAGTACGAGGTCGTCCGGCCGAAAGGGAAGGCGCCACGCGTCGAGTTTGAAATGTTCGAGCCGACCAGCGCCGATGACGTGCCCGACGGCACCGTCAGCCGTGCCAAGGCCTCCTGCCCGGCTTGCGGCACGGTCCTGCCGCCGCAGCGCGTGCGGGCGCAACTGCGGGAGCAGCGCGGCGGCGCGGATGTCGTATTCGACGCCAAGGGCAACCGCACGGGCGGCGCGCGGCTGCTTGCCGTCGTCACGATTCGCGAGGACGAGCGCGGCCGACACTACCGCCTGCCGACTGGCCGCGACTATGCAGCCGTCTGGAAGGCCCAGAAACGCCTGGAGGCAATCCTGGATGAATGGGAACGCAGTGGGCGCAAGGGGCTTTGTCCCGTTCCGGATGAACCGACGCCGGCCGGCGGCGGTTCCGGGGCCGGGCGCGCGTTCAGCGTCCAGAAGTATGGGATGATGCAATGGAGGGATCTGTTCACCGCGCGCCAAGAGGTTTCTTTGGTTTGCCTGAGTCGCCTTTGCGCCACCGTAGATCTTGAGGCATGCCCGGCCACCAAACGGCTCACGGCAATTGTTGTCAACCGATGTGCGGATCGGCTGAGTACGGGTTGCCGTTGGGACAGTCCATATCAAAAGATTGCCAATACTTTCAGCCGACAAGCGCTGCCGATGGTTTGGGACTTCTGTGAGGGGAGCCCTGTATCCGGCGCAACAGGCGGTTATGACGGGGCTCTAAGATGGGTGGAGAAAGTTGTCGAGGAGGGCGTAGGCCAAGCCCAGGGCTCTGCTGAACAGGTTGACGCAACCGAGCATCCGCTCCCGTCAGACTCCGCGTCTGTCTGGCTGACTGACCCGCCGTACTATGACGCCATTCCGTACTCCGACCTGTCAGATTTCTTCTTTGTGTGGCTGAAACGCGCTCTGCGGGGCCAGACCTTCGCCGGAGATCCGCTGGATCCTGACAATCTCCTCACTCCAAAGACCGGAGAGATTGTTCAGGACGAGACAAGGCAGTACGGGGGACGGCCCAAAGACAGCGGCTTCTTTGAGGCCACCATGGCTGGGGCTTTCTCGGAAGGCCGCCGAGTGGCAAAGGACGACGGCATCGGTTGCGTGGTTTTTGCGCATAAGACAACGGAAGGCTGGGAAGCCCTGCTCTCGGGTATGATCCAGGGCGGGTGGATCATTGCAGGTTCATGGCCCATTGACACGGAGATGCAGAACAAGGTTGGTGGCACCCAAGGCGGTATCAAGAAAGCGATGCTCCTCGCGAGTATACACTTGGTCTGCCGCCCGCGGCCGGAGGATGCGCCCGTCGGCGACTGGGGCCGCCTCCAGGAGGAACTGCCGAAGCGCGTCGGCGACTGGATGGAACGGCTCCAGGAAGAGGGCGTCCGCGGGGCGGACCTCGTCTTTGCCTGCATCGGCCCGGCCCTGGAAATCTACAGCCGCTACTCCCGCGTCGAGGACGCGGACGACCGCGAGATTCCGCTCGGCGGGGACCCGATTGCCGATGAGCCGCACGAGCGGGGGTTCCTCGCCTACGTGTGGGAGACCGTCGGCCGGCTGGCCCTGGAGCAGGTGCTTGGCACGGCCGAGGCCAAGGCACGCAACGGCGCCGCCGGGGCGGTGGAAGAGGACGCACGCCTGACGGCCCTCTTCCTCTGGACCCTCCAAAGCACGAACGGCAACCGGGAGGCCGGTAAGAAGGAGAAGGCCGCGAAGAAGCCCACGGGCTTCAGCCTGCCGTTCGACGTGGCCCGCCGGTTCGCCCAGCCGCTCGGCATCCACCTGGACGCGTGGGAAGGCCGGATCATCGAGACCAAGAAGGGCGTGGTGCGGCTGCTGCCCGTGACCGACCGCGCCCGGCAACTCTTCGGCGACGAAGGGGCCGGTGTGGCCGCCCGGCGGATCGAAGAGCGGGCCAGGCGCAGCCCCCAGGCCATCTTCGACTTCGTGGAGGAAATCGAGGCGGCGCCGAAGGTCAAGGGCCGCCGTCGCCGGCGGCGGGGGGCCGGCGTGTCGGACGAGGACCTCCAGGCCCGACGGGAGGCGACGACGCTCGACCGGGTGCATGCGGCCATGCTCCTTCAGTCCGCCGGCCGGGCGAACGCCCTGCGGGCGCTGCTGGCGGCCGAGAAAGACCGCGGCCCGGACTTCCTGCGCCTGGCCAACGCCCTTTCGGCGCTGTATCCTGTCGGCAGCGAGGAGAAACGCCTCCTCGACGCCATGCTCCTGGCCGTGCCGAGGTAGGAGGACCAGCCGTGGCCAGAACACAACCGGAAGCGATCCTTGTCCTCAGGGCCAAAGGGCCCGTGACGGAGGACGGCCGTCTGCCCCTCGCGGACTTGCTGAAGATTGGGAAGCACGTACAGGCAGCTGTAGAGCGTGTGGGACGAGTGCTTGTCGGTCAGGCCGACAGTCGGCGTCCCGGGAGAAAGCCCCCGGAGATAGCCGAGGAGTGCGCCCTTGAAGTCGTGGCGCTGAACCAAGGGAGTTTCGAGATCGCCCTTGACCTTCCCCGAAGGAAGTTCGAGGAGATGGACCTCGGGGTTGAGGCGTTGGAGAAACTGCTTGAGGGCTGGAAGCATCTCGACAACGGCGCAGCGCTGCCGCCGGGCTACGATATGGGTGTACTGCACAGTCTGCGTGATCTTGGCAGGGTGCTCAGTTCCGGCATTGAAAGGATCGAGGTGGAGCCGAGAAGTCCCCGCCTGCGAGGTCGGTTCAGTTACGACGAAGGATTGCGTGAGAGGATCGTCAGACAAATCAGCGGCCCTGTGACGGGCCAGCGCACCGTCGAAGGTCGGCTTCTCATGGCGGACTTCCGTCACGAAGGCGAGCGGTGCCGAATTCATCCACCGGTCGGGCGCCCGATCACTTGCCATTTCGATGAATCGCTTGAGGAGACGATTCAGGAACTGCTTCGTAGCAACGTCCGTGTAACTGGTGAGACCAAAGAGGACCCCGTAACCGGCCAGATCACAGATATCCGAATTGGGGATATTGAACCTGTTTCTCTGGAGGGAAAAGCCTTCGAGACCGTAACACCAGAAGACTTCTGGGAAGAGAAGAGCCTCGAGCGGCTGGCGGCCGAGCAGGGTGTAGAACCGGTCAGCCGCTTTGAGGACGTCTTCGGCACAGGCGCGGGACTGTGGGAAAGCGACGAGGACTTCGACGCATTCTTGTCCGCCATTAAGAGCAGCCCCGCTGAGGAGGCCTGAGCATGGATGCGCTGGTTCTGGACACCAATATTGTCTCCTACTTGATGAAGGGCCACAGACTGGCTAATCCATACAGGCGCCATCTTGAGGGGCGCACTCTCGCCATTTCCTTCATGACCGTTGCCGAGTTGTATGAGGGGGCGTATCGGCGCAACTGGGGCAAGAGCAAGATGGCTTCACTCGCTTCCGAGCTTAAGAAATACCTTGTTATTCCTTATACGCCAAGGGCGTGCGAACTTTGGGGGAAGATCCGCGATGAAAGGAAGCACCGGACCATCGCTGTTGATGACGCGTGGATTGCCGCCACTGCCCTTGCGCATGATTGTCCTCTGGCAACCCACAACCCCAGAGATTTCACTGATATCAGTGGGCTGGATGTAATTACTGAACAACGAGACCGAGAGTAAACCATGGAACCGTGGTACAAGGTCGTCACGCTGCGTAAGGAAGTCCGCGAAGGGCGGTCGTTCAACCCGGACGAGTTCGCCATCGCCCTGGAGCAGGTGGTCGCCGGTCGAGGGCCGGAGGACTACAAGGACCCCGAGCAGTTCTTCTCCCGCACCTGTTGGACGCGTGCGCTGCGGGACCACGCCGGTATGGTCCTGAGGCGGTTGTCGGGCAAGACAGAGAACACCGCCCCCGTCCTGACGCTCATCACCCAGTTCGGCGGCGGCAAGACCCACACGCTGACGGCCCTGTACCACCTGGCGAACACGGGCAAGGCCGCCGTGGACTTCAGCGGGGTCGAAACACTGCTGGACGCGGCCGGGCTGGTCGAGATCCCCCGTGCCCGGGTGGCGGTGTTCGTCGGGAATGCCTGGGACCCGCAGGAGAGTCGCGAGACGCCCTGGATCGACGTGGCCCGCCAACTGGCCGGCGACGAAGGCGTGGCTGCGCTGGGCAAGACCGCCCGCTCGACGCCTCCGGGCACCGATGCGCTCGGCAAACTCTTCCAGGCCGCAGGGGACTCGGTCCTGATTCTTTTCGACGAGGTGCTGAACTTCGTCAACCGGCACCGGGACATGGCAGAGCCGTTCCACGCGTTCATTCAGAATCTGACCGTGGCCATGAAGGGGGCCGAGCGCAGCGCGGCGGTCGTCAGCCTTCCCCGAAGCCAGGTGGAGATGACGGATTGGGATTTCCAGTGGCAGGAGAAGATTACGAAGGTCGTGCGGCGCGTGGCCAAGGACCTCATCGTTGCCGACGAGGCGGAGGTCAGCGAGGTCGTCCGGCGGCGGCTTTTTGAGGATCTGGGAGGCGAGCGCCTCCGGCGAAACGTCGCGAAGGCTTTTGCGGACTGGTGTTTTGAACGCCGGGCTCAGTTGCCGTCCGAATGGACCGCGGTGGACACGGCGACGACGGAAAAGAAGGCCAAGGAGTTTCTCCGCGGGCGATTCGAGGCCTGTTATCCGTTCCACCCGGCTACCCTGTCGGTTTTCCAGCGAAAGTGGATGGCGCTGCCGCAGTACCAGCAAACGCGCGGCACCCTGGCGATGCTCGCCCAGTGGGTTTCCTGGGCTTTCCGCGAGGGTTTCACTGAGGCGCGGCGGGAGCCGCTGATTACACTCGGCTCAGCGCCGCTTCACGTCCGCGACTTCCGGAGCATCGTGCTCGGGCAACTTGGCGAGTCGCGGCTGGTTGCCGCCATCGACGCCGACATTGCCGGCGATCAGGCGCACTCGCGGGTGCTGGACGCGGACACGAAGGGGGTGCTGCGAGACATTCACCGGCGCGTGGGGACGGCGGTCCTGTTTGAATCGTCCGGTGGCCAGGTAGACAAGGTGGCCCATCTTCCTGAGTTGCGGTTTGCACTGGGCGAACCGGGGCTTGACACTACGTCCATCGACACCGCGGCCGCAACGCTGGAGTCGAAGGCGTTTTTCGTTCGGAAGGTGGGGTCGGACGGTTTCCAGATTCGGCATACCCCTACCCTGAAGAAGGTGGTGAATGACCGGCGGGCATCGTTGGACGACGCGGCAGAAGTAAAGCCCGCGACGCGCAGACTTGTCGAGAACGAGTTCCGGGAGGACGCTACGATACCGGTTGTCGCATTTCCCGAAGACAGCACCGCGATTCAGGACACGCCACGGCTGACGCTCGTCCTGATGGACCCGGAGTGGGAGTGGACGGCTTCCGGTGACGTTCGTGAGCGGATCGCCACGTGGACCCGGAAGAGGGGCACGTCGGACCGCTTGTATCCGGGGGCTCTTGTCTGGTGCTTGAAGAAACCGGGCCGCCACCTGCGCGACAAGACCGAACTGATGCTCGCGTGGGAGCGCGTGCAGCGGGAGGTCCGCGAGGGAGTGCTGGGCAGCGAGTTTGACCGTGCGGACCTCGCCGACCTGCGCGCGACGGTCAGCGACGCCGAAGACGATGCTACTGACGAGGTGTGGGCGTCATATCGCTTCGTCGTGCTCGCCGATAGCCAAGCGCCGGACGGCCTGAAGGTTGTGGACCTTGGTGCGGGCCATGCCAGCGGCTCTGATTCTCTTTGCGGGCGTGTGATCGCCGCTCTCAAGTCGGAGGCGCTGCTGAACGAGTCGGTCGGCGCGGGGTACATTGACCGCAACTGGCCGCCGGCTTTGAAGGAGTCGGGGGCGTGGCCGCTCGCGAGCCTGCGCCAGAGTTTCCTGAACGGGGCGCTGACGCGGCTTCTCGATCCGGACACCGTGCTTCGGCACAAGATCGTGCAGTTTGTCGAACGGGGGGCCTTCGGCCTGGCATCCGGTTCGAAGGGCGATGGCGAGTACGAACGGGTGTGGTATGAGGAGACAATTGCACCGGATGAGGTTGCCTTTGAGTCGGACGTCTTCCTGCTGACGAAGGAGAAGGCCCGGACGCTGAAGGAAAAGCCAGAAACCCCAGAGGGTGCTGAAACCGAAAAAGAGGGACCGCCAGGGCCAGAGCCTCCGCCTGAGGAAGAAGAGAAACAAGGCCCTGGGCCTGGACCGGGCGGCGAGACAGAGACAGAGGAAGAAGCGCGAACAATCCGTATCAAGGGCACCGTGCCGCCTGAATTATGGAACCGCTTGGGAACGAAGGTCCTTCCGAAACTGCGATCGGGCGATGACCTGACCGTCGGCGTTGAGTTTACTGTGAAAGCGAAAGGGGCGACAGCGTCCAGCCTCGAAACAGAGCTTCGCCAGATTCTCACTGACCTCGGGCTTACCGAACAAGTTCGAATCGAATAGACGAAAGGGTAGAAGAATGGCCAAGCAAAGACGACCGAACGCAGACACGCTGAGGGAATGGGCGCGGGGGTTCTCGCTGCTCTCGGACAAGACCCGGCTGGGCATCCTGGCCGAACTGAGCAAGGGGCCGTCGAACGTGGGCGGGCTGTGCAAGGCCCTGAAACTGAAGCAGCCGACACTCAGCCACCATCTGGGCCTGCTGCGGATGGGCCGGCTCGTTAACGGCGAGCGGCAGGGCAAGTCGGTGGTCTACACGGCCGACAAGAAGGCGCTGAAGGAATTGCAGGCGGCGGCCGGGAAGTTGACGCCAGCGAAGTAGCCTAGACGGGCATCTTGTGGATTCGCTTCAGCAAGCGACGCGCTAGACAGGCCCTAGCGGTTGAGCGCCGGATTTGCCTGGCGCCCCGCGCATGGCCGGCGCGGGCAATCCGGTGCGGACAAGTCAGCAGGGCGGAGACGCCTGGGATTCCCCTTGTAACGAATGCCACCCCCAGGATACATTTGAGGCTCTTCAGGATTTCCCGTGGGCGAGAAGGGCGTTATCATGAGCGTGTCCACGAGGAAGGGGGCGGGCCATGGAAGACAAAAGCCTTTACGAGACGATATTGGGTTTGAGGCGTCCGTGGTACGTCGACCAGGTAGACGTGCAGTCGGAGCGGGAGGCGGTGCTTGTTTACTTGGAGATCCCGGAGGAGTCCCCGCTCACCTGTCCGGAGTGCGATAGAACGTGTCCAAGGTACGACCGTTCGGGCGAGCGGCGGTGGCGGCACCTCGACACGTGTCAGTACCAGACCTTCTTGGTGGCGCGTCTGCCGCGGGTGGCATGCCCGGATCACGGGGTGCGACAGATCAAGGTGCCGTGGGCGGAAGGGAAAAGCCGCTTCACGGCGTTGTTCGAGGCGTTCGGGATACGGATGCTGCGCGAGACGACCACGATGGGCATGGCCAGGATCATGGGGATCACCTGGGATGAAGCGGCGGGTCTCCAGAAGCGAGCCGTGGCGCGTGGCCTCCAGCGTCGGAAGGCCGAAACGATACGGTTCGTCGGGATAGACGAGAAGAGTTTCCAGAAACGTCACGAATACGTGACGGTCGCAGCGGACCTCGAGAAGCCCCGGGTGCTCTGGGTGGGGGATGACCGGACGCGGGAGACGTTGGAGGCGTTTTATACCGTCGAGATGGGGCAGAGGCGGGATGAGATCCAGGCCGTCGTGATGGACATGTGGCAGCCGTATATTGGAGCCACGGAGGCTCAGGTGCCGGCGGCCGCCGAGAAAATCGTCTTCGACAAGTTCCATATCGTGCAGCACCTCGTGGACGCGGTAGACCAGGTGCGTCGACAGGAGCATGCTCGGCTTCGCCGGGAAGGAGAGAGCGGCCTCAAGGGCACCAAGTACTTGTGGCTGAAAGGTTCCGGCAAGCGCACTCGCGCCGACGCGTTAGCCATCCGTGCCCTCCGGCGGGCGGGGTTCCAGGTCGGGCGCGCGTGGGCGATCAAAGAGGCGGGCCTGAGGCTGTGGGAGTACACCTCCCCGACATGGGCCAGGAAGTACTTCAAGCGTTGGTACTTCTGGGCAACCCACTCCCGGCTGGCGCCGATCATCCGGGTGGCGAAGATGATGAAGGCCCATTTGGTCGGTATCCTTGCCGCCCTTCGTCATGGCTTGACCAACGCCATCACCGAGGGGCTTAACACCAAGATCCAGGAGATCAAGTACCGGGCGCGAGGGTATCGTAATCGAGAAAACTTCCGCATGGCCATCCTGTTCCATTGTGGTGGCCTGGACATGGACCCACGCTAAATCCTGAAGAGCCACATTTGATAGCGTCGCCTCGGCCAAGGGTTAGGCAGGAGGGCTAACGATGGCGATCCGCATTCGCCTTCCCAATAGCGTATCCATAACTGCCATTATTGCCCTAACGGCCGTATTCTTGGTTCCTACAGGATGTGAAGACCACCCTTCCGCAAAGTCTGGAAGCAGCCCCGCTACGGACTCCCCAGAGGATATCTTCAGGCGTGTCTCTCCTGCTGTCGTCCGTGTCGTGGTGCGGGACCGCGACTTCAAAGAGATCGGGCTAGGCTCCGGCTTCTTCGTGAAGGCCAACGGTCTCCTCGTCACAAACTCACATGTTGTGGAAGGGGCGGCGTTTGCGACTATTCATCGTTCGGATGGTAGCACACTCTTTGTGGATGGCATTCTCGCGACCGATAAGGAACAAGACCTGGCCGTGCTTCAGGTCAACGGTACAAGTCTACCTCATGTGTCGATTGCACCCGCTGGCAGTGTCCCCGCCGTTGGCGCACGCGTGTATGCCATCGGAAATCCCAAAGGACTGACAAATACGTTTTCAGAGGGCCTTGTTAGCAGTCTGCGCAAGAAGGACGGCAAAGTCTGGGCCTTACAGACCACTGCGGCCATCAGCCACGGCTCAAGCGGCGGTCCGCTGGTGGACACCCAGGGCCGTGTCGTCGGCGTGACCACCGTTTCCATTGAGGGAGGCCAAAACCTGAACTTCGCAGTGCCCGCTCTTGCCGTTCGCAGGGTCATTGACTTGGCCTCGAACGTGAAACCGAAACCACTGGCAAGCGCCGGCGGAAGGGTCTTGGGACGCCGGGACACAGAGGCCTTACTGAAGGCGTGGGCTGCGATGAATGAGGAACGGTGGAGCGATGCGGTGGAGATCATCACGCAGTTGAAGAAGCGAGATCCGGAGAACCCGTTCGTCTGGGTCACCCTTGGCTACGTGCATCAGGAACTTGGTAGCCACGAACTAGCGGTCGAAGCCATGAAGACGGCCATCCGCCTCAAACCAGACTTTGCTGCAGCGCATAACGCTCTTGCGGAGTTCTATCTCGAGATGGGACGCTATGACGAAGCGGTCGAGGCCTTGAAGACCGCCATTCGCCTCAACCCGGACGACGCCAATGCGCATTACAACCTCGGCGCGAGCTACGTGCGAATGGAACGCTACGCCGAAGCGGTCGAGGCCGTCAAGACCGCCATTCGCCTCGATCCGGACGACGCCATGGCGTATTGCGGTCTCGGTGGCGTATACATTCGCATGGACCGCCACCTAGAGGGGGTCGAGGCCTTCAAAACGGCCATCCGCCTCAAGCCTGACTTCGCCATGGCGTACATGAAGCTCGGCGGAGCGTACTGTCTTATGGACCGCCACGCCGATGCAGTCGAGACCTTGAAGACCGCAATTAGGCTGAAGCCGGACCTTGTCGAGGCGTACTACATCCTCGGTAGGGCTAATAGCGATCTAGGGCGCTACGCCGAGGCAGTAAAGGCTTTGGAAACCGCTACTCGCCTGAAACCGGATTTCGCCGGGGCGTATGCTATGCTCGTCGGGCTGTACATTGTGCTTGACCGCAGGGGGGACATGGTTGAGGCTTACGAAACCTTGAACCGTTTGGACCCGACAAGGGCCGCAAGTCTGCTAGAGAAGCTGGAAGTGAATGCCGAGAAGTTGTCGCCCAAGAAAGTGGCGACCCCGGAGACATCGGAGCAAGTGACGAGCCCAGAGGCACCGGAGGTACTCAAGAACGCCCGTAAGGCAATCAACGACGGACGTATTAACGATGCGTCTCGAATGCTCGGATCGCTGAAAAGGCAATACCCTGAGGACCCATTCGTGTGGAATGCCCTTGGCTATATGTTTTACAGGCTTGAGAATTACGCAAAGGCCGTCGAGGCCTACAAGACTGCCATTCGCCTCAAATCGGATTATGCCGGAGCACATTTCATGCTAGGCACGACCTATGGGAACATGGGTCGCCAGGCCGAGGCAGTACGGCATTTGCAGAAGGCTGTCGATCTCAAACCGGGCCTCGCCATGGCGTACTGGGAACTCGCGAAGGCTTACCACACGCTTGGCAAACACAAGGAGGCCCTTCGGGCTTATGAGAGCCTGAAGCGCTTAGACCCCGACATGGCCGCGATGCTGCGCCCTCTCGTCGTGGGGAATTAAGTCGTAGTTATGATAACTTAGCATCGTGCTAAGCGTTCTCCCAGCCAGTGGTCCTACTACCATCTTGGTCAGTCGGCCAATGTTGCCAGCACGCTTCGCCTTAACGTCCGGAGGCAGGCGGCGCAGGAACCAGCGGCACTCGCACAGTGTGAGGTGGGTCCGGGTGGGGTCGTACTCGAAGTCGAACCACGGCTGAGGTGTGGCCTCGTACACGCGGCGGCTGGCCCGGAAGCAGGCCGTGTCGAAGTGCGGGTAGTGGCCGGCCAGGCCGTAGCGGCCGAAGCAGGCCGCGTAGACCACCTCGCCCGGCTCGGTCAGGATGCGGGCCGTCCCACCATCCGAATGCTCTCCCGCCCCTTCCGGCAGCGGCACCATCCCTGCGTTGATCATCACGAGGTGCTGTTTGCCCGTGTCCTCCTCCATGAACCGCGTGACGATCTGGTTGCGGGCAACGGTCACCGGCCGGGACTCGGGCGGCCCGAGCCGCCAGTCGTATCCCCGGCGCTCCACCGCCCGCAGCCATTCCAAGAGCGGCCGGCACGGCACCTCGCGGAACGCCGGCACGACGATCAGCACGTCCTCGGGGCGAATGGGCGTCATGACGGTTCCGGATACCCCCACGGGCTCGTCCACACGTCCTGAAACCCGTCCCAGTAATACCACCCCATCACGCGGCCGGTGCGGTCCAGGTACATGCCGGCGCACGAGACGACGGCCCGGTGCACGCCACCGTACGGGTCCTTCAGGGCGACCTCGCCGCTGCCGTTGAGCCCCACGCCGCTGCCGTTCTCGGACCCGTCGGCATCGCCGGCGACCTTCAGTTCGCCCGTCTCGCCGTCCTTCGTGACGCCCCAGTTGCCCTCGGCGTAGACCTCCAGGGGGCTCATCTTCAGGCCGCCGTATTGGGCAACGTCGAGGGCGAGACCGAGCACCCCGTCGAGGTCCGAGGTCGCGTACTTGAGTGCGGAACCGTTGAGCCACGGGGGTCCGTGGCTGTACGTGACAGAGGTGAGGATGACCTGGATGCCGGCGTTCCCCGCCGACTGGTCGATGTACAGGGCCTTGCTGCCGTCGACCTTGGCCATGAGGTCGCGGTCGGCGTCGCCGGGGTTCCCGCTCAAGCCGAGGCCGCCCTTCGGTGCGAGGTCCGGGAAGATGCCGTCGTTGTCGCGGGCCATGCCGCGGGCGGCGTCGGTCAAGACGAACGGCTTGCTCGTATCGCCCGGCCCGGCGGGGTCCCACGCCAGGCCGCCGCCGGGCACCACGGGGTCGAAGTGCACCTTGACGTTCTCGACGCCCTCGACCCCCTCGACGATCTCCGTCCAGATGCCGGCCCCGGCGAGGATGTTCGGCGCCGGCAGGTTCGGCGTCACGGCCAGGACCGGCCCGTCGGCCCCGGCGTACGGCACGAGCCACCCGTCGACGTCCGTCTCGGAATAGCCGGGGCCGGCCACATAGCCGACCTTGTCGCCGACCTCGATCCGGCCGTCGCCGGAGGGGTAGCCGACCATGTACCCGGCGGCGAGGTTGTCGACGTCGGTCGCCTTCAGGGTCAGGGTGACGCCGGTGTCGGCGGTGCCGTCGGGCGCGAGGGGATGGGCGGTGACCTGGGTCACCCACGCGTCGCTGGTGGTGACCGACGTGACCTCTGCCTCGCCGGCGAGGGGCCCGGCGTGGGGCAGGCGGACGAGGGCCCACTTCAGGTCCGACTCATCGGCGCTCGCCCCGCCGACGCGCCAGATGACCTGGGCACCGGAGGCAGCCGGCACGAGGTAACTGGACTGGCCCGCCGTCGGGGCCGCGAAGCCAATGACCTGGTCTTCCTCGACGTAGAGGCGCACGCGCGTGACGCCCTGGAGCATGGCCCGGCCGAGGGCCCCGGCGCGGACGGGCTCGAGGAGGATCACGAACCGGCCGGCGTGGTCGGCGGTGGGCTCGACGCCCGTGACGGCCGTGCGGCCCAGGAACTCCGCCTCGTTGTCGGCCGGCGCGATCAGGACGCCGTCGATACCGAGGACGGCGTAGCGCGGGAGGTCCGTCTCGGTGGTGTTCTTGACCAGCACGACACCGCTCTCGTCGCCGGCGCCCTGGGTCTCCCGGCCGACGTCCTCCTGGCGGTCGCGGTGGGCGCGGGCGGCGTCGAGGAACGTGTTCCACGTCCGCGCGGGCACCCGCAGCGGCTCGCCGGAGACGGCTTTGCGGAACGGGTCGGCCATCGGTTCGTCCTTCGCAGCAGCGCCGCTGCGGAGAATGGATCAGATCCCCAGCCCGGCGAGGTCGGCGAGGTGGTACACCTTCTCCACGTGGGCCGACGCCGGCCGTTTGACCACCGCCTTGGCCGTCTCGTCTTCGGCGTCGGCGTAGCGGACCCACATGTATTCCCACCCCTTCTTCGCGGCGACCGTGATGTCGCCCACCTGGATGCCCGTGGCGTTCGGGCTGGCGGCGAAGCGATAGGTGATCTCCCAGTCCTCCTCGCCGCGCTTCGAGCCGGACGCGCCGAGGAAGAGGACCTCGCCGCCCTGAAAACCCTTGAACGCCCCCGCGTTGACCTTTCCGGTCAGGGCGAACAGGGTCGCCTTGTAGCCGGCCGTGACCTCGGCGTCGGCCTTGTAGTGCGTCTCGGAGAAGTGGAAGACGGGCACGACGATGTCCACGCCCTCGACTGACGTCT
>CAZNYC010000035.1:0-27455 GCA_964577175.1 uncultured Anaerolineales bacterium
CGGCTGGCCCTCCTCCAAGACGCCGCGGCCTACGCGTCTGACCCGCCGCGGCCTACATCGCTCGACGGATCGCGATGGCCGCATCGGCAACGGCCCGCCGGATGGCGCCCATCTGGCCGAGGCGGGCGGCCTTGGCCGGGGCGGTCACGTGGAACCCGTCCTCGGGGAACGTCTCGCCACCGCGGGTGTAGGCCGTCCAGTTCGGGATGATGGCGTCGGAGATTTTCGCAAGGAGCGCCTCGGCCTTCGCCACCTCGTCCGCGGCCTTCCCCGCCTGCTTCGCCTCGGTGATGGCCGCCTCCAGGGCAAGGACGTATTTCAGGTCGTCGATGCCCTCGCGCGAGCGCTCGTAGTCGAGCGTCGGCCAGATGCGGGCCCCGTCGGTCCGGACGAGCGAGCCCTTCCTGTTTGACAGATTGTAATACCATTCGATCTTGCCGATGACGCCGTACCTCGTCATCTTCCAGAAGAACAGGCCGAACGGGAACCGCCCCGACCCCGTGTTGACGAACCAGGGGATGGCCCCGGTCTTCTCGCCGAGTTCCGTCAGGAACGCCTCGTTCACCAGCCGCCGGCCGTTGTTGTGATGGTCGATGCCGTCCCACCCGTTGTTGATGGCCGCGATGTTGAGGTAGGGTGCCATGGCCATGACTTCCATGTAGCCGTTCATGTCGGAGGTGGTGATGAGTTCGGGCAGTTCCTCGAAGGTGAGGCGGGCGAGCCGGCCCGCGTACCCGACGCCCTTGATCCCCTTGTTCGTGAACTCATCGCCGATACTGAAAATGACCGGCACCTCGTACCGGCGGGCCTCCGCCCACAGGCGCCGCATCACCTCGATATACTTCTGCTGGAATCGCTTCGAGTCGACCGGGCCGTAGCCGGTCAGGGCGCTGACGGTCAGGTTCATCGGCGTGGCGAAGTAGACGGGCCTGGTGAAGCCGGCCTTCGTGTACGCCTCGATGAACGCGGCCAGGTCGCTCGTGTCCTCGTCCTGGACGGGCAGGTGGAACCCGTAGAGCGGCCCGACGCCGGTCATGCCGTGCGCCCGCATATCGGCCAGATGGGCGGCCATGGCCGCCGGGTCCTTCGGGTTCGAGTAGTTGAAGCCGAGAGCCCACGGCGGCTCCTCAAGCCGGATGAGAAGAACCTCGAGCACCAAGTCGAGCGCGGCAACGGCCTCGCCCCCGCTCGTCACGGTCACCTTGCCGCGGTATGTGCCGGGCTTCGCTTCGTCGGGCACGTGGACGGTGACCCAGAAGAGTTCCTTGCTCCAGCCGGCCATATTCCACGTGTGGCCGAGGTCCATGAGGATGTCCCGCCCGCCGCCGTGGAACCCTTCGACTGAGCGGACCCGGACGCGGTCGGCGGGGATCGTCCCGCCCGGCCCTTCGAGCGGGCCGGCGCCGATCATGACGTCGGCCAGGCGCGCGCGCGGACGCAGGGCGAACGCAACCGGCTCGTATTCGCCGGGAGAGGCGAAGAGGTGGGCCTCGCGCGACGGCTCGCCGCCCAGCGGCTTGATGGACTTGTCCTGCTCGGCCATCGTGTCCGTGACGAACAGGTCGATCTCGGCGGCCGGGGCCGCCGCACCGCACACCGCAAGGATGAGGACGCAGGGCAGGGCGGTTCTCATCGGGCACCCCCTTTCGCGTCGCCGGCGGGGACGAGTTTCGCATCGTCGAGCCAGATCGTCCCCTTACCTGTCACGTAGATATACAAGCGATACGTGTCAGCGTCGGGATCGAGGCGGCCGGTGAGGGAGACCTGTTCCCACTCGCTTCCGATGCGTTTGCGGAGGGTGCCGCGGGCGCCGGCCTCGAAGTTGAGGAACAACTGGTTCTCGCCTTCGCCCTTGGCCCAGACGGTGAAGGCGACCTCCTTGGTGTCCGGCGGGACGGGCAGGGCGGGGGTACTGATGCCGATGCGTCCGGGCTTGCCGGTGCAGCGGATGCGGGCGGAGTACCGGCCGGAGCGGACGTAGGCGGGCCGGTCCTCCCACCGGTTTTCGTAGTCGCCGCCCCACGACCATCCGCCCCACCAGAGCCAGCGGGAGCGGTTCGGCCGCGAGTTGCGGTTCACCTCCTCGAAGCCGCCGTTCTGGATGAAGTTGAGCGGCGGGCTGGTGGCCGAGAGCATCGTCGGCTCGAACGTGCCCGCGAGACGGGCCTCGAGCATCGCCTTCGTGCGCCGGTAGGTGGCCTCGGAGAGGAGACCGGCGACCTTCTGCTTCTCGACGGCCTCGATGGCGGCGCGGATGCGCTCCTTGGGCCAGAGTTTGCGCGTGAGGTCCTCTTTCGTTTCGGCGGCAAGGGCCAAGGCGGCGAGTACTCCAAGGGCCAGGACCGCCGACATCCGTTGTGTTGCCTTGAACATGGAAGGGGCCTTTGCGTTTTGTCCTTCGTCATGGGTCATTTGTCCTTTGTGGGGTGCCGGAGGGCGTAATGGCGCCGTCAGCGCCTCTACAGGCGGGGCGGGCTGCCGCCTGCCAACCACAAAGGACCAAATGACAAATGACGCGCCGCGTCTTGGAATGCAAGAGATTGTTGGGGAGAACGTAGGGCACAACCTGCGTCACACGAGGGACTTCAGTTCCGCGAACTCCCGCAGGCGGGCCATGGCGCGGTTCTCGGTGCGGATGCCCGCCTCGTGGACCGCGGCCACGGGGTTGAGGCCGGCGGCGACGATGAGGCCCGCCCGGCCCTGGCCGACGGGAATCTCGGCCAGCGACCGGCTGGGCTCGCCCACGACGACCAGGCCGCCGAGGTCCACCGCCTCCATCCGCTCAACGACCTTCCGCACCTTCGGCAGGGCGACGGCGGGGACCTCGCGGAAACTCGCTCCGATCACGCCGCTGCCCGTCCGGGCGGCCTCGCCGACGGACGTCATCCGGGCCTTGATGAAGATCTCGATCGGGTCCAGGGTCGTGCCGGCGTACTCGATGATGTGCGTGAAGCGGTGCGGCGCCCCGTCGTGCACTTCCAGCAGGCCGCCGAAGCGCGACACGGTCGGCACGCCCGCGGCGGCGAGCAGGCCGTTCAGGGTGAGCGAACAGACGGTGCTGATGACCGCCTGCTCCTCCGACGCCGGGAGGCCGCCGGCGGGCGGCGCGTCGTCGTCGTCCACGCGGCCGATGCGGCCCATGCCGAGACCCGCCCGGACCACCGGTTCCATGGCCCGGCGAGCGTCGTCCCGGCGGTTGCGCGGCACCGCCGAGAGGTTTACGATCACCGTGCCGCGGGCGCGGCGGAGGTCCAGCGTCATGCGATAGGCGAGTTCCTCGCCGCGGGCGTCGACGAAGCCGATTTTCTCGACGGCGCCGGCGGCGGCGAGTTCCCGCCGGCCGGCGTCGGTCAGGGCACGGCCGCGCCGCCCGAGGTTCACCGTCAGGCCGAGGCGGTCGGTCTCGGCCAGGTAGTTTCGGACCATGCGCTCGGCCAGGTCGATGCCGACGACCCGCAGGGACCGCGCGATCTTCGTGGACCCCAGGGGCCGGCCGGCCTCGTCCAGGATCTGCAGGATCGCCGCGATCGTATGGCCGTGGTCGGCGTGCACGCGTCGGCCTCCTTGCGAAGGCGATACCCGAAACACCTCGATACGTGGTGCGCGGCGGGTCTCTGTACCCGCCGCGCAATGTCACAATCGCCGATTCGGGCGCGGTGGGTGCGGAGACCCACCGCGCCAAAAAGGCATGGAGCTCTGTAGCATTAAACGACGCCCTGGGCCATCATCGCGTTGGCCACCTTCAGGAAGCCGGCGATGTTGGCGCCGGCGACGAGGTCGCCGGAGGTGGCGTATTCGTCGGCGGCCTGGACGCACTGGTCGTAGATGGCGTTCATGATGAGTTTGAGACGGTTATCGACTTCCTCGAAGGTCCAGGAGAGGCGCATGGAGTTCTGGCACATCTCCAGGGCGCTGGTGGCCACGCCGCCGGCGTTGGCGGCCTTGGCGGGGCCGAAGGCGACGCCCGCCTGCTGGAAGACCTCGACCGCCTCGGGCGTGGAAGGCATGTTGGCGCCTTCGCCGACGGCGATGCAGCCGCTGTCGACGAGGGTCTTGGCGGCCGGCTCGTCGATCTCGTTCTGCGTGGCCGAGGGCAGGGCGACGTCGCACGGCACGGTCCAGATGCCCTGCCAGCCCTCGGTGTACGTGGCGCGGGAGTGCTCGTCGGCGTACTCGCGGATGCGGCCGCGCTCCACCTCCTTGATGCGCTTCACGGTCGCGAGGTCGATGCCTTCCTCGTCCACGATGTAACCGCTCGAGTCGGAGAGCGCGATCACCGTGCCGCCCAGTTCCTGCACCTTCTCGGTGGCGTAGATGGCCACGTTGCCGGAGCCGGAGATGACGACCTTCAGGCCGTTCCAGTCCTTGCCCTGGGCCTCGAGCATGCGGCTGACGAAGTAGACGAGGCCGTAGCCGGTGGCCTCGGTGCGGACGAGCGAGCCGCCCCACTCCAGGCCCTTGCCGGTCAGGACGCCGGTGTAGGTATTGGTGAGTTTCTTGTACTGGCCGAAGAGGAACCCGATTTCGCGTCCGCCGACGCCGATGTCGCCGGCGGGGACGTCGGTGTCCGGGCCGATGTGTCGGAAGAGTTCGCTCATGAACGCCTGGCAGAAGCGCATGACCTCGGCGTCGCTCTTGCCCTTCGGGTCGAAGTCGCTGCCGCCCTTGCCGCCGCCGATGGGCGTGGTCGTCAGGGCGTTCTTGAAGATCTGCTCGAATCCCAGGAACTTGATGATGCCGAGATAGACCGATGGGTGAAACCGAAGGCCGCCCTTGTACGGCCCGATGGCGTTCGAGAACTCGACGCGAAAGCCGCGGTTCACCTGGACCTCGCCCGAGTCGTCCATCCAGGGGACGCGGAACAGGAGTTGGCGTTCGGGCTCGACGAGCCGCTCGAAGATCTTCATCTTCGCGAGGTCGGGGTGTTTATCGATGACGGGGCTGACGGATTCGGCCACCTCGCGGACGGCCTGGTGAAACTCGCTCTCGCCCGGGTTCCGGGCCTCGACCAATTGCATGACGTCGTTGACGAAGGCTTCTGACATCGGTTTTCCCCTTCTTGCGTGTGGCGTCAAACGGACGGGTTCAGGGCTCAGAGAACGGGGCGTCCGTGCCCCGTCTGCGGGTCCGGCGCGGCGACGGTATCGTGTGTGTGCGGAAATCACAAGGGAAATTTCCGCAATATTCTTGCGGATAGGCCCCAGGGCAGGCATACTACTGCCGCATACCCGAGGCCGTCCCTCGGCCGGGCGGCGGCCACCGGCGGATGCAGGCCGGGATCGCCGGTGGCCGGGCCGGCCGCCGGACGGCCTTCCGCGCTTGACCGCCCCGGCCCAGGGGCCTAGACTTCACCGGTTTCCGACAGATGAAGGCCCGCGATGAACCGAATCCTCCGCAAACGCGAGATCGCCCCGGACGTCCTCCGTCTGGACGTGCACCATCCGCGTCTGGCCCGCAAGGCACGGCCCGGACAGTTCGTCATTCTCCGCGTGACGGAGCACGGCGAGCGGTTTCCGTTGACCCTCGCCGACTTCGACCGCGACGCCGGCACCATCGCGCTCATCTTCGCGGTCGTCGGGAAGTCGACGACGCTGCTGGCGGACCTCGACGAGGGCGATGACATCCTCAACCTCGTCGGGCCGCTCGGCGCGCCGAGCGAGATCGAGACGTACGGCCGGGTGCTGTGCGTGGGCGGCGGCATCGGCGTCGCGCCGCTCCTGCCCGTCGCCAAGGCCCTGAAGGGAAAGGGGAACGAGGTCGTCGCCGTCCTCGGCGCACGGACGAAGGACCTCGTGATCCTGGAGGGCGAGTTCCGCGTCTTCGCCGACGCCGTCCACGTGGCCACCGACGACGGCTCTTACGGCCGGAAGGGGTTCGTCACCGAGGTCCTGGCCGACTTGCTGGCACAGGGGGAGACGTTCGACCACGCGTGGGCCATCGGCCCCGTGCCGATGATGCGGGCGGTGTGCGACCTCACGCGCGAGGCCGGCCTGCCCACCGTCGTCAGCCTGAACCCGATCATGGTCGACGGGACGGGGATGTGCGGCGGGTGCCGGGTGGTCGTCGGCGACGAGGTCAAGTTCGCGTGCGTGGACGGCCCGGAGTTCGACGGGCACCTCGTGGACTACGACTCGCTCGGCCGCCGGCTGGGAACGTATCGGGATGCCGAACGTCACGACCACGAGACGTGCCGGCTGGAGGAGCAACTCTCGCGGCACAAGAGTGATTCAGCCGGGGAAGCAGCGGCGGACGCCGCCTCGCCGCCCGTCGGGACGGAGGCGCCGGCGGCGAAGGAACGGGTGCCTATGCCCGAACGGCCGCCCGAAGAGCGGGTCCGGGATTTCGACGAGGTGCCTCTCGGCTACACGCCGGAGCAGGCCCGGGCCGAGGCCAACCGCTGCCTCGTCTGCAAGAAGCCGCAGTGCGTGAGCGGGTGTCCCGTCGGCATCGACATTCCGGGATTCGTGAAACAGGTTGCCGAGGGCGAGTTCGAGGCCGCCGCCGACCACATCCTGCTCGCCAACGCCCTGCCGGCCGTCTGCGGGCGCGTCTGTCCTCAGGAAACCCAGTGCGAGGCGAAGTGCGTCCTCGGACACAAGGGCGACCCCGTCGCCGTCGGCAACCTCGAACGGTTCGCGGCGGACTGGAAGCGCGGCCACGGCTCGGCCGACCTTCCGCCCGCCCCGGAGCCCACGGGCCGGCGCGTGGCGGTGGTCGGATCCGGCCCCGCCGGGCTGACTTGTGCCGGCGAACTCGTCGGCCGCGGCCACCAGGTCGTCCTGCTCGAGGCGCTGCACGCCACGGGCGGGGTGCTGGTCTACGGCATTCCGGAGTTCCGCCTGCCGAAGGCCATCGTCCGCAACGAGGTGGGGCGCCTCGAGGCCCGCGGCGTCGAGGTCAAGACGGACGCCGTCGTCGGAAAACTCGACAGCGTCGACGAACTGCTCGAGGCCTACGATGCGGTCTTCCTGGGTATCGGGGCGGGCGCGCCGCGGTTCCTGAACTGTCCCGGCGAAGACCTCGTGGGCGTCTACAGCGCCAACGAGTACCTGACGCGGGCGAACCTGATGCGGGCGTACGATCGCCAGCGGGCCCACACGCCTATCCTCCAATCGAAACGCGTGGCGGTCGTCGGCGGTGGGAACGTGGCGATGGACTCCGCCCGGACGGCCCTGCGCCTCGGGGCCGACGAGGTCACCGTCGTCTACCGCCGGGCCCGCGAGCAGATGCCCGCCCGGGCCGCGGAGGTCCATCACGCCGAAGAGGAGGGCATCCGCTTCAACCTCCTGACCAACCCCGTCCGCGTCCTCGGCGACGAGCGCGGCCGCGTGACCGCCATGGAGTGCATCCGCATGGAACTGGGCGAGCCGGACGACTCCGGCCGCCGCCGACCCGTGCCCGTCGAGGGCAGCGAGTTCACCATCGATGTGGACACGGTCATCGTCGCCATCGGGAACAAGCCGAACCCCATTGTCCCGGAGACGACCGAGGGCCTGGAGGCCACCCGGTGGGGCACGCTGGTCGCGGACGAGGACACGGGCCGGACCACCCTGGAGGGCGTCTGGGCGGGGGGCGACATCGTGACCGGCGCCGCCACCGTCATCAGCGCGATGGGCGCGGGGCAGCGGGCCGCCCGCGACATCGACGCCTGGCTCGCCGCCGACGAACCCGGGCCGTGGCGCCTGGAGACGTGCGACGTGCCGGGCGACGGCGAGGTGTGAGAAGCGGGGGGGGTGAGGCGAGTCAGCCCGACCGTCCGGATCCCGGTGGTCTGCCGGGGTGGATTCTTCGGAGTGCCACGGGCGTCTTGCGCGCCGCTGCGGCTCGCGATTCCGGGAACGCCGGCTGACAAGTAGCCGGGGCCCCCCGATTGCAGCCTGGTTGACTGCGAGCGTCGGGCGGGCGGTGCCATGCGCCGCCGGTCTACTCCAGCGCCTGGTCGATGGCGCCCTGGAGTTCGTCCTTCTGCGTCACGCCGGTGAAGCGTTTGACGGCCTCGCCACCCTTGAACACGATGAGCGACGGGATGGCGGTGATGCCGAACTTGCCCGCCGTCTCGCGGTTGGCGTCGACGTCGAGTTTGCCGATCTTCGCCTTGCCCTGGTACGTCTCGGCGAGTTCCTCCACGATGGGTGTGATCATCTGGCAGGGGGGACACCACTCGGCCCAGAAGTCCACCAAGGCCACGCCGTCGTCCTGCTCGATTTCGGCGGCGAAGTTGTCATCAGTCAGTTCCAGCACGTTCTCGGCCATCGGATTCCTCCGTTGCGGACCCTCGTGCGTTTCAATCACCGTCCCGGGGCTCCCGGCAGGTCGATCGCCGGCACCGGCGGACCTGCACGCCACGCGCCCTGAACGGAAACGGTGCATCCCTCGATGCCACGATTATAGGCCGCCCGTTCGGCCGGGGTCAAAGGGAAAAGGGGTTCACCCCTTCTGCCAGAGGCCGCGCCGGTGGCGGCGGGCCTCGTCCTCCAACATGAGAAACTCCGAGCGGTACCGGTAAGTGGACGACCGGTCGGCCCGCGCGAGCCCCTCGCGGATGAGAACGGCCCCGAGGAGCGTCGCCTCCTCGTACGGGAACGGACGGTCCGGCCGGGCACCGGTCGGGCGGAGATACACGCAGGCCCGGCGCGCCCCGCCGTCGCCGTTCGGGGCGGGCCACGCCGGTTCCACGTAGACGGGCGTCTGCGGCGGGGCGAGTTCGAGGAGACGGCCGCGGGCAGCGGCGCGTGCATTCGGCGACGGGGGCTCGGCCACCCCCGCCAGCCGGACCTCGCCCAGACCCTCCAGGCGAAGGGTGAGCGGCCCCGTCGCCTCGGCGACCGTGCCGAAGAACCCGAGCGGGGGAAGGGCTTTGCGCGGCACACGGACGGGCAGGTGTTCCTGCACCGCCTGCCACCCCCAGAAGAGGAGCGACGCCCACGCCAGGATCAGGACGGGCCAGGTCAGACGCCGCTGCCAGGCGGGCGGGGTCGGGCCTTCTCGCGGCTGGTGGGGGGCGTCCGCCATGACGGCGTCACCGTTTCAGGAAGTATTCGAGCAGTTCGTGGCCGACGGCCACGTGCATGCCGGTCTTGCGGGCGTCGGTCTCGGTCATGGGCCGCCCGGCCCGGCCGGGTTCCAACCCCACGCCCATCATGGCGAACGGGACGGGTTTGCGCTCGTGGGTGCGGATTTCGAGCGGCGTCTCGTGGTCCGGGGCCACCAGGATGCGCCACGGCTCGTCGCCGTGCTCCAGCGCCGAGAGCAGGGGCCCGACCACAAGGCGGTCCACGCTTTCGAGGGCCTTGACCTTCTCCCGGGCGGCACCGTTGTGGCCGGCCTCGTCGGTCGCCTCCACGTGGACGACGACCAGATCGTGGTCCCCCACCGCCTCGATGGCGGCCCGGCCCTTGCCGGCGTAATCCGTGTCGTAGTAGCCGGTGGCGCCGGGGACGTCGACGACGTCCCATCCGATGAGCCGGCCGATGCCGCGCACCAGGTCGACGGCGGTGATGACGGCGCCCTCGATGCCCCACTGCTTCCTGAAGGAGGTGAGGTTCGGCCGCTGGCCCTCGCCCCACAGCCAGATCTGGGACGCGGGATTCTCGCCGAGGTCCCGCCGGATGTCGTTGACGGAATGCCCCTCCAACACCTCGCGGGAAGCGTCCATGAGATCGCGCAGGCGGTCGGCGCCTTTGCCAGTGGGCAGGTACTTGCGGACGGGCCGGCCCAGGATGTCGTGGGGCGGCGTGGTGTGGACCTTAAACGTCTCGTTGCGGATCACCAGCAGGTGCCGGTACCCCACGCCCGGATAGAAGCGGACCGTGTCGCTGCCGAACTGCTCTTCCAGGGTGCGGATGAGCACCTCGGATTCCTGCGTCTTGATGTGGCCGGCCGAGTAATCGATCATCTTCCCCTCGGCCACCGTCACGAGGTTGCAGCGGAAGACCCAGTCGTCCGGGCCGCACTCGATGCCCTGGGCGGCGGCCTCCAGGGGCGCCCGCCCCGTGTAGCACTTCACCGGGTCATAGCCGAGCAGGCTCAGGATGGCAACGTCGCTGCCGGGGGCCATGCCGGACGGCACGCTCTGGACGGTGCCGAGACGACCGTTGGAGGCGATGCGGTCCATGTGCGGGATGCGGGCGACCTCGAAGGGCGTGCGGCCGCCGAGCGCCTCGCTCGGCCGGTCGGCCGCCCCGTCCGGAATGACGATGGCGTACTTCACGGTGCCTCTCCCCCGTGGTGATGGTCGAGCATGCGAATGCGGACGGCGGGGCCGGCCATCGCGGGCAGGTGCCGGATCTCCTCCATTGCCGTCGCCATGTTCCCTTCCGGCGCCTCGTGGGTGGTGATGACGAGCGGCACGGAATCCGGCCGCGTCGGTTCGTGCTGGAGCACCGAGGCCACGCTGATGGCGTGCCGCCCGAGCACGCCCGCGATGCCCGCCAGGACGCCCGGCTCATCGGCCACGTCGAAGTGCAGGTAGTACCGCGACCGGACCTGTTCGATCGGCCGGACCGGCACCCGCGGACTCCGCCCCGCCAGCCACGCCACGTGACGGAACGTCTGCCGGGCCCGGCCGAGCGCCGCGTCGATGACGTCCGCCACGATGCTGCTGGCGGTCGGCAGTTCGCCCGCGCCGGGGCCCGTGTAGAACGTGTCGCCGACGGCATGGCCGGTGACGAGGACGGCGTTGTCCGCTCCGACGACGGTCGCCAGCGGGCTGCGCCGCGGGATGAACGTCGGGTGCACCCGCAGGCTCAGGCCGTCGGGGCCCGCGCGGCCGATGGCGAGCAGTTTCAGCACGTACCCCAGTTGCCCGCCGAACTGGAGGTCGTGGGGGCTGACGCCCGCGATGCCCTCGACGTACACGTCCTCGACGTCCACCTGGGTGCCGAACCCCAGGGCGGCCAGGATGGCGAGTTTGTGGCGCGCGTCCTCGCCGCTGACGTCCAGCGTCGGGTCGGCCTCGGCGTAGCCCTTGGCCTGGGCCTCGGCGAGGGCGTCGGCGTAGGCGGCGCCGGTGGCGGTCATGCGGCTCAGGATGTAGTTGCACGTGCCGTTGAGGATGCCCGTGACGGCCGAGATACGATTCGCGACGAGGCCGTCGCGGATGGCCCGGATGATGGGGATACCGGCGGCGCAGGAGGCCTCGAAACTGATGCTGCGGTCGGCCCGGCGAGCGGCGTCGAAGAGTTCCGCCCCGCGCTCCGCCAGGGCCGCCTTGTTTGCCGTCACGACGTGTTTGCCGGCCTCCAGGGCCCGTTTCATGAGGTCGACGGCCACCGTCGTGCCGCCCACCGTTTCGACGACGACCGAAACGTCCGGGTCATTGATGCAGGCGTCGGCGTCGGTGGTGAGGCGGTCGGCGGGCACGTCCACGCCGCGTGGACGGTCGAGGTCCAGGTCGCAGACGTGGCGCAGGGCGAGGCGGCAGCCGGCGGCCTCGGCCAAGCGGTCGGGGTCCTCCAGGAGCAACCGGACCACGCCCGTCCCCACGGTGCCGAAACCGATGACCGCCACGCCCGTCGTCTGCATGGTGTTCCCCGTCGATAGACCCAGACCGGAATCGTGAAACGATACGGCCCGGCAGGGAAACGTTCAAGCGAAAAAGGGATGAAGCCGAGGGGTGGACAAAAGAATGAGAAGCCCCGCGGTGGCCCGGGAGAGCCACCGCGCGGGATTCAAAACCGAACGCGCCACGGCCGGATCACCCGCTCGCCGTGCGGGCCTCTTTCACCTTCTCGATGAGCGCCTTCATCGTGTCCAACCGCTTCTGCTGGGGATGGCGCCAGCCCTCGGGGAAGGGCAGGCCCATTTCCTTGCAGTCGGCCTGGAGTTTTTCTCGGACGCGGTCGATCTCTTGCTGCTGCTCCTGGTACTGGTGCTGCAGGGTGTCAGCGGAGTGGAACGCGCCCTCGAATTCCACGATGCCGTGCTTGGCGCGGATGTCCTCGGGGACGGCTCTCAGGGCCCGGGCCAGTTGCTCGACGTCGTGCTCGATGACGTCGACGCGCCGGTCGTGGGCGCGGACCCGTTCCACGACGTTTTCAGACCGCTGACGGGTGGGGGCGGCCTTGTGGTCGTATTCCTTCTCGATTTCCTCGAGTTTCTTCATCGCCTCGCGGGCCTGGGCTTCGAGTTTGGGCAGTTCCTGTTTGGCCTCGGCCTGTTTTTCCTGGTACTCCTTCAGTTCGCGCTCGTACCGCGCCTGCTTCATTTCGTTCTGGCGTTTGATCTGGTCACAGACCTGCTGCCACTGGCGGCGGGCGCGCTGGTAGGAGTCGTCGCGCGAGCGGCCGTAACTGTCGTTGCCGCTGTAGTTGCGGCTGCTGCTTCGGTTCGGCCGGGTCGGCGCCGGGGGGAAATCCTGCAGCCGCGGTTTCGCCGGCGGCTTCATCCGAAGGATGTTGTTGTACTTGCGCAGACCCTGCCGGGCCAGGCCGAGTTCCCGGCGGAGCGGCTGTTCCGCCTGCCGCTCCTCGCCGCGGATCTGCGCCATCTCCCGATGGAGTTCGTCCAACTGTTCCTGGCTGTCGCTGCCGTGTTTCTTGATGTACTGCAGGCGATCGTAATCCTGCCGGTACTTCTTGAACAGTTTCTCGATCGGCATCCACGTGCCGTCGTAGAACGCCTCGCCCTTGGCGTAACGCTCCTCGGCGTCCGGGCCGAGCGCGTCCTCCGGCGTTTTGGCGGCGGGCTCGGCCGGCTCCGCCTCGGCCGCCCCGCTCAGGGAGGCCGTCCCGGTCAGAACCAGTACCGCCAGGCCCAGGACGAACGGCCATCGCATGTCTGTTGCGGTCCGCATGGTCTGCACCTCCTCCGCAGAACCTTTCTCCAGTGTTTTTATACGAGTCGGACGCCCAAAGGGCAAGGCTAATAGGTAATGCGAACTCGCGGGCGGCGGGTGGCCTCGACCGCCGCGCAGCCCCGAAACGGCCGTTTCGAGTGCGGTGGGTGCCCCTCCGCTCCGGTCGGGACAGGCTCCGGCCCACCGCGCAAACGGCCGGCTTGCCGTTGTCGTGTTAACCCGGAGCCTCCCCTCCCAACGGAAGAGCCTTGCAGCCTCCGGCCGGGGCGATTAGACTGGCAGCGCGCTGCCGAACGGAAACCACGCATGGCCAACCGCCGACCCCAACGCCGCCCACGGACCGACCTGGCCTATGCCCGCCAGGTCCTGGAGGCTGAGGCCCGGGCCGTCCAGGGCCTTGTCGACCGCATCGGCCGCGAGTTCGCCGACGCCGTCCACATGCTCCTCGACTGCGAGGGCAACGTCGTCACGAGCGGCATCGGCAAGGCCGGCATCATCGCCCGCAAGATCAGCGCCACCCTGGCCAGCACCGGCACGCCCAGCCTGTACCTGCATCCGGCGGAGGCGATTCACGGCGACCTCGGCCGCGTCCAGCCCAGGGACATCGTCTTGATTCTCTCCTACGGCGGCGAGACCACGGAGGTCACGCGGCTGCTCGCGCAACTCGAGAAGATGCAGGCCCCCGTCATCGCGATGACCGGCAACCGCGATTCCACCCTTGCCCGCAAGGCCGCCGTCCTCCTCTGGATGGGCCGTATCGGCGAGGCGTGCCCGATGGGCCTCGCGCCCAGCGCCACGACGACCGCGATGCTCTCCCTCGGCGACGCCCTGGCCCTGACGGCCCTGCAGATGCGCCGCCGGGCCGGCCGTTTCGACCGCGAGGCGTTCGCCCTGTACCATCCGGGCGGCAGCCTGGGACGCCAACTCGTCATGGTCGATACGGTCATGCGGCAAGGGGAGGACCTGCCCGCCGCCCGCGACGACCGGACCGTCCACGAGGTCCTGGCCGACCTCAAGGCCATGCGCCGACGCAGCGGGGCCGTCTGCCTCGTCGACGCCCGCCGCCGGCTCACGGGCATCTTCACCGACGCGGACCTGCGGCGTCTGCTGGAGAACGGCCGGGTCGACGCCCTCGACCGCCCCATCGCCGAGGTCATGACCCGCGACCCCAAGACCGTCCGCGCCGGCGACACCGCCGGCGACGCCATCGAGATCGTCAACCGCTACTTCATCGAGGAACTGCCCGTCGTGGACGACGCCGGCCGGCTCGTGGGGCTCGTGGACGTCCAGGACCTGCTCGCCACGGGCGTGAATCTGTAGGAGCCGCGCGTGCTTGACCGCATCCGCCTGCTCGTCCTCGACGTGGACGGCGTCCTCACGGACGGCCGCATCGTCTACGACTCCACCGGCGCCGAGACGAAGGCGTTCAGCGTGGCCGACGGGCAGGGCATCAAGTACTGGACCCGTGCGGGGCACCAGGCGGCCCTTCTGACCGGCCGCGACTCCCCCGTGGTCGGCCGGCGGGCGGCGGAACTCGACATCGCGCTGGTCCGGACGGGGGCGAAGGACAAACTGCCCGCCTTCGAGGACCTACTGGACGAAGCCGGCTGCACCGCCGAGGAGGCCTGCGCCGTCGGCGACGACCTGCCGGACCTGCCCGTCCTGGCCCGCGCCGGCCTGGCGGTGGCGGTGCCGGGGGCGCCGGAGGAAGTGCGGCGCGTCGCCCATTACGTGACCCGCGCCGGCGGCGGCGCGGGGGCCGTCCGCGAAATCGTTGAACACCTCCTCCGGTACCAGGACCGCTGGGCGGGCGTGACCCAGCGCTACGAGGACCGGCTGCCGGGGCACCTGCCCGAGGCCCGCCGGCCGTGGAGGGCCCGCTCGTGACGTTCCGCCGTGTCATGCTCGTCCTGCTGCCGCTCCTGGCGGTCGGTTTCGTCTTCGCGGTCATGTGGTATCTGTACCGTGACTGGGAACGGAGCCTCGTGGACCGGCATCGCCCCCAGGTGCAGGAGCAGGAGGCGATGCCCGCCGGCGTCGTCGAGATGGAGACCGTCGGCGGCGTGGGGCACACCGTCACCGAGGATCTCTACCTTATCCGTAAGAACCGAACCGGGGACGTCGAGAGCGTCTTCATTGCCGACCGCGTCGTCCACTTCGACAAGCAGACCGCCGATATCTACCACCCGCAGATCGAGTTCTACACCGCCGGGGGCGAGGTCATCACCCTCCTCGCCGAACGCGCCCACATCAAGACACGCGGCGCCCTCACGGACGTGGAGGACATCGAGTCCGGACGCCTCTGGGGCAACGTCGTCCTGGAACACGACAACGGGACGCCCGACGACTACACCGACGACCTCCTCGTCGGCTTGGGCGAGGTGAGGTTCGACAACGAGGCGCAGGAGATCGCGACGGACGGTTCGGTCGTCATGACCGGCGAGGAGATGACGCTGACGGCCAGAAAGATGCGGATGGCGCTCGACCGCAACACCCGCCGCCTCAAAACGATGAAGTTCCTCGAGGACATCCTCATCACGTTCGAGGCGGACGAGGGCATGGGCGTGAGCCTGACGGCGCCGGCCCCGTCGGCCGGGGCCGCGGGGCAGGGCGAGGCGACGGCGTCGCCCGTGCCCGCCGAGCCCCCTCCGCCGGCGCCGAGGGAAACCGCGGACGAAGCCGCCGGGACGCCCGACCAGGCGGAAGACCTCGCGGACCTCTGGCGCATCGAACTCGCCGGCAACGTCGATGCCCGCCAGGACGTCCAGCAACTCCGCTGCGACGAACTGACGCTGTACAACCGCTCCCGCGGTCCGATGCCGGGCACCTCCGGCACGCCGGCCGCAGGTCCGCGCGGCCGCAGCGCGACCGCCGCCCCGGCGGCCGCAGAGACGGCGGGCGGTGCGGCGTCGGACGCCGAGGCACCCAGGGCCGAGGAAACCGAGGCCGCCCGCGACCTCGAACCCCTCATGACGGTCGTCGCGGACGGCCCCCTCACCATCACGCCCGTGCCCGCCGACCGGCGCCAGGAACTCGGCGACGAGCCGTACCGCGTCACGGCCAGGGGCGAGCCGGCGGTCGTCGAGGACGGCGAGACGCACATCACCGGCCACGTCGTCCGGTACAACACGCGGACGGGCGCCGGCACGGTCATCGGCGAGGATGCGCCGATGCGGTTGGAGCAGCCGGACCGGCTCCTGCTGACGGGGGATCGGCTCGACTTCGACCGCGCCGCCGCCACCGCCGAGGTGAGCGGCGCCGGCCGCCTCCTGGCCCGCATCCAAACGGCCGGCCTCACGGGCACCGCTGCGCCGCGCGGCCCCGAGGGCGGGGCGGAGACCGCATCAGCCGGCGCCGCCCCGCCGGACACGACCGCCGCCGGCACCGAGTCAGATGACGCTGACGCCGACGGCCTCGACGCCACGTGGGAGAAAGGGCTCCGCCTCACGTTCTACCGCCTGCCGGAGGACGCGAGCCAGGGGCTGGGCGAGATCCGGCAGGCCCGCTTCCGCGGCAACGCCGTCGTCAAGCAGGCCGATGGGCTGCTCGAGGGCGACGACCTCACGATCGACTTCTTCCCGGCCGAGGGCGACCAGGACCAGGCGCTGCAGCGGCTCGTCGGCCACGGGGACGTGTTCTTGAAGAACGCGCCCGTCGGCGGAACGGGAACGGACGACGCCGCCCAGGTCGGCGACATCGCCGCCGACGACCTCGACATCCGCTTCGCGCGGGACTCAGGCGGCGGGGCGCAGCCCACCCGCCTCGACGCCGCCGGCGACGTCGCCATCAATGATCCCCAGGGGAAGATCCGCAGCCAGAAACTCACCGTCACATTCGGCAAGTCTGAGGAGGGCAACACGGAGGCCCGGTTCCTGGAGGCCCGCGGCGACGTGCTCATCGACCGCGAGGATCTCCACGCCGAGGGCGACCACGTGCGGCGGGATACCGCCGAGGGCACCCTCCTGCTCGAAGGCAAGCCCGCCCGGGCCCGGCGGGGCGAGTCGCGCATCGTCGGGCCGCGCATCACCTTCTCCCGCGAGGACGGCCGGGCCACCGTTACCGGGGCGGGGGAACTCGAGGTCCCCGCCACGACGGACCTTCGCGGCCGGCCGCGCGAGACGCCCGAGCCGCTCCTGGTCACCTGGACCCGCCACATGCACTTCGCGGACGAGCGGAACTTCGCCCGCTTCGACGGCGACGTGACGGCCCGGACGGGCGGCACGGACCTGGCCTGCCGCCGCCTGTGGGTCCACTTCGCCGACGCGACCCAACCGGCAGAACCCGCTGAACCGGCGGCCGAGGAGGCGCCCGCGGACGACGGCGTCCAGAACCTCTTCGGCCGCAAGCGGCTCGTCCGTGTCCTCGCCGAGAAGGACGTGACGGCGGTCGACCAGCGGCTGGAGGGCGGCGAGGCCATTCGTCACCGCATGGAAATCACCGGCGACAACCTCACCTATCTGGAAGAGAGCCGCAAGGCCTACATGCACGGCCCCGGGCGGCTGCGCATCCTGGCCCGGCAGCGCGCCGAGGCGGACGCCGCGCCCGCCGACAGCCTGACGCCCAAGGACGTCGACGCCGCCTGGCAGGGGCCGGTGCCCGACGGCTACGCCCGCACCGGCGTCGCCTGGGCCGACAGCATGGCCTACGACGGCGTGAGCAGCCAGGGGTATTTCAAGGGCGACGTGGTCGCCGTCCACACCGGCCGCGGCGTCCCCGGCGAGCAGGGCAGCACCCGCCGCGACCCGACGAACACCCGCATCACGAGCGAGGACCTCCAGATCGTCTTCGCCGAGCGGCCCGGTCCGTCCGCCGCGGCCGCCCCCCCCCCGGTCGACGTGCCGCGCCAGGAGCAGATGCGCGTCGAGAAACTCATCGCCCGCGGCGAGGTGCTTCTGTGGATCGACGAGCGGCGCGGGTCGGCCGAACGGCTCATCTATCAGCGGGAGCCGGAACTCGTTCGCCTGTACCGCGGCCCGGAACCGAACGAATGGGCCCGGCTGTGGCGGGAGAACGAGGCGACGCAGGAGTTCGGCCAGATCGCCGCCCGCACCATCACCTACAACCCCAACACGGGGCGGGTCGACGTGGTGGACCAGCAGGTCCTCACGCTCTCCCCGGAACCCTCGCCGGAGCCGAAGCCGCCGCCCCCGTTCGTGCCCGGGCCGCTGGACTGACCCACCGCACCGCGTTACCCGGCATTAAGAGCCTATCCGGATAACCCCTCGGCGGCCCGAGGCCGAGCGAGGCGGCCGCGGGCAAGGAGGGCGAAGCAGGCAACCCGTCTCTGGGTTGGCGATGCAGCCCGACGCCGCACCCGGCCGCCGCAGCCGGCCGAAGCCGGAGGGTTATTCGGATAGGCGCTAAGCCCGGCCGCCCGCATCCCGCATCCAGGAGGCAACCGATGGACGCACTCGACGCCCTCCGCACCCGCCGCTCCTGTCGCACGTTCGACGACCGCGAGGTGGACCGCAACCTCGTGGAGCAGGTCGTGGAGGCCGGCCGCCTGGCCGCCACCGCCCGCAACGAGCAGCCGTGGGAGTTCGTCGTCGTCACGCACGCCGACGACCGAGCCCGCATCGCCGAAGCGACCGACCACGGCCCGTTCATCGCCGACGCACCCGTCTGCATCGTCGTCCTCGCGGCCGACACGAAGTACTACCTGGAGGACGGGTCCGCGGCCACGCAGAACCTGCTGGTGGCGGCCCACGCCCTCGGCCTGGCCGCCTGCTGGGTCGCGGGCGATAAGAAGCCGTACGCCGAGAAGATCGTTGAGGAGGTAGGCGCCCCGGAGGGCATGCGCCTGGTGGCGATGGTGGCGATCGGGTACGCGGCGGGCGATCTGCCCGAACCCGAGAAACGGTCTCTCCAGGACGTCCTCCATTGGGACCGGTTCTGAGCGCGCGTGTGGCCCGGCCGGGAGAGGCGCCGCGTGCCACCGATTGCTTGTCAATCGGTGCGCCCCGACCACAGAACACGGATTGGAAAGCCCGCCCCGGCACCCGCCCCGCCCGCGTTAGCGGTGTCGTGCCGGGAAGACCGCCGCGTGGAAAACGCCCCCGTTGTCTCGAACCCCTGCGGGCACTATAATCCTTGCGCAACGCAAGGCCCACATTCGTTTTGTCCCATGCAGGAAAGGCGTCCCATGACCGGCCGAGGATCGTGGTCGATGCGGGTGTGCGGTGCGCTTCTGCTCGTGGTCGGATTCGCCGCGGCGTCGTGCTCGGCCGAGGACGCCGAGCCGGCCGGCGCTTCGCCACCCGAGCAGACGGAGGCGGCGAAGCCCGTCCCCTCTGCCGACCCCTCCGTTTCCGCTGCGCCCACCGCCGACAGTCCCCCCGAGCCCTCCACCGAACCCCAGCCCGCCGGCAAGGTCCATCCGTGCGCCGGGGCAGGGCGATGGTTCCCCGACGGCGAAGCCGCCCTCGCCAAGGTCGTCGACGGCTACCTCGATGTGAAGAAGCCGGCCATCGATGCGTCGCCCCTCGCCCTCATCGTGCCGCACGCGGGGTACCGCTTCAGCGGCGCCTGCGCGGGCCGCGCCTACGCCGCACTGAAGGGCCACGACTACGACCGCGTGATCCTGATCGGCCTGAGCCACACGCGGCCGCTTCGCAAGGCCTCCGTCCTGCGCGTCGACGCGTACGAGACGCCGCTCGGGTCCATCCCGGTGGACCTGGCGGCCTGCGATGCGCTCCTGGCCTCGCCCGTCGTGACGGAGCAGCCGGCCTGCCACCGCGTGGAATGGTCGTGCGAGAACCAGTTGCCGTTCCTCCAACGCGTCCTCGGCAATTTCAAAATGGTCGAACTGCTGGTCGGCGACCTGACCGACGCCGACCGCGCGACCCTCGCAGAGGTCGTCCGCTCGCTCATCGACGAAAAGACGCTCCTCGTCGTCAGCAGCGACTTCACGCACTTCGGACCCAACTACCGGTACGTGCCGTTTAAGAAGAACGTCCGGCAGAACCTCAAGCGCCTGAACGCCGAGGCCGCCGGCGCCCTGTGCCGGGCCGACCTGGACGCCTGGGAGCATCACCTCGACACGACCCACGACACCATCTGCGGCGCGAGCGGCATCGGCCTCTTCCTGAAGGTCGTGGAGCCGTTCGGCGACCTGTGCGCCGCCCGCGTCGCGATGGACATGAGCGGCGAAATGACCGGCGACTGGACCAACTCCGTCACCTACACGTCGCTGGTGTTCTGGCGGAGCCAGGAAGGGCTGACCGAGGCCGAGCGGCAGACCCTCCTTCGCCTGGCCCGCGACGCCGTCACGCACTTCCTGGAGACGGGCAAGCCGCCGGAGGTCGACGCGGACGACGCCGACCTGACGCCCGCCCTCCAGGCCCGCCGCGCCGCCTTCGTCACGCTGAAGAACGGCGGCCGGCTGCGGGGATGCATCGGCCACATCCAGGGCGTGGAGCCGCTGTATGAGTCGGTCGTCCGCAACGCCTGCAACGCGTGTCAGGATCACCGGTTCCGCAGCAACCCGATCACGAAAGAAGAGGTGAAGGATCTCGTGATCGAGATCTCCGTCCTCTCGCCCACGCGCCCGGTCGAGGACATCGCGGGCATCGTCATCGGCCGCGACGGCCTCATCATGGAGCGCGGCCGGCGGCGCGGCGTCTTCCTGCCGCAGGTCCCCATCGAGCAGGGGTGGGACCGCCTGGATTACCTCATCAACCTGTGCGGCAAATCGGGTCTGCCGACCGGGGCGTGGCGGGACCCCGACACGAAACTGTACCGCTTCACCGCCCAGGTGTTCCGCGAGAAGAAGGAGGAATTCACCCGGTAGCGTGAACGCGCAGCACGGGGCGCGGCGGGTCTCCGCACCCGCCGCGCAGAAAGCAATGACCGATTGGAGGGCGGTGGGGGCGGAGCCCCGCCGCGCATGACGCGATAAAATATATGACGCCCAAGCCCCATTCCGTTTCCCGCCGCCGCTTCCTGACCCGCGCGGCGGCCGCCTCGACGGCCCTGGCCGGCGCAGCCGCCGGCCTGCCGCTCGCCTCCTGCGCGAAGAGCGAGCCGGAATCCGCGTCGCAGACGGGCGGCCCGGCGGCGGATTCGAAGCAAGGCACGCGGGTCGTCGTCATCCGTCACGAGTCCCTCGCGGCCGATGCCAAGGCCGCCTCGCCCGACCGCGTCCGCGACCTCCTCGACGAGGCCGCCAAGGCCCTCGGCGATGCCGACCGCGCCGCCGACGCCTGGGCCCGCTGGTTCCGGCCGGACGACCGCCTCGCCGTCAAGGTCAACTGCCTGGGCCTGCCCACGCGGCCGGTCGTGGCCGAGGGGTTTGTCCGGGCCCTCGCCGCCTGCGACCTGGACCCCGACCACGCCATCCTCTGGGACCGCTCGAACCGCGAACTCCGCCGCGCCGGCTATCGCCTGCGGGCCCGCGGCAAGGGCGTCCGCTGTTACGGGACCGACGCGCTGGCCTCGCGCGGCAACGGGGGCTATTCACGCGACGTATACTCCAGCGGCAAGACGGGCAGCCTCATCAGCCGCATCATTACCGACGAGTCGAGCGCCCTCGCGAGCGCCGCCGTCCTGAAGGACCACAACCTGGCGGGGCTCACCGCCGTCATGAAGAACTTCTTCGGGGCCATCCACAACCCGAATAAGTATCACGATAACCACTGCGACCCGTTCATCGCCGACGCGTGCGCCCAGCAGCCGATCCGCAGCCGCCTCCGCCTCGCGGTCTGCGACGCCGGCCGGCCCCAGTACCAGGGCGGCCCGGCGTCCCGGCCGCGGTGGCAGTGGCCGTACGGCGGCCTCATCCTCAGCACCGACCCCGTCGCCGCCGACGCCGTCGGACGCGAGATCCTGCTTCGCAAACGCGCAGCCGTCGGCATGAAACCGCTGGCGGACGACGGCCGGCCGGTCCGCTACCTGGCTTCCGGGGCCGCGCGCGGCCTGGGCACGGCCGACCTCGCGCGCATCGAAGTCGTCAGTATCGGCAAGCCGTGGCTGGAGGTGTGAAAAACGAGACGCAGCGGTTTAACGTTGTCATTCCGAGCGAGCGCAGCGAGCCGAGGAATCTCGCCGTGGCCTTTGCCGTCGCACGGCCGTGAGCCAACCACCACGGCGAGACCCCTCGGCGCGCCCCTTCGGGGCGGCTCGGGGTGACAACCAAGGACCGCTTGACTCGCCGCGCAGGAACCTGACATGGCAGACACGACATCCCTCAACCGCCGCACCTTCCTCCGCACCGCCGGGGCAGGGGCCTGCGCCCTCTGCGGCGCCCGGGCCCTCGGCCAGGACATCGCGACCGACACCGTGGAAGGCGCGAAGCCCCGCATCGTTACCCGCGAGGCCATGTGGTACGAGCGCCTGCCCGATGCGGCCGTCCGCTGCCTCCTCTGCCCGCGCGAGTGCACCGTGGCCGAGGTCGAGCGCGGCTACTGCGGCGTCCGCGAGAACCAGGGCGGCCAGTACAAGACGCTCGTCTACGGCACCCTGTGCAGCATCAACATGGACCCCATCGAGAAGAAGCCGCTGTACCATTACCTGCCGAGTACGCCGGCCCTCAGCGTGGCCACCGCCGGGTGCAACATGGAATGCAAGTTCTGCCAGAACTGGCAGATCAGCCAGTACCGGCCGGAGCAGGTCCACAGCACGATCGTGCCGCCGGAGAACCTCGTCAACGTCGCCCGCAACCGCCGGGCGCCCACGATGGCGTTCACGTACAGCGAACCGGTCGTCTTCTACGAGTACATGCACGACGCCGCCGCCGAGGGGCGCAAGCAGGGTGTCGGCAGCGTCATGATCTCGAACGGCTACATCCGCGAGGACCCGCTGCGGGCGCTCTGCAAGCACCTGACGGGCGTCAAGGTGGACCTCAAGGCGTTCACCGAAACGTTCTACGCCGACCAGTGCGCCGGGCACCTCCAGCCCGTCCTCCACGCCCTGGAGGTGCTGGCCGACGTCGGCATGCACACCGAGATCGTGGTGCTCCTGATCCCGACGCTGAACGATTCGGCCGCCGAGATTCGCGAGATGGCCAAGTGGATCCTGGAGCACATGGGCCCGGACGTGCCGCTGCACTTCTCGCGGTTCCATCCCACCTACCGGGTGAAGAACCTGCCGCCCACGCCCGTCGCCACGCTCGACCGGGCCCGCAAGACCGCTATGGACGCGGGGCTGAACTTCGTCTACGTCGGCAACGTGCCGATGCACGAGGGCGGGCACACGTATTGTCCCGGCTGCGGCAAGCCGGTCATCCGGCGGGTGCGGTACCATACGGACGCGTCGAACCTCAAGGACGGCAAGTGCGCCTCCTGCGGCCGCGCGATCCCCGGCGTCTGGAGCCAACAGCAGGCCCTGGCGTTCACGGTGCCGGAAGGGAAGGGGCCGAAGACGGGGCCGGCGGCGGGTGAGGCCAAGGTGTAGCATGTAGGCCGCGGCGCGCCGCGGCGTGCAGGCCTACCGTGCCGGTTTCCGCGTCGCCCTCGGCATGTAGGCCGCGGCGCGCCGCGGCGTGCAGTTGAGCCCCTGCCGGCCGCGGAGCGGCCGCAGAGGGTAGCCCCGGCCGTCAGGCCGGGGTATCGGGAGGCCCCGCGAACCCCCTGAGCCCCGGACGGGGCGAAAGAACCTTTCGCCGCCGCGGCGGATGGAAGAAGCCATCGCGCGGCGGGTCGGAGCCTGCCCCGAGCGAAGCCGACGGGCACCCGCCGCGCCGGCCGCTCGAAGGGCGGTGGATACGGAGGCCCACCGCGCTTCACCCAAAGACGAACGGCAACGACCACGGCGAGACCCCTCGGCGCGCCCCTTCGGGACGGCTCGGGGTGACAGCAGGCCGCGGCGCGCCGCGGCCTACGCCTTCGTTCCCCCTGCCCTCTCCCACCAGGGCAGAGGGATGCTCCCCCGCACTTGCGTGCGGGGCTACCGTCTTTCCGCCCCTGGCGGGGCTCCCGCACCAGCCACCTGCAAACGGCCGCGTGGGTGCAAGCACCCACCCTACGACTGCCCTCTCCCGCCGGGGAAGAGGGGGTCCGCGGCGCGGCGCGGCCTACGGCTTGCGGCCGGCGCGGGACGAAATGCCGGCCAGGGCCGCGCTCAGGGCCTTCATCGCCACAACCGTCAGGCACGCCCCCGCGAGGCCCAGGACGGGGACGAGGACGGTGCCCGTCACGAGCGCCCCGGCGCACCCGCCCACGTGGTCGGCGGCGTCGATGGCGCCGGCGGCGCGACCCGTCCGGCTCCCCTTCTCCCGCAGCGACACGGCCGCCGCCAGCGGAAACACGAGACCGCCCAGCACGCCCGACACGCCCACGAGGGCGAACGTGACGACCTGGACCGGCACGTCGGCGGACCATCGCCGCAGCAGCCCGACGCCGACGAGCAGCCCCGCCGCGAAGACCGCCACCGCCAGGTCCAGGGCCGCGACGGTCGCAAGGCCCGGCCCCGTCCGTCCGGCGGCCCGCAGCCGCCCCAGCCGGCGGTTCATCGCGAGGCTCCCCACCACGAGGCCGAACATGAACACGCCGATCACCAGCCCCACCATGCTGTACACGTAGCCGTAGAGCGTCTGGAAGGTGTAGAGGAGGACGATCTCCAGGGCCATGGCCGCAAAGCCCGTCGTGCCGACGGACCAGAGGACGGCCGCCCGCCGCAGGCCCCGCGCCTTCTGCACGAGTCCGACCCCGGCCGCGAGGACCGTCCCGGCGGCGACCGCGGCGAGCACCCATTCCAGGCGCAGGTGGAGGAGGGCCCCGAGGACGTCGGCCCGGTGCTCGGCGGGGGCCTCGGGCCCGGCGTGCGCCGCCTCGCTCTGCGCGAGCCAGTACCGCACGTGGTAGAACGCCGCCACGGGGCGGGCGTCGGTGTTCACCAGCGCCGGCCGATGGGCCGCCAGGGCCGCACGCACCTGCCGGCGCTTCTCGGCGTCGAGCATCTCCGCCGCGCCGAGGAACCAGAGCGGATCGAAGTACGGCGACGCCACGCCGCGCGTCTCGTACCGCCGCGCCAGGACGGCCGGGTCGTCCGTCAGGGCGCCCTCGCGCCGCGCGGCAAAGCAGTACATGGGGCTGCTGAAGGTAAGCATCACGTCCGGGAAGACTTCGCGCAGCGGCTCCAGGATGCTGCCCGCGTACGCGGCGGGGGGCTCGCTCCAGTACCCGACGGGCGTGCCGAGCGCGAAGACGAGGACGCCGTCGTCGGCCATCGCGGCGGCCGTCTGCTCGAAGAACTCGCGCGTGTACAGGCGGGCCTCCAGCGTGCTCGCGGGTTCCGGGGCCGCGAGGACGACCAGGTCGTACCGCCGGCCCTCGCGTGCGGCCCGTTTGACGAAGCGGCGGGCGTCGGCGAAGTGGACGCCCTCGCCGAGGGCCTCGAGGGCGTCGCGGTCCGGCTCGTCCAGGTGCATCCGCATCGCCGCGAGGCGAAGGCCGTCGAGCGTCACGAAGTCGAGCCGCGCGGGGCCGTACCGGCGGAGTTCCTTCAGGAGGCCGTCGGCCCCGCCGCCGAGGACGAGCATCCGCCGCGGGGCCGGGTGCTGGCACGCGATGAGGTGGGCGCGGGCGGCCGCCTCGGCGTGGTCCGGCCACGTGGCGTCGACCATCCCGTTGGTGTACAGGCTGAACTGGTCCTGGAGCCGGCCGATGGCGACGTTCTGGTACGGCGTGTCGGACGCGTGCACCAGGTCGAGGTGCTGCGCGAAGGTGCGCCACCGCTGCCGGACGGTGGCGCGGTCGAGGCGCTCGGCCCCGCCCGCCGCCACGACGGCGGCCAGCGCCACCGCCACCGTGACGGGGATGAAGCGCGTCCAGCCGCCGGGCCCCTCGTGGCGGAGCAGGGCGTCCAGGGCGAGGGCGAGCACCGCCCCGCCCGCCAGGGCCACGGTGACGGCGTCCGCGGGACCCACGCCGTGGGCGCCGACGGCGAGCCGGCGGACCAGGACGAACGAGAAGAGCGCCCCGCCCACCAGGGAGCCGAGCGACTCGCACAGGTACACCCATCCGACGGCCCGGGCGCGGCCGGTGCCGTCTTCGGTGTCGCGGGCCAGCAGGACGCTCGCCGACGGGAAGGCCAGGCCGATCCAGAGGCTCACCGGGGCCGTGCCGAGGAGCGTCACGAGGGCCGTCGCGGCCGGGCTCACGTACTCGCCGGGACCGACGCCGAGGAGCCCGCGGGCCAGGCGGAGGGCCACGACGGTGCCCGTCAGGACGAGCGGCATGGCGAGGCCCGAGACCACCAGTCCCGCCAGGGCCCGGCCGCGCGTCCGCGCCAGGCGCCCCCCGACGGCGGCACCGACGGCCACGCCCGCCAGCCAGAAGCCGAGGACGAGGCCCCAGGAGAGTTCCGACCCGAACACGAGGACCTGGACCTCCCGCAGGAGCGTCGCCTGGGCCGTCACAGCGTAGGCGCCGAGGACGAAGTACGCTACCAGGATGGACCGGCCGCGGTGCATGGACCAATCGTAGAGGGTTGAGTGCGGGTGTGCAAGCGCTGCGGCGGGCAGGAAAAGACTGCCGCGCGGTGGACCTCCCGGTGCAACGGGCAGTCTGCGCGGCAGGCCGGGAGGCCCGCCGCACGGCATGGGTCTGGGTATCCGCCGCTTGACCCTTTCATCCGCCGGGGGCAGCGTTTAGAATCGGAGGCTGGCCTGCGTTCGTCGCGGCGGGTCAGGAGACCCGCCGCGCGGGAAGAAAAACGGTGCCGCGCGGGAAGCAACGGCGTGGCAACAGCGGAAAGGAACGATAATGGACCTCTTCGAGGCGATTGAGAAACGGGCCAGCGTCCGGGCGTACGAGCCGGTGGAGATTCCGGACGGGGACCTGGAGCGGATCGTGGACGCCGGCCGGCGGGCGCCGTCGGGCGGCAATCGGCAGCCGCTCCAGTTCATCGCGATCACGCGGCGCGAGACGCTCCAGGCCCTGGAACCGATTCAGGAGGCGTTCGCGTCGGCCGCCGCCGCCGTCGGCATCGTGGCGGACCCGGCCGTCTCGCGATGGTGGCTGGAGGACGCCTCGGCCGCCGCCCAGAACATGCTGCTGGCCATCACGGCCCTCGGGTACGCGTCGGTGTGGATCGAGGGCACGCTCCTGAAACAGGAGGACCGGGCCAAGGACCTGCTCGGCGTGCCGAAGGAGAAGCGGCTCATCATCCTGCTGCCCGTCGGCAAGGCACCCGACGAGGCGACGCAGGCGGAAAAGAAGCCGCTGGGGGATGTGATGTTCCGCGAGCGGTATGGAGCGACATAGCATAGCAATGCCGAATGGCGAATGACGAGAGCCGTGCGCGGCGGGTGCCGCGCAAAAGGAAGGCTGTCATTCTGAGGAGCCCGAAGGGCGACGGAGAATCTCGCCTTGGCCGTGGTGCTTCCGGCAATTCGCACGGCGAGATCCTTCGCTGCGCTCAGGATGACAGCGGTAGGCCGCGGCGCGCCGCGGCCTACGGTCAGCGGAGACGCCAATGACGATTCGCGCGACGACGATCCTGTCCGTCCGCCGCGGGGGCGCGGTGGCCCTCGGCGGCGACGGCCAGGTGACGATGGGCGAGACGATCGTCAAGGCCGACGCCACGAAGATCCGCCGCCTCGGCGAGGCGGGCCAGGTCATCTGCGGGTTTGCGGGCGGGGCCGCCGACGCCTTCGCCCTCATGGAACGGTTCGAGGCGAAACTGAAGGACTCGACCGGCAACATTCGCCGGGCCGCCGTCG
>CAZNYC010000035.1:27555-31525 GCA_964577175.1 uncultured Anaerolineales bacterium
CGGTTCGAGGCGAAACTGAAGGACTCGACCGGCAACATTCGCCGGGCCGCCGTCGAACTCGCCAAGGCCTGGCGCACCGACAAGGTCCTGCGGCGGCTGGAGAGCCTGCTGGTGGTCGTCGACCGCGAGACGAGCCTCATCATCTCCGGCTCCGGCGACGTTATCGAGCCGGCCGACGGCCTGATCGGCATCGGCTCGGGCGGCACGTACGCCCGCAGCGCGGCGGCGGCGCTCGTGAAGCACACGGACCTGGGGGCGGAGGCGGTGGTGCGCGAGGCCCTGGCCATCACCGCCGACCTCTGCATCTACACGAACGACCGCATCAGCGTGGAGGTCCTGGAGGGATGAACGAACTGACGCCCCGCGACATCGTCGGCCACCTGGACCGGTACATCATCGGGCAGCCGGAGGCGAAGCGCGCCATCGCCATCGCCATGCGGAACCGTTGGCGGCGGCAGCAGGTGCCGGAGGACCTGCGGGAGGAGATCGGCCCGAAGAACATCATCATGATCGGGCCGACGGGCGTCGGCAAGACCGAGATCGCCCGCCGCATGGCCGCCCTCGTCGGCGCCCCGTTCATCAAGGTCGAGGCCACCAAGTACACCGAGGTCGGGTACGTGGGCCGGGACGTGGAATCGATCGTCCGCGACCTGACCGAGCTCTCTATCGGCCTGGTCCGCGGCGAGCAGACCGAGGCCGTCCGCCCGGAGGCCGAGGCGGCCGCCGAGGAGCGGCTGCTGGACCTGCTCCTGCCCGCGCCCGCCGGGGCGGCCGCCGTGGACGAGGCCGAGGCCGAGGCCCGCGAGGCCCACCACGAGGCCAGCCGCGAGAAACTCCGAAAAAAACTCCGGGCCGGCCTTTTCGAGGACCGCACCGTCGAGGTCGAGGTGGAGGAAAAGGTGGACCTGGGGCGCATCGGCGGCCCGCAGCAGGAGGAGATGATCGGCCTGCAGACGATGTTCGAGCGGTTCTTCCCGCCGCGGCGCAAGCCCCGCCGCGTCACGGTCCGCGAGGCCCGCGAGATCCTTATCCCCCAGGAGGCCGAGCGGCTCATCGACCAGGCCCAGGTCACCAGCGCCGCCCTCGGCCGCGTCCAGAACCTCGGCGTGGTGTTCATCGACGAACTCGACAAGGTGACCGGCACGGAGGCGAAGTCCGGCCCGGACGTCAGCCGGCAGGGCGTCCAGCGCGACCTGCTGCCCATCGTCGAGGGCTGCACCGTGGGCACGCGGTACGGCCTGGTGCACACCGACCATATCCTGTTCATCGGGGCGGGGGCGTTTACGCAGGCCCGGCCGTCGGACCTGATGCCCGAGTTCCAGGGGCGATTTCCGATCCGGGTGGAACTCGCGGACCTGACGGCCGAGGAGTTCGTCCGCATCCTGACCGAGCCGGCCGGGGCACTCGTGAAGCAGCACGCGTCGCTGCTGGCGACCGACGGCGTGACGGTGGAGTTCGCCGAGGACGGCATCCGCGAGATCGCCGAGATCGCCTACCGCGTGAACCAGCGGACGCAAAACATCGGCGCGCGGCGCCTGTACACGGTCATGGAGAAACTGCTGGAGGAGGTGAGTTTCGAGGCGCCCGACCTCCCGCCGGACGACCGCACCGTGCGGGTCGACGCCGCCTACGTCCGCGAGAAACTCAAGGACGTCCTCGAAGATGAGGATATGGCGAAGTACATCCTGTGACGGCAATGACGAATGACGAAGGCCGAATGGCGAGGGAATGACGACGGCCAATGACCAAAGAGGCCTTCGGCCTGGAGGAAGGGCGCGGGTGGCTGCGCAGAGAGGGGAAGGCCCGGCGGCTGGCACTACAACGCTGACTCGTGCGCGGCGGGTCTCCGTAGGCGCCGCGCAGCCCTGGGAGAGGCGTTTCGATCGCGGTGGGTACCGAGACCCACCCCGCAAAAGGCCGAGTTAGCGTTGTTGTCGTACTACCGATTGATGACGCTCAGCAGTTCGTGCCAGCGGGGGTCCTGGCGAAGATTCGCGAGGTCCTCGTCTTCTTCGATCTGGTCCACGTCCCGGAAGCCCAGCGCCAACGCCTTCTTCAGGGCGGCGAAGCCCCTGTTGATGCGGCCGAGGTTCGAGTACGAACACGCCAGATTGTAGTGCGCGACCGGGTCCCGCGGGCGAAGGGCCACCAGCCGGCGGTCCACGACCAGGGCATCGCGGTGCCGGCCGGCCTGCGTGTAGAGGTACCCGAGGTGGGTGAGGATGTCCGGCGCCTCGCCGGTGCGGGCGAGGAGGTCTTCCAGAAAACGGATCTCGAACGCCGCCTGGGATTCCTCAAAGCGATGAAGGACGCGCTCCGGCACCGGACGCTGCCACCAGCCGGCGAGGTCCCAGCGGTCCCAGTCCACTGTTACGCGTTCGATCCAGGGCATGGATGCGCCCTCTCACAGTCCAACCGCATTATACAACAATCCGAGGCGAATGCGAGGACAACCCGGAGAAAATGGTGCCTTCGCGCAGGTCGCCTGCCCCGCCTGGACCGGTGTAACCTTGGGTGGCAGCGCGGTGGTTCTCCCCAGGCCACCGCGCGTCACGCAGCCCAGGTTTGGCGTGCGACGGGTGCGGAGCCCCGCCGCGCTACCATCCGAACCTGCAACGCGATATAATGCGCATCCGCGCACCTGGACGGGAGAAAGGACTATCGCGTGACCGATCTCGAGCGCCGCCTGACCCGCGAAATCGCCGCCATTCGTGCCATCGACTGCCACAGCCACGTGCCGCCCGACTCGCCGCACGCCCGCGGCCTGGCGGACCTCCTCGGGTACCATTACTACACGGAACTGGCCCACTCGGCCGGCATGCCCGCCGGCGCCGTTGCCGAGGAGAAGCGCCCGGCGGACCGCACCGCCGAGATGGTCCTGCGGCTCGAAACGATCGACAACACGGTCCAGTACGGCTGGCTGATGGAGGCGCTGTGCGCGTTGTTCGACTTCCGGGCCGACCGCCTGACCGGCGACAACTGGCCGGAGGTAGACCAGGCCATTGCCCGGGCCGCCCGGGACGACCGGCGGTACCGCGAGGTCCTGGCAGCCGCCCACATCGAGAAGGTGTTCCTCACGAACACGTTCGACGCGGACCTGGCGGGCGTGGACCGCGAGGTCTTCGTGCCGTGCCTCCGGGCCGACGACCTGGTGTTCCGGCTGGGCGACGCCGAGGTCCGCCGCCGCCTGGCCGACCGGACGGGCGTCGAGGTCGCCTCGGCCGACGACCTGCGCGACGCCGTCCGCGCGCTCGTGCGGTACTTCGTCGAGCACGGGGCGGGGTCGGCCGCCATCAGCCTGCCGCCGGACTTCGTCCCCGCCGCGCCGGACGAAGGCGCGGCCGATGCGGCCCTCGCCCGTGCTGCCGCCGGCAAGGACCTCTCCGGCGACGAGCGGCGGGCCTTGGCGGTCTTCGTCTTCGACGTCCTCGCCGGCGCCTGCCGCCAGTTCCGCAGACCGTTCCAGTTGATGATCGGCGTCCTGCGCGACGTGTACCCGGCGGGCGTAGCGGGCGGACGGGACCTCCTCGCCAAGACCGGCACCCTGCAACAGTACGCCGACCTCTTCCGGCGGTACCCGGAGGTCGACTTCACCGTCTCGGTCCTCTCGCGGGCGTGGGCGCACGAACTGGCGACGCTGGCGTGGATCTTCCCGAACGTGAAACCCTCCGGCCACTGGTGGTACCTGAACGTGCCGGTGCACATCGAGTACGAACTGCGGGCGCGGCTGGAGGCGGTGCCGAAGGGCAAACTCATCGGCTACTACAGCGACATGTACAAGGTGGAGTTCGGCCTGCCGAAGTTCAACATGTACCGGCGGGTGCTGGCCCGGGTGCTGGCGAGGGAGTTCGTCGAACCGGGTCGGATGACGGAGGACCAGGCCGTGGCGACGGCCCGGCTGCTCCTGAGGGAGAACCCGCAGCGGATCTTCCGCGTGTGATAGCACAGTAGGCGTAGGGTGGGTGCTTGC
>CAZNYC010000036.1:0-4758 GCA_964577175.1 uncultured Anaerolineales bacterium
CAGGGTGACACTTCCGCCCGCCTCGAGCACCAATCGGAGGAAGCCCCATGAAGGCAAACCAAACCGCAGCGACGGCGGCCGCCGTCGCCGCCGGCCTCGCCGGCCGCGTCCATGCCGCCGGGTCGGGCACGCTCAAGATCGGCCTCGTGGGCACGGGCGGCCGGGGCACGCGCGACGTCAGCAACTGCGCCCGGGCCGCCGACGGCGTCGTCATCTGGGCCCTCGGCGACCTCTTCGAGAACCGCGTCCGGGCCTGCCACCATCGGCTCAAGCAATCCAAGCAACTCGGCCCCGAGCGGTTCCAGGTGCCCGAGTCGCGATGCTTCCACGGCTGGGACAACCACCGGCAGGTCATCGAGGCGGTGGACCTCGTGCTCCTGTGCCAGCCGCCCGGCTTCCGGCCGGCCCATCTGCGCGACGCCTTCGAGGCCGGCAAGCACGTCTTCGCCGAGAAACCGATGGCCGTCTGCCCGGCGGGCGTGCGGCACGTCATCGCGTCGGCCGAGATGGCCGAGCGGAAGGGCCTCGGCTTCGTCGCCGGCACCCAGAACCGCCACAACCACCGCGTCATCGAAACGGTCAAACGCATCCACGACGGCGCCATCGGCCGCATCACTCACGGCGCCTGTTACTTCCTGACCGGCGAACTCTGGCACCGGCAGCCCGAGCCCGACTGGTCCGAGATGGAATACCAGTGCCGCAACTGGTACTACTTCACCTGGCTCTCCGGCGACCACATCGTCGAGCAGCATATTCATCAGCATGACATCATGAACTGGGTGATGCAGGCCAACCCAAAGAAGGCGTACGGCACGGGCGGGCGGCAGACCCGCACCGCCGAAAAGTGGGGCAACATCTGGGACCACTTCGGCGTCGAGTACGAGTACCCCGGCGGCGTCCGGGTCCACAGCCTCTGCCGCCAGGCCGACAACACCGCCCGCCGGGTGGACGCCTACGTCATCGGCTCGAAGGGGCACGCCTTCCCGAGGCGCGGCGAAATCCTCGGCGAAAACGCGTGGTCGTACAAGGGCGACCCGCCCGACCCCTCCGTCCAGGAGCACAAGGACCTCATCGCGAGCATCCGGGCCGGCAAGCCCCTGAACGAGGGCCGCCGCATCGCCGAGAGCACGATGGTCGCCGTCTTCGGCCGCATGTCCGCCTACACGGGCCGGGAGGTCTCCTGGAAGTGGGCCATGGAGGCCTCGAAACTCGATTTGATGCCCACCACGTTCGCGTTCGGCCCGAACCCCGTCCCGCCCGTGGCCGTGCCCGGCAAGACGAAACTCGTGTGAGGCGGGTCCACAGCCTGATGGTCATTCCGACCGAACCCTTGCGAAGCAAGGGTGAGCGGAGAAATCTCGTTGTGGAGCCCCACGACACGATCTCTCCACTCGGCGCCGGTCTCGCTCGCGCGAGCCCGGCTCCTCGGTCGAGATGACATGCGGCAGGCCCGCGCTGCGGCCTACATGCTGTCATTCTGAGGAGCCCGTACGGGCGACGAAGAATCTCGCCGTGGTCGTTGCCGTTGTGTCTTTCGCACGGCGAGATCCTTCGCTTCGCTCAGGATGACAGCGTGCAAAGCGCCCTTCGCGATCCTCTTGCGCTTTTCCCTTTCCCCGGCGGCCGCGGACGGCTAAAATGCCCATGGTAACTCCAGAATCCAACACCGGTCCGCCGCGGGGGCGGACCCACGGTTCTTGATGCAGGAGCACGTTTGTTTCGTCAACGGTTGCGACTCTGGTTCTCGGTGGAGGGTGACAAGCGGTTCCTCAGCCATCACGATATGATGCGGCTGTGGGAACGGGCCCTTCGGCGAACGGGGCTGCCCCTGCGGCTGAGCCAGGGGTATAACCCGCGTCCGAAACTATCTTTGCCGGAGCCTCGCAGCGTCGGCATTGCCTCAGAGGCGGAACTCCTCGAGTTCGAACTCGCCGACTGGGTCAATCCTGATGCTGTCCTCGAGCGGCTCCGGGACGACGTGCCCGCGGGCCTGGCGGTCCGGTCGGCGGAGCTCGTCCGGCCGTCCGACAAGGCCCATCCCCACACCGTGGTGTACGTGGTCCGGCCCGAGGCGCCGCCCTCCGACCTTGCCGCTCGCGCCCAACAGGTCCTCGACCGGCGCGAGGCGCCCGTCGTGCGCCCCCGCCCCAAGGGCGACAAGCACCTCGACGCCCGCCCCTTCATCCGCGACCTCGAGACGACCGGCGACGGCGCCGTCCGCATGACCCTCGTCACCGGCCCGAACGGCACGGTCCGCCCGGACGAGGTGCTCCGCCTCATGGGGCTGGGCCGCGACGAGAGTCTCCGGGCCGACATCCGCCGGACCGACCTCCGCCTGGAGTAAGCCCCGGCCGCGCGCCCCGCCGGCGCCGGACAGCATAAGGATCCATCCGCATGAGTGCCGAAATGCTCATCAACGTCGTCGAGAACGAGGAGTGCCGCATCGCCGTCGTCCGCGGCGGCGAACTCGAAGAACTCTACATGGAACGCGCCTCCGTCCAGCGGCACGTCGGCAACATCTACAAGGGACGCGTCAACAACGTCGAGCCCTCCATCCAGGCCGCCTTCGTCGACATCGGCATGCGGAAGAACGGCTTCCTGCACGTCAGCGACGTCATCTCGCGCGCCTATCCGGACCGCCTCCGCAAGGACAAAAAGAAGGGAAAGGACAAGGGCGGGAAAGGCGGGCGCAAGACCATCCAGGAGGTTTTCCGGCCCGGCGACGACGTCGTCGTCCAGATCACCAAGGAAGGCATCGGCACGAAGGGGCCGTCGCTGACCACCGCCCTGTCGATCCCCGGCCGGTACCTCGTCCTCATGCCGCACCTCGGCCGCCTGGGCGTGTCGCGCAAGATCGAAAACGAGAGCCAGCGCCGCAAGATGCGCGAGCAGTTGGCCAGCCTGAATCCGCCGTCGGACCTCGGGTTCATCATCCGGACCGCCGGCAAGGACCGCAGCAAGAAAGACATCCAGCGCGACCTGAGTTACCTGACCCGCCTGTGGAAAGTCGTCCGCGCCCGGGCCAAGAGCGACAAGGCCCCCTCCGAGATTTTCCGCGAGTCCGACCTCGTCCTGCGAACCCTCCGCGACGCCTACACGCCGGACATCAAGACCATCTGGGTCGACTCCGACGCCGTCCTCCGCCGCGCCCGCGACTACATGAAGATCGTCATGCCGCGGTACCAGAACCGGGCCAGGCGGTACGACGGCAAGGTGCCCCTGTTCCACAAGTACGACATCGAGGAGGCGATCGCCCGCGTCTACAGCCGCACCGTCCCCCTGCCCCGCGGCGGAAGCATCGTCATCGACCAGACCGAGGCACTGGTGGCCATCGACGTCAACTCCGGCAGTTTCCGCCACGGCCGCGACGCCGAGGAATCCGCCCACCAACTCAACCTCATGGCCGCCAAGGAAATCGCCCGCCAGATCCGCCTGCGGGACCTGGGCGGCCTGCTCCTCCTCGACTTCGTCGATATGGAGAAGGCCCAGAACCGGCGGCACGTGGAGAAGGCCTTCCGCGACGCGTTCAAGAACGACAAGGCCCGGTCGCAGATCGCCCGCCTCTCGAAGTTCGGCATCATCGAGATGACCCGCCAGCGCGTCCAGCCCAGCCTGGAACGCACCACCTTCATCGACTGCCCCCGCTGCCAGGGAGCCGGCATCATCAAGAGCAGCGAGTCCCTCGCCCTGGAGGTCCTCCGCCATCTCAAACTGCTCGCCGGACGCGACCAGATCGCCCGCGTCCACGTCACCCTGCATCCCCAGGTCGCCCAGTACGTCAACAACGAAAAACGCGACGCCGTCGCCCGCCTGGAACAGAACCACGCCTGGCGCGTCCGGCTCATCGGCGATCCGGAGAGCGGCGTCGACCAGGCGACCTACCGCTGCTACGACGCCCAGGGCCGCGAGATGCGCGTCGAGGACCCCGCCCGGGCGAAGTGAGACCGGGCGCGCTACGTCTGCCTCAGTGGTAGGCCGCGGCGCGCCGCGGCCTACGCCCCCCTACCCCTCCCCCGCGTCCAGGTAATCCTGGAGGATGACCGCCGCGGCGACCATGTCGCGGCGTGCCTGTCGGTCGCGACGGCTCTTGCGGCCGCGCACGTGGCCTCCGGCCCGGTCGAGGATCGCATCCGCCTCGTCCGTGCTGAACCGCTCGTCCCACGTCGCCACGGGCACGTCGAGGGCCTCGGCCAGGGCCGCCGCCACGTCGCGGGTCCATCGGGCCTGCTCGCCCGCGGTGCCGTCGGCGTGCAGGGGGAGGCCGACGACGACGCGCTCCGCCCCCTGCTCCGCCACGAGGCGGCGGACGGCGGCGACGATCCCTTCCCGCCCGTCCGCGCGGAATTGCATCAGCGGGGTGGCAATGGTACCATCCGGGTCGCTGACGGCGACGCCGACGCGCCGCTTGCCCAGGTCCAGGCCGAGCACTCGCATACGCCCCTTATAGCCCGGCGCCGGCCCGCCGTCAATCGCCACCGGGACCCGCTCGTGTGGCCCGGCCGGCTTGTCCGGCCGGGAGACAGGATCGACGCGCCCCAAGCGGCGGGCACCGATTGACAAGCCACCGCGCAGCGACTGGTCACAGCGTGTGGCCCGGCCGGCTTGTCCGGCCGGGAGACAGGATCGACGCGCCCCAAGCGGCGGGCACCGATTGACAAGCCACCGCGCAGCGACTGGTCACAGCGTGTGGCCCGGCCGGCTTGTCCGGCCGGGAGATAGGATCGACGCGCCCCAAGCGGCGGGCACCGATTGACAAGC
>CAZNYC010000036.1:4858-31524 GCA_964577175.1 uncultured Anaerolineales bacterium
TCCGGCCGGGAGATAGGATCGACGCGCCCCAAGCGGCGGGCACCGATTGACAAGCAATCGGTGGCACGTGCGACATCGAGGTCGACGGCGGTCCGAAGGCAATAACCCCGGCCGCAAGACGTTCAGCAAAGCGGAACGGATGACCGATAAGCCGGATGAAACCGAGAACCTGCCGGACCTGCTGGTCGCGAGCGCCCCGCGCGTGTACGGCCTGCTGTTTCGCATGGTCGGCCGCCGCGACGTGGCCGAGGACCTCATGCAGGAAACCCTCCTGCGTGCGTTCCGCGGGCTGGACGCCTATCAGCCGGAAGGCAAGTTCCGGGCGTGGCTGTTTCGGATCGCGGCGAACCAGGCCCGCGACTGGATCCGCCGGCAGAAACGCCGGCCGCAGGCCATGGACGATCCCGAGCCGGCGGCCGAGATGCCGCCCGAGGCCGATGCCGTCGCCCGCCAGCGGGCCCGGCAGGTGACCGAGGCGCTCGATCGCCTCTCGGAAGCCGACCGCGAGGTCCTGCTCATGCGGTATTATGGAGAGATGACCTTCAAGGAGATCGCCCAGGCGGGCGGCGAGCCGATCGGCACCGTGCTCGCCCGGGCCCACCGGGCCTTGAAGAAACTGGGCGATCTGATGCCGGAGGATGTCCGATGACACACTGTCCCGAACCCACCGAATGGGTCCTGTACGCGGCCGACGAACTGCCGGCCGGGCGGCAGGACGAACTCGACGAGCATCTGGCAGCATGCGACGCCTGCCGCCGCGAGGTGGACGGCCTCCGGCGCGGCCTGGCGGCCATGGCGGCGATGGAGGCCGCCCCGCCGCTGCGGGCCGAGACGCTCGCCACCCTGCGCCGGCGCCTGGCGGCCGAGGCCGAACACAAGCGCGAACGGCCGGCCCGCCGGCGGTCCCATCCGCTCCGCTGGGTCGGCGCGGCCGCGGCGGCGGCCGCCGCCGTCGTCGCCCTCGTCCTGCTCCTCGACACCGAGCCGCAACCCACCCCCTGGCCCGACCCGGAGCAGGTGGACACGGAAATCGCCGAGATCACCGCCAGCCTCGAACTGCTCGAATCCGATACGTCCGCGTCCGCGTTCACCTGGGACCTCGATTGGCCAGACGAACCCGCCGGTCCCGACACGCCGCCCGGCCAGAGCCGGTCCGGCATCCCGGCGGCCGGCGCGCGGCACGGCTAGGGCGGCTTGACCTTAAGTGGCAGCGCGGCGGGTCTCCGCACCCGCCGCGCATCGAACGGGCGCTGGGTGAAGCGCGGTGGTTACGGAGAACCACCGCGCTATCATGCGAACTTGAAACGCTATAACGCTCGACCGGGCTCACCGGTCGCGCAGGCAGGAGAAACGCGATGCGTAAGGTGCTTCTGATACTGGCGGCCCTGGCGGCCGTCGGATGGACGGCGTCGGCCGCCGCCGGCGACGACCGCGACGGCCCGCCCCACGGCCGCAGGGACGGTGCGTTCCACGGTCGCGGGCGTGACGGCCATCGGGACCGGGACCGCGACCGGCCGCACGGCCCGTCGCGTCGCGGCCCGCCCGGCAGCGGGCGGCCTCCGTTCGGCCGGCGCCACGTGCCCCCCATGTTCCAGGAACTGACCGACGAGCAGGTCGACGAGATCCTCGCCTTCGTCAAAGAGAAGATGCCGTGGCGGTACGAGCGGCTCAAGGCGTGGCAGGAGGAGAAGCCGGAATTCTTCCGCCGCATGTGCCGGCGCCTGCGGTTCGAGATCGGGCAACTGAAGCGGCTGAAAAAGGATAACCCGGAGGCGTACGAGGCGACCGTCGAAGAGCACCGCCTGCGGGCCCGCGCCGCCGAACTGGCCGCACGGGCACGCAAGGCCGAATCCGAGGAGGCGCGCAAGAAGACGGTGGCGGAACTGCGAGGGGTGCTCGGACGCCTCTTCGACGCCGAGGGCAAGGCCCGCGAGGCCCAGATTCACGAACTCGAAGAACGGATTCAGCACCTCCGCCGGCAATTGGCCGAGCGCGTCGAGAAACGAGACCGCATCATCGATTGGCTGCTCGAGCGGCTCATGGCCGGCGGTCAGGACCGCGACGAGGACGAACCCCCGCCGCCCCCGTCGCCCTGACCTTCGTCCGCCTCGGCGGCGTCCCCGCGGCGCGAGGCGGCCGGCCGGGCCGGCTCCTCCAGCACCGCCACGACGCACGCCACCAGCAGCAGCACGGGGCCGAGGAACTCCAGCGACTCCTCCACGTAGCCGAGCCAGCCGCCGGCCTTCCACGCCGCCAGGTTCGTTCCCAGGTGGCGGTCGAACGTGTCGTACTTGTCCATGGCCTGGGCGGCCGCCAGCAGCGCCACGCCCATCGCGAAGATCCATCCGCTGGCGGAGCGGACCTTCTCGGCCAGCAGCCGGCCCACCTCCCGCATGTGCCGCGCCACGTACACCACGAGCAGGACGGTGACGAGGATCGACCCGCCGCCCAAAACGATCTGGGCCCAGAGGGGCGTGTCCGGGCTGCCCAGGTACTTGGCCCAACTGAACGTATTGGCATCGTTCAGGATGCGTTCGTCCCACGGCAGTTCGCGCCACAGGAACCAGGCGGTAACGAACGCCAGCAGGACCCACAGGGGACGCCGGGCCCTCCGATTCCACATGCGGACCACCATGACCAGACACAGCGCCAGGGCCGCCGTGTACGGGACGAGGCACAGCCAGTCCATGGGCGACTCGGGCGCGAGGCCGTCGGCCGGCGAGGTGCCGGCCCGGCGGGCGGCCTCCGGCCACAGCACCGCCGCCGACACCAGTCCGAGCACCACCACGCCCACGACGACGGCCGAGGCGAGGAGCACGCGATGTCGCAGGGCGGCCTGGTCCATGCTTCAATCCTTTCGCCCGCGGGTGCCACCGATTGCTTGCCAATCGGTGCGGCGTTTGTGCCACGGCCGGCCTCGTCCGGCCGTGCGCGGTACCCGCCTTCTCTCCCGGCCGGACAAGACCGGCCGGGCCACACGGGCTTTCTCCGCGCGGTGGGTGCGGAGACCCGCCGCGCTACCCTTTCCTGACCCACCGCGCAAAAGGCCGAGTTAGCGTTGGTGCGCTAGGCTGTGCCCCCCGATGCCGACAGCAGTCGGACGAGCGCCGCGACCGCCCGGTTCGCCGGCACGTCCAGGCCGCGGGCCTCCGCCCGGGCGACGAGGGCCCCGTTCAGGTAATCGATTTCGGTAGTGCGGCCGGCCCCGAGGTCCTGGAGCATGGAGCAGCGGTTCTCGGCGGTGGCGCGGGCGGTGGCCAGGGCCGCCTCGGCCGCGCGCTCCTCCGGCAGGGCGACGCCTTCGGCCCGGGCGACGGCCTCGCCCTCCTTGGCCAGGCGCCGGGCCAGGGCCGCCGGCGTCGGCCGGTCGGCCACCTCGCCGTTACGGACGCCGGCCAGCGCGGCCACCGGGTTGATCGCCGCGTTGACGAGCAGTTTCCGCCAGAGGACGGGCGTCATGTCGGCCTCGACCCGGGCGGGCATGCCCGAGCGGCGGAGGAGATCGGCGACGGCCTCGGCCGCCGGACCGGGGGCCCGTCCCTCCAGGCCGACGTGCGTGGCGATGTTGGCGGCGTGAAGGACCTCGCCCTCGGCCACCAGGTGGGCCGCCTGATACGTGACGCCCACGAGGACGGGCGTATGGGGGATGGCTTCGGCAACCTCGTCGGCCACGCCGAGCCCGTTCTGAAGGGTGAGGAGGACGGCGTCGCCGATCCAGTCGGCGGCCGCCCGCGCCGCCGCCGACGCCTGGTGCGCCTTGGTGGCCAGGATGACGAGGTCGGGGGGCGTCGCCGGCCGGAGGCAGACGGGCACGCGGGCCGCCAAGGGCCCCGCCTCGCTGGTGAGCCGGAGGGCCCGGCCGCTGAGACGGCGCGCCCGGTCGGCGTCGTGGTCGATCAGGGTGACCCGGGGCCCGCTGGTGGGCTGGGCCAGGCGGATGGCCACGCAGAGCCCGATGGCGCCCGGCCCGATGACGGCGACGTGGTCGAACGTGCGGGGCCCGTCGGTCACACGCTTCCCCTTGGGCTGCGCCGGGTGCCGCTGCCGGCTTGCCCGCCAGTGCGCCTCACCGCCCTGGTGACACTGGGTGACAAGCAGCCAGTGGCACCCGCGATGCGAGACGCCGCTACGGATGGGCCTGCATCTGGGCCTCGCCGCTCGACTCGCTGTGCCGGACGGGATGCGGAATACGGACGGTCACGTCGCCCCGGACGCGGGCGGTGCAGGCGGCGCGGGCGTCGGCGCCGGCGCCGAGTTGTTCGAGCAGACGCCGTTCGGAATCGGTCACGGGCGACAGGGCCTCGGCCCCCTCGACGACCTCGACGAGACAGTTCCCGCACTCGTGCCGGCCCTCGCAGAGTTCGCCCGCGAAGAAATCGTCATCGACCATTTCGGCGGCCTCGTCGGCGGCGGCGAGCAGACTCGTCCCGCGAGGCACCTCGAGCGCAGTCTCATACGGCAGAAACGTGACCTCTGGCATGCGGTAACCTCTCACACAGCCCCGTGGGCGCGGGGCAGGGCTCCGCCCCCGCCGCGCTCCATCCCTCGTCGCGGCGCGGTCGGTGCGGAGACCGGCCGCGCAGGATACTCTCGTCACAAATTGTCGGTCATCACGCGGACGTACCCGCGCTCGTACAGATCGCGGATATACTTATCCACCTTTTCATTGAACTTGCGGTCGCGGATTTCCTTCTCCAGGTCGTCCTGCACCTCGGTGAAGGGGACGGTGCGGCCGCCCTCGCGCGCCAGCGCCTTGACCACGTGGAGCGCCTCGTCGGTCTCGACGACCGGGGCGACCTCGCCGGCACGGAGGGCGAAGAGGGCCTCGTCGACCGCCTCGACGCGGAACGAGCCCTCGCGGATAAAGCCCCAGTCGCCACCCTTCTCGGCCATCGGCCCGTGGCTGTAGCGGCGGGCGAGCCGGGCGAAATCCTCGCCGGCGGCGGCCCGTTCGTGGACGGCCTCGGCCAGGGCCCGCGCCTCGTCGGGCCCCGCGGCCTCGGCCTTGCGGATGGTGATGAGCCCCAGCCGCACCCGCGTCGGCCGCGCGTACCGCTCCGCCCGCACTTCCTTGTAGTAGTTCAGAAGTTCCGAGTGCGTAATGTGAATCTTCGGGCCGATTTTCTTGTGCAGGTACCGCTGGACGACGAGGCGGCGGCGCTGCGCCTCGCGCCGCTCCTCGATGGACAACCCGCGTCGTTTCAGTTTCTCCTCGAGCAGGAGCGTGCTGCCGGCCTCGGCGGCCAGCCCCTTGAGCATCTTGCCCAGGGTCAGGTCGATCTGCTGCTTCTCCTCCTCGGAGAGGTCGGCCTCGGCCTCCTGGAAAACGAGGCGGCGGCTGATTTCTTCCTTCAGGCGGATGTTGATCACCTGGCGGCACCGGCTGTGGAACGCCTCGTCGGAGTACTCCTTGCGCCACGTCCGCATCTGCGGGCGGATGGGGCCCAGGATGTCTTCGCGGGTGATCACCTCGCCGTTGACCTCGGCCAGCACCGCGTCGACGAGCACCAGCGATTCGTCGTCGTCGCCGTCGCCGGCCTCGACCAGGATGGGCCACGTGTTGCCGCGCACCGGCGGTCCGCCGTCGCTGAGCCGGGCTTCGTACTCGGCGTCCTCGTCGGGGCGGGTCAGCGTGCCGGTGGGGGGCTCGGCCTCGCGGGGCTCGGGCTTGCCGGCCGGCTGGGCCATCTGGACGGGGTTCATCTCCTCGGCGGTGCCGCCGGCGCCGCCGTCGTAGTCGCTCCGCGCGGTCGCTTCCGGCGTCAGGGAGCCGAGAGGCCGGTCGCCGAACCGGTTCCGGCATCCGGCCACGACGAGCAGCGCCGCGACGAGCACCAGCCCTACAGCGCTACATCGTGCGCGGTGGGTCTCCGCACCCACCGCGCCCGAACGGGCGGCCGCGGCGAGGCACGGCGAGTACGGAGACCCGCCGCGCACCACCCGGCGCTGCGATCTTCCGCCGATACGTATGGCGTTCATGGCATGCTACCTATCTGCTTCCTCGGAATGCGACAACGCGGCGAGCGCTGACCGCGCCGTAGTCCGCCCGACCCCCTGCACGACAAACGACAACGGCCACGGCGGGATTCTTCGCTCGCTCAGAATGACAGCGCTGAGCGCGGCAGAGCGGGAAGGCCGCCGTGCGGCACCACATTATGAAACCGCTTCCGAGGTTCTTCGTAACGGGCGGCTTATTCTAAGACGCCGCCGCCGGCCGGACAAGAGCGTTCTTCAGGAGCCCCAGCGCCCGGTCCGGGTCGCCGTCGCCTTCCAGCCGCCACACCAGCGTGTGCGGGTCGAGGACGCGGACGACACCGGCCTCGCGGACCGCCGCATCGTCGGCCTCCTGGAAAACGCCCGCCAGGTGCGACGCCTCCTGCAGCGTGAACACCAGGTCCGTGCCCTTACGATGGAGACTCCGCACGCCCAGGTTGCCGGCGGCGACGCGCACCGCCTCCAGGTCCACCAGGCGCCGGACCGGCGGCGAGGGCGGGCCGTACATGTCCTCGATTTCCTCGGCCACCTCCTGGAGCGTGCCCGAGGCCGCCGCCCGCTGCAACTGCCGGTACAGGCTGATCCGCTGGCGTTCGGTGGGGACGTAGTCGGCCGGCAGGAAGGCGGGCAGGTCCAACTGCACGTCGGCCCGCGGCTGCTCCTCCGACGGTTTGCCCTGGAGCCGGCGGGTGGCGGCCTCGAGCATGCGGCAGTAGAGGTCGTAGCCGACGGCGTGGATGTGCCCGGACTGCTCCGGCCCGAGGATGTTGCCGGCCCCGCGGATCTCCAGGTCCCGCATCGCGATCCGGAACCCGGCGCCCAGGTCGGCGTACTGCTCGATCGCCTTCAGCCGCTTCGACGCCGACGGCGTGAGGGGCCGCTTCTCCGGCAGCAGCAGATAGCAGTACGCCCGGTGCTTGTACCGTCCCACCCGGCCGCGCAACTGGTGCAGGTCCGCCAGGCCGTAGCGGTCGGCGTCGTGGATGAACATGGTGTTGGCCCGGGGCACGTCGAGGCCGCTCTCGATGATGGTCGTGGAGACGAGCACGTCCGTTTGGCGGGCGAAGAAGCGGCGCATCCGCGCCTCCAGTTCGTGCTCGTTCATCTGGCCGTGCGCAAACTCGACGACGGCCTCCGGCACGAGTTCGCGGACGCGGGCGGCCAGCGCCTCGATGCTGCGGACCCGGTTGTGGACGAAGAAGACCTGGCCGTCGCGGCCGAGTTCCCGCAGGATCGCCTGCCGGATCCGCTCGTCGTCCCACGGGCAGACCTCCGTCCGGACGGCCCGCCGGTCCTGGGGAGGCGTGGAGAGGCTCGAGATATCCCTCAGGCCCAGCAGCGACATGTGCAGCGTCCGCGGGATGGGCGTGGCCGTCAGCGTCAGCACGTCCACCGTCTGCCGCAGCGCCTTCAGGCGTTCCTTGTGCGCCACGCCGAACCGCTGTTCCTCGTCGACGATGAGGAAGCCCAGGTCCGCCGGCTCCACGTCTTTCTGAAGCAGGCGGTGCGTGCCGACGAGCACGTCCACCTGGCCCTTGCGAAACCGGCCGAGAACGTCCGTCTGCTCGCCGCGCGTCTGGAACCGGCAGAGCATCTCGACGAGGACGGGGTAGTCGGCCATCCGCTCGCGGAACGTGCTGACGTGCTGGGCGGCCAGGACGGTCGTCGGGACGAGGACGGCCACCTGCTTGCCGGCCTCGACCGCCTTGAACGCCGCGCGCACCGCCAGTTCCGTCTTGCCGTACCCCACGTCGCCGCAGATGAGCCGGTCCATCGGGCGGGCGGACTGCATGTCGCGCTTGATCTGGTGCATGGTGGCCGTCTGGTCCTCGGTCTCCGGGTACGGGAACGAGGCCTCGAACTCCTTCTGCCAGAGGCTGTCGTCGGGGTAGGCGATGCCGCGCCGCGTCTGCCGGACGGCCTGGACGCGGAGGAGTTCGGCGGCGAACTGCTCGACGGCGGCCCGGGCCTGCCGCTTCTTCTCGCCCCACGCCTTGCCGCCCACGCGGGAGAGGCGCGGCTTGCCCCGAAAGCCCCCCACGTACTTCTGCACCAGGTCCACCTGCGCCGCCGGGACGTAGACCTTGACCTTATCGCGATACTCCAGGACGAGGTAGTCGGCGGTCTTCTCGCCGGCGGCGGGGTCCGGGGCGGCCGCACCGTCCCCCTGCTCGACCATCGCCGTCTCGGCCCGCCGGAGCGTCTTCATGCCGAGGTACCGCCCGATGCCGTGGACGGCGTGGACGACCAGGTCGCCGCGCGAGAGGTCCATCCAGGTATCGAGCGCGCGGCTTTCCAGCCGCCGGCCCACCCGCCGGCGGGCCTGGTACCGCTGGAAGACCTCGTGGTTCGCCAGCACCGCCACGCCTTCGCCGACGAGGCGGAACCCGGCGCCGAGGCGGCCGATGCCCAGGCGGATGCGCCCGCGGATCTCGGGGTCCAGGCCCTCGAGGATCTCGGCCATGCGGTCGCGCTCGCCCTCGTTGTCGGAGAAGAGGACGACGGTGTCGCGGTCGGCGGCGCCTGCGAGTTCCTCGCGCACCGCCTCCGCCTTGCCGCTGAACGGGCCCACCTGCTCGGTCCGCAGGGTGAAGGCGTCGCTGGCGCCGGCGGAGGTGAAACTCGACACATCCAGCCGGACGAACGCCCGCGCCGCCCGGACGACCGCGTCGAAGCCGTACACGCCCACGGGGCTCGCCAGCCGCGCGACGAACGAGCGGCCCATCTCGGCGATCTCGAGCGGGTCCTGCCACACGATCCATGCGCCGGCGGGCAGGTAGTCGACGAGGTTCGTCGTGGTCTCCGGCGCGAGCGGCCCACCCTGGCCCGTCGGGACGAACGCGATGGCCACGTGGTCCCGGTCCTGGAGGCTTCGCTGCGTGCCCGGGTCGAACGTGCGGAGGCTCTCCAGGTCGTCGCCGAAGAACTCCAGCCGGTACGGCGACGGGGCGGTGGGCGGATACACGTCCAGGATGCCGCCGCGGACGGCGTACTGGCCGGGCTCCAGCACCAGTTCGGCCGGCCGAAAGCCGCGCGCCCCCAGCCACCGGCGGAGGTTGGCGAGGTCGTACGTCTGGCCGACGGCCAGGTGGAGCGTGTTCTCGGCCAGGTGCCGCGGCGAGGGGACCGGCTGCATCATCGCCTGGATCGTCGTGACGATGACGCGGGGGGCGGCGGTCGCGCGCGCAGCGCGGCGGAAGGAGGTTGTTGCGCGGCGGGTCTCCGCACCCGCCGCGCTCGCCACCGGGGGTGGCGCCGTTCGAGCCGGCCGCGCTTTGCGAGCCGGCCGCGGGAGCGGCCGGTCATCCCCATCCGGCTTGGCACGTGCCATGCCGGACGAGGATGACCCGGTGCTTCCGCACCGGGCTCGAGAAGCGAGGTCGCCCCGAACGGCGTCGTCGCTGTCGCGCTGGCTCGCCCGCGCTGCGCGCTTTGCCTCGGCCAGCGCCCGGAGCAGGCGGAGCCGGTCGGCGAGGATCTCGTCGGAGACGTCCGCCTCGGTCGGCAGCGCCTCCCAGGCGGGGAAGACCTCGGGGTTCACGCCGGCGAGCAGCCGCCAGTCGTCGCAGGCATCGTCGACGGCGTCGACGTGGGCGAGGACGTAGACCAGCGTGGACGGGCAATCGGGCAGGCAGGCGGCGGCCAAGGCGGGCGCGCTGGATCCCCACAAGCCCTCGACGCTGGCCCGCCCCTCCTCGCGGAGGGCCTGGCGGACCACGCCGGTGACCTCCTGCCGGGCAAGGAGGCCGGTCACCGCCTCGCCCGTGGCCGGGATGTCCACCGTCTGGCCGTCTGGCATAAATACCGCCGATGCGATTGTAGAGCGAGACGGAGGGGAGGTCAATCGGCAAGCCACTGCGGGCCAAAATCGGCGAGGTGGGTACTCCAGGCCCACCGCGCAGGACTTAGAGCCTATCCGAATCACCCTCTGGCTTCGGGCCGACGAGGGAGTATTCGGATAGGCTCTGAGCGTTGTCGCGTTACGCCGATAACGGACCTGCCAAAATGGCAGTCGCGCGGCTCTCGACCGGCTTGGCGCCACGAAAAACGCCGTTTCAGGGTCCTCAAGCCCCCGTTGGCAGTGGCACGGCGTTTGCAACCATTACCGAAGACGTAACCGTGTGCCCAATCGCCCGGCAAGACACGCTCAAGGAGGACGGTATGTTTAACGGGTCGTACATGCAGGGGCGATTTGCGAGTCTGACCGGCGGCTTCGGATGGGCGTACCTCGTCCCCGGCGGCGTGCTGGTGCTGCTGGGACTGCTGATCCTCTTCGTGCCGCACCTGTTGGAGGTGCTGGTCGCCACGGCCCTGATCGTGAGCGGGGTGTCGCTGCTGTCGTTCGGATGGCGGCTGCATCGGGCGACGCGCCGGCCGGGGGAACCGTGGCGGGAAGCCCGCGACGTCTGGCCGTCCTGACACCGTTGCAGCGCGGCGGGCAGTCTTGCCCGCCGCGCGGTGCCCAGCCTTGCGCACCGCGCAGAATCCGGAATGCGCGCGAGGCTGCGCGGCGGGGGCGGAGACCCGCCGCGCATGAAACACCATAACATGACACGGACATAAACCCATGGATCCGAATCGTCTGACGCAGAAATGCCAGGAGGCGGTGCACGAGGCCCAGTCGCGGGCGGTCCGCGCGGGGCACCAGGAGGTGGACGTCGAGCACCTGCTGGCCGCCCTGCTCGAGCAGCCCGAGGGCCTCCTGCCGCGCCTCCTTCGCAAGATGGAGATCCCCGCCGACGCCGTCCGCGGGCGGCTGGAGCACGAACTCGCCAGGCGGCCGGAGGTCTCCGGACCCGGGGCCGCGCCCGGCAACATCTACGTCACCCAGACGCTGAACCGGGTGCTCGTGGCCGCCGAGGACGAGGCCAAGCGCCTGAAGGACGAGTACGTCTCGGTCGAGCACCTCGTGCTGGCGATCCTGTCGGCGGCGAGCGACACGCCCGCCGCCCGCGTGCTGACCGACGCCGGCGTCACGCGCGACGCGTTCCTGGAGGCCCTCTCGGACGTGCGCGGCACGCAGCGGGTCCAGAGCGCCACACCGGAAGACACCTACGAGGCGCTGGAGCGCTACGGCCGCGACCTCGTGAAGGAGGCCCGCACGGGCCGGCTGGACCCGGTCATCGGGCGCGACGCCGAGATCCGGCGCGTCATCCGGGTCCTCTCCCGCCGCACCAAGAACAACCCCGTCCTGATCGGCGAGCCGGGCGTGGGCAAGACCGCCATCGTCGAGGGCCTCGCGCAGCGGATCGTGCGCGGCGACGTGCCGGAGGGACTGAAGGACCGCACGATCTTCGCCCTGGACATGGGGGCCCTGGTGGCCGGGGCGAAGTACCGCGGCGAGTTCGAGGAACGCCTGAAGGCCGTCCTCAACGCCGTCAAGGAGTCCGAAGGCCGCATCCTCCTCTTCATCGACGAACTCCACACGGTCGTCGGCGCGGGTCGGGCCGAGGGCGCCGTCGACGCCGGCAACATGCTGAAGCCGATGCTGGCCCGCGGCCAGCTGCACTGCATCGGCGCCACGACGCTGGACGAGTACCGCAAGCACGTGGAGAAGGACGCCGCCCTGGAACGCCGGTTCCAGCCGGTCACGATCGACCCGCCCACCGTGGAGGACACGATCAGCATCCTGCGGGGCCTGGCGGAGCGGTTCGAATTGCATCACGGCGTGAAGATCCAGGACGGGGCGCTGGTGGCGGCGGCCACCCTCTCCAGCCGGTACATCACGGACCGCTTCCTGCCGGACAAGGGCATCGACCTCGTGGACGAGGCGTGCGCGATGATCCGGACGGAGATCGACTCGATGCCCGCCGACCTCGACGAGGCCAGCCGGCGGGTCATGCAACTGGAGATCGAGGAGGCGGCCCTGAAGAAAGAGAGGGACGAGGCCAGCCGCCAGCGCCTGGAGGGCGTGCGGAAGGAACTGGCGGACCTGCGGGCCAAGGTCGACGCCATGAAGGCCCAGTGGGAGACCGAGAAGGAGGCCATCCACCGCGTCCAGACCCTGCGGGAGGCCCTGGAACACACCCGCCGCCAGATCGACGAGGCCCAGCAGGCGTACGACCTGGACCGGGCGGCGGAACTGAAGCACGGCCGCCTGCCGGACCTGGAGAAACAACTCGCCGACGAGGAGCGGAAACTCGCCGAGGCCCACGGCGAAGGCCGCCTCCTGCGAGAAGAGGTGACCGAGGACGAGATTGCCGAGATCGTCTCCCGGTGGACGGGCATCCCGGTCACGCGGCTCGTGGAGGGCGAACGCGAGAAACTGCTCCGCCTGGACGAGATCCTCCACCGCCGCGTCGTCGGCCAGGACGAGGCCGTCCAACTGGTCTGCGACGCCGTCATCCGGGCCCGCAGCGGCATCAAGGACCCGCGGCGGCCGATCGGCTCGTTCCTGTTCCTCGGGCCGACGGGCGTGGGCAAGACGGAACTGGCGCGGAGCCTGGCCGAGGCCCTCTTCGACAGCGAAGACAACATGGTCCGTCTCGACATGAGTGAATACATGGAGAAGCATACGGTCTCGCGCCTCGTCGGCGCCCCGCCCGGCTACGTGGGGTACGAGGAGGGCGGCCAGTTGACCGAGGCCGTCCGCCGCAAGCCCTACTCGGTGGTCCTCTTTGACGAGATCGAAAAAGCCCACCGCGACGTGTTCAACGCCCTGCTCCAGATCCTGGACGACGGCCGCATCACCGACGCCCAGGGCCGGACCGTGGACTTCAAGAACACCGTGATCATCATGACCTCGAACATCGGGTCGCAGCATCTCTCGGAGGGCGCGGGCGAGGAAGGGCAGATCCCCGACGACGTCCGCGACCGGGTCATGCGGGACCTGCGCGCGGGCTTCCGCCCCGAGTTCCTGAACCGCGTGGACGACATCGTCCTCTTCAAGCCGCTCACGCGCGAGGAGATCAAGCGAATCGTCGACCTGCAGACAGGGTACCTGGCGGACCGGCTCCGCGACCGGCGCATCCGGCTGGACCTCGACGAGTCCGCCCGCCGGCACATCGCCGAGGCCGGGTACGACCCCGTCTACGGCGCCCGGCCGCTGAAGCGGTACCTCCAGCGGGAACTGGAGAGCCGCCTCGGCCGCGCCATCGTCGCCGGCGAGGTGGCCGACGGCTCCCGCGTCACCGTGACGGCGAGGGACGGCGACCTGGCGATCGAAACCCACGCGCCCGAGGCGAAAGCGGAGGAGGCGGCCGAGCAGCCGGCCGAAGAGGCGTGAGGCCGCGGGCTGCGGCTTGCCTGTGTGGCCCGGCCGGTCTTGTCCGGCCGGGAGGATATGCCCATTCGCGTGGCACCCGCCGGCGCGCGTGTGGCCCGGCCGGACACGACCGGCCGGGCCACACACAAACCGGCCGGGCCGTACCGGGCGCGAGATCGGGCGCACCTTGCAAAAATCGCGCTTGACTTCCGTCGGCCGTCCCGCGTTATAATATGGGCAACGGTGACGAGGCGACCCGTCGCCTTCTGTTTTCGGGGCCAAGTTGGAGGTGATGATCGGATCCGCCAGCGACCGACCATCGGACGGCTGACATCCCACCGCACCGCAAGTCCCCCTGACGCACTCCTCCTGACGCTGCTGCCCGACCCCCAAGTGCCGGTCGGGGTGTCCCCTGCCGCCGCGGCGGTCGCACCCGGCGCAAGAACCTATCCGAATGCCCCTCGTCGGCCCGACGCCGTCCGCGGTCGCCGCAGCCGGCCGAAGCCGGAGGGTTATTCGGGGAGGCGCTGAGACCGATCGACGCCGCCGCTCTCCTGCCAGCCGGCTCCAGCCGGCGGGGGCGGCACCCAAGGGGGCTGTATCATGCGACGAACCGCTGCTGTCCGTGCATCCCTGGCGGCCGCCGTGCTCCTGGCATCGGCCGCCGTCCACGCCGCCCCGACCGGGCGGCTCTGGCACGCCATCTGCACCGTCGAGTCCGGGGGCGATCCGGACGCCTACAACCGGAAGGAACGGGCGGCCGGCATCGCCCAGATCCGGCCCATCTGCCTGCGCGACGTGAACCGCATCGCCCGCCTGCGCGGCGAGGACGACCGGTTCACCCACGCCGACCGCCACGACCCGGACACCGCCCGCCGCATGTGGATCCTGTACCTGGAGCATTACGGCCGGGACTACACCCGCCGGACCGGCCGGCCCGCCACGGCCGAGGTCTACGCCCGCATCTGGAACGGCGGGCCCGCAGGCTGGCGCAAACGCAGCACCCGCGTCTACTGGCAGCGGGTGCGGGCGGTGATGCGGGACAAGCACGACAAACCGTAGCGCCGACGTGAAGCCGGGCCGGCCGCGGAAGCGGCCGGTCATCTCCATCCGTCTCGACGTGTGCCACCACGCATGAGAATACTTCGACGCGCCCGCGTCGGGCTCGAAAGGCGACGCGCCCGGCCGGGCAGCAAGCCGGCCGGGCCACCCCGCCGCGGCCTACGCCGTCGCGGCGCCGCTGCGCCGCTCAAAGAAGAGGTAGACCTTCATCCCCACACCGACGAGCACGGCCGCCAGCCCCGCCAGCGGGAAGATACCCACCATCACACCGAACACACCCAGGATAATCAGGACGGTAGAAATGATGGACTGCGTCCGCACGTCGAACGACCGGCCGCGAAGCCACCGCCGCAGGCCGAGCAACACGAGCAGCACGGCCACGACGCCGGCCACGCGGATGCCGCTCTCGATCAGCGCCCCGGAGGCGGCGGTGGCCTCGACGGCCACGTCCTTCGGCGGCATCGGCATCGTGAAGCGGACCAGCCGGCCGCGCTGCGGCAACGCCACGTCCAGGCTGGCCAGGCCCTCCGGCACCGCCTCGGTCTCGGCGACCTCGCCGCCCGCGCCGTAGAAGCCGCGCCCTTCTCCCATGCCCGCCCACTCGCCCGTGACGTGCAACCGGGACTCACGTCCCCCGGCCACGTCGGCTCGGCGGACCTCTTCGTGGACCTTCTCGCGGGCCTCGAGTTTCCTCTGATACCGCTCGACGACGTTGGCGGTCTCGTGCCGGCGTTTCAGGTCCGAGAGGTCCTCCTCCCCGGCCACCTCGGCCGCGTCCTTCTGCCCCTGCCGGCCGGCGAACTGCTTGAACATGTTGCCGGCGATCTCGTCCTGCGGCTGGGCCTGGGCCGCCTGCTGCCTCAACTGCTGGGCCCCCTGCTGGAAACGGGCCTGGGGCTCGGCCTGCTGCTGCTCGGCCGCCTTGTTCTCGAGCAGGTTCCGTTCGAGCCAGGCATCGTTGAACCGCCATGCCGCGCCCTTCCGCCCGTCTCCCGTCTGCACCGGGACCTGTTCCCAGTTGGGGCCGAGGTCCTGGACGAGGTTCCGGTCCCGGCGGTTCCGCTGCTCGCCGTAGGCCTGGCGCATGTAATCATCGTTGAACGTGACGGAGACGTCCCCCGCGGGCGGCTGGCCGCGAAGTTCCTTCTGCACGTCATCCAGCACCCGGCCGGCGTTCGACAACTCCGTCCGGACGGTGGTGTTGTCCCTGTACGACTGGAGCCGTTCCTGCTGCTGCCGGATGGAGCGGCCGATTTGCTTCAGGTTCGAGTACGCGCGGGTCTTCGCGAACGGGTTGTCGGACTGGAGGGTCTGGAGCATCCGCTGCGCCTGCTTGTACTGATACCGGAGGACGTTCGCCCCCAAGGTGCCGGCCTCGTCCACGCGCGACATGTCGGTCCGGAACAGCCGATCGGGCCATACGTATTCCTCGGGCAGATAGAGACGGACCTGCCCGAGTTCGGCCTCGATGTTGACGGCCCGCACCAGGGGGAACCGGACGCGGTACCGGCCGGCCCCCAGGTCGCCCACCCGGCCGCCGTACTTCAGGACGACCTCGTAATCGGGTTCGCCCTCGGCGGTCTTGACGATGGGGATGCGCACGCGCCGCCCCGTCCCGCCCTGCGTCATCTGCGTCGGCTTGACGGGGTCGCCGGCAACGAGGGCGGTCCACAGGTCCGCCCCCTCGGGCATCGCGATCTCCAGGAACTGCTCCGTCCGGTTCGCCAGTTTGTAGAGCACCCGGCCGCGGTACGTGCCGGCGGCGTCCAGGACGAGCAGCGTGTCGGCCAGGCCGATGCGGGCCTGGACCGTCTCCAGGGCCTTGCGCCGGCGGGTTTCGAACGCGAGGCGCGGCGCCTCGGTCCCCGCCGTGACGATGAACGCCCGGGTCGTCCCGCCGCGAAGCAGCCCCGCCACCACCGACCACTCCTTCTGCCGCCGGCCGAGCGGTTCCAGCCCCTCCTGGGCCGTCACGACGACCTCGTCGCGGCCGGCGCTCTCCAGGGCCACGTACCGCCGGGTGGTCCGCCCGGTCTCGACGACGGGCATCGGCGCCTCGTACGTCTCGCCGACCAGCAGGCGGTCGTTCTCCACGAGCACCCGCAACTCGTCCATCACCTGGTCCTGGAGCGTCAGGCGGACCCGGACGGGCGCATCGGCTGCCTCGCCCGCCGGCTCCACCGTCTTCTCCCGCAACAGCGGCACGCGGACGCGGGCGTCGGCCATCCAGTGCGGCAGGAGGAAGACGACCTCGCGGATGCCCGCCTTCTGGATCGTCCACGTCAGCAGGATCGTTTCCTCCACCGTCCGATCCGTGACGCGGGCGTTCGTGACCGTGTAGCACGAGACGTCCGGCCGCCGGGCCTCCATAACGAGCCGGCCGCGGTAGTCCGGCCGGCGGTACGTCAGGGCCAGGGCCGCCAGGGCCCTCTGCCCGGCGCTGAGCCAGCCGCCCGCCTGTTTCAGGAGAACGCGCTCGATGCCCGCAAGGTCCGCCGCCCGCACCTCGAACGCCGGGTCCACCTGGACGACGATCCTGCCGCGCTGCCGCTCGACGCCGAGGACCTCGACGGCCGGCAGGGGCGTCTCGGTGCCCACCTCGCCGCGGGCCAACGGCCCTTCCAGCACGATGGGGCACGTGCCCTGGATCCCCGACGACAGGTAGACCGTGAGGATGCGCCGGCCGCCCTCCTCCGTGACGGCCCACTCGAACGTGCCGGGCGCCTGCACGCGTTCCAGGTCGAGCGACTCGGGGATGGCCAGCCGCGCCCGGTACAGCGGCCGGTCCTCGACCGCCAGGACGGCCCGGGCCTCCATTCGCCGCTCGCGTTCCGCCAGGCGGAGAAGCATCTGGACCCGGGCCGTGACGCGGGGCTCAACCGGCGCCGCCGACAGCCGCACCGTAAACGGCGTAGCCACGAACTGGTACGCCTGGTACGGGCGGACGCCGAGCGGGCTGGCCAGCGCCTCGGGCGGTGGCATCTGTTTGGCGGGCGGCAGGTCGGCCCGGCGGACGCCGTCCGTCTCGACCGTCCGGACGTCCATCAGCGGGCTCCGCCGGAGGACCAGCAGGCCCGTATGGCGCAGGGCGCCCTCCACCTCGACGAGGGGAGCGGCAAACGGTTCCCCGCCGCGCGGCGCCGCGCCCTCCGCCGTCTGACGCCACAGCGTCACGGTGAACGTCTCCCCGCCCTTGGCGGGCTTCAGGAGCGAGACGGTCAGCCGTCCCCGGCCGCCGACGACCTCCCGCTGCCAGCCCCGCACGTTCGTCCCTTCGACCTTCTCGACGGTGTAATCCGGCGGCACATGGAGGGCGAACGCCTCGCGCTCGCCGTGGCGGAACTCGCAGCGGACGTCCCACCGCAGGTGCAGACGGTCTTCCTGGATATCCAGGACGCCGCGCGAGACGGCCGTCAGGGTCTTCTCGATCTGGCCCTCGCCGACCTTCGGCCGCCACTGGAGCCGCACGGCCCCGCCGGCGCCGAGGGCGGTCTCGATCGTCTCGCCCGCCTTCGTCGTCTCGTACGCGGCGCGGTCCTGGACGTGGCCCAGGCGGAGTTCCGTGCCCGCCTTCGGGACGGTCAGGGCGAGGGAGGTGGCCGGGGCGGCCGGCAGATGGCCCTCCGCCACCCGCCACCCGCCGCGGCGCTCCAGGTGCAGACGGACCGTGACCTCCAGCCGGTGCCGGCCCTTGCCCTCGACGTACAGCGCGATGAACGACGGGGCGGGCGCGGCGGCCTTGCCCTGGGTCCGCCGCGTCGCTTCCACCACGCTGACGCGGGCGGGGACGCCGTCCAGGTCCGCCCGGGCCAGCACGCCGCCCGCGAGCGGCAGCGGCACCGTGACGTACTCGTCCGTGTAGACGTCGATGTCGATATGCCCGTCGACCTGCAGATACTTTTCGCCCTCCACCGTGGCCGAGAGCGCGGCCCCTGCCAGGGCGTACGGCGCGGGCGGCGGCGTCTCGCCGATCGGCTTGTCCGGATACGCACGGTTCCAGAGTTCCACGTACCGCGCCTGCGGCACGAGGAGACGGTCCGCCCCCCGGACGCCCTCTTTCGACTCGGGGTCGTACGGCAGAATGATGGCGTCGGCCGGCACCTCGACGGGCCCGGTGGGCGGGACGATCTGGACGACGTACGGTGCGGCCTTCTCGTCCGGCGCCGCGGTCGCCGAGGCGCCCAGGCCGACCAGCACCGCGGCCACCAGCACCGCCGCCGGCACCGGAGCCGTCCACGAACGAACGCGCGATGCCACCTTCCCGTACGTCCATCGCACCGCCCCGGCCGCCAGGTAGTACGGCACGAGCAGGCACGCCGCGTAGAACGCTGCGTTGGCGGCGAGGGCGAGTTCGATGCGGCCGGTGATGACGGGCACCAGCGTGGCCAGCACGCCCACGCCCACCACGTAGGCCGCCTTCGTCCGGACCGGTTGGCTCGTGACGGCGACGCCGGTCACAAATACCACCAGCGCCAGGCCCCATGCCAGGGCGGCGAGACGGGTTTCGTCGACACACGTGACGGCCATGGCGGGGTCGGCCCCCAGGCTGCGGAAGGTCACGGCGGGTTCGACGCCGGTGTCCAGGTCGATGGTCAGGCTGGCCAGACCCTCCAGGGCCCAGACGACCCGGCCGCCGTTCTTCTCCTTGTCGGCGGGCGCCTTCGGCTTGGCGGGCGCCTTGGGTTCGGGTTCCGCGGGCCGGGCCGGCGTCTCGACCGGCGCCGCCGTGGACTCGGGACCGGCGGCGGGCCGGGTCGCGGCGGCCGATTGACCGCCAAGCGTGAGGGTCCCCGTGACATCGCCGTCCACGTACTCGGGCTTCTCTTTGGACTCGGCGCCCAGTCTGAGGCTGAGTTTGTCCGCGGGGGCCGCGCCGGCCTCCTCGTCGCTCTCCCTGCCGGCCATGCGCGACGTGTCGATTTTCTTCGGCGTACCCTCGAACATGGCCTTGGGCAGGTCGGTCTTCAGTTCCTCCGTCTTCATGCCGGGCGTCACGCCCGTGGAGGTGACGGGGCCCTTCCGGTCGCGGATGCTGCCGCGGTGCCGCTGCGCCACCTCGGCCTGGTCCGCATCTTTGCCGGCGTAATAATAATCCTGTCTGTCCCCCCCCACCACACGGCCCTCATCGCGCCCGGCGGCACCGTCGGCGCGGCGGTTGGCCTCCTCCAAGGCACCGTAGATACCGGGACTCAGGATCAGGCCGATGGCTCCGTGGTCGAAGTCCACACCGCCCGTGCCGTGGTAGAGCGCCCCGGCCACGGTCGCAACGGCGAGCGGCGGCGGCCGGACCTCCTGGGTCACGACCGTCCCCTCGGTCCGGATGACGCGGTACCCGGACGGCGGATACAGGTGCCAGAGGAGGTCGGCCGCGGGCACCTCGCGTCCCTCGTCGCCCTCGGCGGCGTGGAGGAACAGCCGCGGCGCCATCGCCTGCGTGACTTTCCAGAACGCGAGGCCGGCGACCGGCGTCTGGTAGACGATGCGGAGGTCGCGGACCTGCCCCGGCGCGGCCGCGGGCAGGGTCACGAGGAGGCGGCCGCCCTCCCGCCGCGGCTTGACGGGCCGGCCGTCCAGCGTCGCCGACCACAGGGTGGACTCCGGCGGCAGGTGCACGTCCAGGAGCAGCGACTTCGTCTTCAGGCGGAAGCGGGCGGCGGTCTGGGCCAGGCCGTCCGCCGACAGGACCGTCGCCAGTTCCGCCCGCTGGACGATCGCCGGCGGCAGCCCCACGCCCGGATGCTGCGTCACCGACACGCGAACCGTCGGCGGGTCGCCCAGGAATCCGTACGCCCCGAGCAGGCGACGGCCGGGCTGGTACTTCGCATCGACGAGTTCCCCGATGTCCACTTTTCGCGGATGTTCGGTCACGCGGACGTCGAGTTCCGCGCTGCCCTCCACCGCCACCAGGCCCGACTGGTACGCCACGCCGTCGGCCTTTACGAGGGGCAGGGCGAGGTCCTTCGGCTCCAGCGTGTCGAGCCGCTGCTCGAAATCGACGGCCAGGCGGACCGTCCCGCGGCGGGGCTCGGCCAGCATGGCGGTCCATCGGCGGAGGCGGACGTCGCCCTCGGTGACGATCTCGCTCGCCTGTTCCTTGATTGCCGCGCCGCCGACGCCGCGGATGGAGAGCGCGGCCGGCGTGTCCGCCGGCAGCCGCAGCGCCAGGTCCCGCGCCCGCGCCCGGCCCACCTCGTAAGTGATCTCGTAATGGGCCACCAGCGCGTCGCGCTCCACCTTGAAGAACGAGAACGTCTGGGCGGTCATGCGCGGTGACTCGCGGCGCACCGTCAGGCGGGCCCGGTACGGCGGCCGGTCGTACCGGTACGCCAGCGACGCCGAGGTGCCCTCCAGGCCGAAACGCTTCTTCTCGTTGGCGTCGAGCGGCAGGAGGCCCTCCAGCACGTCCGGCCGGACGACGAGGTCGTCGCGCGCCTCGACGGCGACGGCGCCGGTGTCGCGGACGGCAACGTCGTCGCCCTGGCCGGCCCGGAGGACGGCGAAGACGGGGAACGCGACGGTCCGCGTGCCGCCGGCCCACTCGCCGAACCATCCGTCCGGCACGTGTCGGGCCTCGAAGAAGATGCGGCGTTCAGTGCCGGGCGGGACGCCGCCCGCGAGGCGGACGTGGATGCGGCTGCCGCCCCCCTCCGCCGCGTACCGCTGGAACGGGATGCCCTTCCCGTCCGGCCCGGTGACGGCGGTGACGTCCCAGCCGGCGGGGGCGGTGAAATCGAAGGCGAACCGTTTCTCCTGCTCCGGCACGAGGGCGAACCCGCCGTGCACCGTCAGCCCCCCGTCATCGAGGACCGCCAGGACGTTCGTCGTCACGAGCAGGCGTGCCGGCGGGCGGACCATCCGGGCCGACAGCGCGAAGTCCCCCTGCGGCGCGTAGTACGCCGCCACCGGCCGAATCCGGGCCGCCCCCGGCTGGGGCTCCAGCACGGTGGCCGGCAGCGCCCGCGTCAGGACGGCCGTGTCGATCGGAATGAGACCCGCGGCCTCCAGCGCCTCGGGCTTGAGGCGGTCCTCGACCGCCACGCCGACGATCGCAACGTGGCCGGCCACGTCGAGCGGCTCGAACCGGGCGAGCGACCAGTCCGCCAGGTCCGGCGCCGTGCGGACGGCCGACAGGTTCAGGACGGTCGTCTCGGTGGTGTCCTCGCGGAGGCGGACGTCGAGGATGCGCCGGCCGGCCTCCTCCTCGATGGCCCAGGCCGAGAGGTTCGGCGTCCGCACGTCGGTCACGTCGAAGCCGTCGGGCACGACGAAGCGGAACCGTCCGACCGCGCGGTGGAGGACCTCCATCGACACGGTGGTGTGGAGCCGTTCGTAGGCGGCCGTGACCTCGTCGAGCAGGACGCTGCGGGCCACGACCACGCGGTCCTTCCGCAGGAGCCGGCTGTTCAGCGTCATGACGAGCGTCACCTGGCCGGCCTTGGGCAGGATCTCGATGCGGGTCTCCTCGGCCTGCTCGTCGAAGCGGCGCGAGGCGACCGGCGCGCCGGCCTTGACCTCGACGTCGCCGGGCACCGTGAGGCGCATGCGGGCGGCGGGCGGCGTGGGCAGGCGGAACGTCAGCGTCTGACGGGCCGCCGTCGTCTCCACCGGCGCCACCGCCTGGAGCACGAGTTCGTGCGTGCCGACGCCCCGGACGAAGAGCGTCAGGCGGCCGTCGTCCGCCAGGCCGAGCGGGGCGGCCTGGCCGTCGAGCGTCGCCGACCGCAGGCCCACGCCGGCCAGGTCGAAACCGACGGCGTGCAGCCCCTTCGCCAGGACCGACACGGTGACCGTGGCGGTGATCTCGGCCCGGCCCTCGCCGAGGGTGGCCTGGTAATCGGCCGACGCGACGAGGGCGGACCGGGGCGGGCGGCGCTCGTCCTCCTGCTTCGCCCGCTCCTTGAGGGCCTCGTACGCCTTGCGGGAGAGGAGGACGCGATTCGGGTCGCCCCGCAGGATGGGGCTGAGGTCCGCGAACGGGACGTAGAGTTCGCGGACGGTCTCGGGTGCCGTCTTTGGCGCGGCGGGTGCGGAGACCCGCCGCGCCTCATTCGTGTCACCCGCCTCATTCGCCTTGGATTTCCCGGCCGGTGCCTCGCCCGCCGCAACGGCGAGCAGGCAGACGGCCGCGAGGGCCAACGCCGCCACCACGCGCGTTGCCGCGCGGCGGTCGTCCCCGGCCGCCGCGTTATAGCGCGGCGGCCCGTCTTGCCCGCCGCCCGAGACGGGGATTTGAGGGAGGGGCTTACGCATCGGCCGGCCCTCCTTCCTCTTCGGAGTCGTCGCCGGCGTCCTCGGGGCCTTCGGCCTCGTCGGCCTCCCCGGCGACGTCGCCCTCATCGGCGGTTTGGGGCGGGGGCTCGGCGCGGGCGGCGGCCGAGGCCCCGGCCGCCCGGCCCCTCAGCCGGGCCACGCGCGCCTCCCGGGCCGCCCGGCGGGCTTCCTTGCGGGCCCGCACGTCCGGGTCCCGGGGACGCGTCACCGCCACGTACCATACGATCCAGATGACCAGGACGAGGAAGGCCGCCGACACGAGCACCCAGTCCGCCACCTGGTGGGCAAAGGCCGGCGCGAACACGCCGAGCAGCACCAGGACCGCCACCAGCGCCCCGACCGCCACGCACCGGACGGTCCACCGCGTGAAGTTCAGGACGAGGCCGGCCACCAGGACCACCGCGAACACCAGGACGGCCAGCGTCCGGCCGCCGACGGCGTAGAGCCTCAGGTTCCCCTCGGGCGGCGGGGCGGGCTGGAGCGTCGAGAACAGGTGGTGCCACCCGTCCGTCGCGAACGTCTGGCCGGGACGGCCCTCCAGGCGCAGCCCCTCGGTGACCCAGCCGATGAGGTCCTCGCTGTGCCGCCGGGCAATGGGCCGCCAGCCCAACTCATCCTCATAGAAGCGCCAGACCATCTCCTCGGTCCATGGGCCGACGGACCCGACGTAGTCCCATCCGTCCCGGCCGCCGGGCAGCCACACGGAGAGGTACACCCGCTGGATGGCGGGCTCTTCCGGGAACGAGGGCATCGCCAGGTCCAGGCCGCCGTGCGCCTCGTCCAGGATGTACCGCAGTTCCAGGAGGAACGGCTCGTCGGGCGTGAGACCGGTCAGGGGGACGAGGACGGCCCCGCCCTCGTCATCGGTCAGTTCCAGCGGGACCGGCCGCCCGTTCAGGCGGAGCGGGTCGCCGCGCTCGGCCCAGCCGGCGGGCAACTCCATCCGCAGACGCTGCCTCGCACTGCGGGCCCGGTACAGCGCCTGGACGCTCACCTGCTCGTTCCGGCCGACGACCATGCGCACCAGGGCCCGCTCGATGCTCGTGTGTTTGATCTCCTCCAGGCGGTACATCGTGGCCACGACCGTCAGGGTCCACGGTTCGTGGAACTCGAAGGCGCGGGCGGCGCCTTTGACCGAGGCCCCGCTCATCAGGTCGTGTTGCGGATCGATCGGGCGAAGCCCGGTCACCTTCTTCTCGCCCTCGGCCGGCCGCACGTCGATCGATTCCACCTTCGCCAGCACGATCTGGCCCCAGGCGCGGTCGACGTCGCGGGGCACGAGGCGCGGGACGCCCAGGTCGACACTTTTGCCGACGTCGAGTTTCTCGATCTTCTCCTCCCACTGGAGGGTGACCGTCTCGGCGCCCATGAACTCCGTCTCGCCGCTGAGGCGCCAGGCCACGTCCCCCTCGGCCAGGTCGTCCGGCGCCTCGTCGTCGGGCACCTGCTCGTGGCGGACCGAGAGCGGCGTGACGCGGACCTCCGGCGCCAGCCGCGCCGGTACGTCGATCCGCACCGTCTTCACGCCGCTGTACCGCACGTCGTAACGGAACGTGGTCGAGTACTTGACCACGCCCGAATCGATCCGCGCCACCAGCAGTTGCCGGACCGTGACGTGGGGCCTGCGGCGCTCGGCCGACAGGCCGAACGTGACCGGCTCGTCGGTGTAGGCGAAGGCGAGGACGGGGCGCTCGTCCGTGCCCGGCCGCTGCGGCATGTTCCGGACGGCCTCCTGGAACGTGACGGTCCTCAGGCCCTCGGTCTCGCCGGGGTTGACGCGCAGGCTCTCCGGCGCGTAGACGACCAGCCGGCCGGTCTCGCGTTCAACGGTGCCGGGCGCAACGCGAGGCAGGGGCAGCGGGATGTCGGCCGCCCGGCCGGTCGGCTCGAGCAGGTCCGGCTCCGCCAGCGTCTGGTGCAGGCGGACCTCCAGGGCCACGCGGCCGAGGGCCTTCCGCGACAGGTCTACCGCCAGGCGCGTGTCGTCCGGACCCTCCAGGTGATGGGCGTCGACCTGGGCGGCCGACGCCTGCCCCACCTTCAGGCCGCGCACGCTCCGGACCTCGAACCCCTTCGGCACGTCGACCTCGAACCGGAACACGCCGGCCCGTTCCACGGTGAAGACCGTCACGAGGTTCACCTCGAGCGATTCGGTGCCGAGGTGGGCCTCGACGAGCGAGTCGGCGAGGATGCGCGGCTGGACCTTCTCCACGCCCAGCGTCAGGCTGAACGGGAGGGCGGCGTACCGGTACGAGAAGTCCCACGTCTCCTTCGCGAGCGGCTTCGGCAGTTCCGACGGGTCGAGTTGCAAGAGGCCCGTCCGGGACACCGCCTCGGCCCTCAGGCCCGACGCCACCCGCACCACCACCACGCCCTGCTGCCGGCCGACGCCGAGGGCCCGGATGACGGGCACCTGGACGCGGTCGGCCGCCTCGTCGCTGAACCGCTGGAGTTCCAGGACGAGGTTCTGGTCCGCCTTGGCGGGCTCGAAGAGTTCCACCGTCACGGTCTGGACATCGGCGCCCGCTTCGACGGACCACTCGCGGACGTTCGGGTCGAAGACGCCGGCCACCTTCGCCTCGGCGGGCACCTCGACCTGGAGACGCGAGAGGGCGGCCCGGCGGATTTCGTAGGCCAGATCCGCCCGCGTCCGCGTGATGCCTTCGTCGAGGCGCGTCTGCTGGCGGACCTCGACACTCGCCAGGGCCGCCAGCCCCTTCGCGCCCTCGGCCTTGGGCGTCCAGGCGATGCGGACCGTGGGGGCGGCGCCGACGAACGCGCGGACCACCGTCCGGCCGGCGCCGGCCTCGTCGGCCGGGATCTCCGTGGCCGCCAGCAGCGGGTGGATGTTCACCTCCACGCCGGACTCCGGAATCCGCACCTCCCACCGGCTGACCGGCGCCCGCGGGCTCTGGACGGACACGCTGTTCTGCCCCGGCGCCTTCGTGTACGCCTTGGCAAACGAGAGGGAGAGGTCCAGCCGCTCGGGCGCCTCGCCCTCCTTCTCCACCAGGAGCTTGTACCCCGCCTTGGCGTCGGCGACGATGCGGGCGGGCTGCTCGCCCAGCGTCGCGCCCGTCAGGGCCACGTCGCCCAGGCGGAGCGGCACCTCGACCCATCCCTCCTTCAGCACCTCGATGCGGACCGTCGCGTCGACCGTGACCACGTCCTCGGAGACCGTCGCGACGGCCGAGACCTCCGTCACCAGGGCGTCGACGGGCGGTTTGGCCTCGGGCGGCGGGGCGGTCTTTGAGCGGGCGGCCTGCCAGAGTGCCTGGAACTTCTCGTACGGCAGGAAGACGCCGCGGCCCTGTTTCTCGAAGACCTCGCGGAGTTTCTCGTAGGGGATGTAGATGCTCTGCTCGCGGAGGTCCTTCGCCTCGTCGGCGGCCGTCTCCGGGGCCTCGGCGGGCGGCCGGGCCGGGCCCGCCGCCTCCGCCACCGCGGCCGCAGCCGACAGGCTTGCCGTCAGGGCCACGACCGTCAGCCATCGTCGAGTGGGTGACATGGTTGGCGTCCTCGAAATGTGTGCACAGGCCGTTCTGCCGGCACGGCGCGCCGGCCGGCGGCGCCTGCGGAGCGCGTCCGGGAAGATAGACGCGGGCTACCGCTTCGGGGTTCCGCCTATTCTCGTACGGGAAAGGACCATCACGCCATAAAAATCAGGCAACGGGGAACAGGGAACGGGCAACAGGCTCAACGGCAGGCCATAGGCATTCGGCAACGGGCAATAGGCAACGACACAACGACAGGCGATCGGCATTTGGGGATTCGGCATCAGGCAACGGCAAAGGCAGCAACGTCAAGACCTACGGCAACGGCGCCCGCGCCCGTTTAGCACCACAACGCGAACTCGAGCGCGGCGGGTCTCCGCACCCGCCGCGCCGGCTCAAAAAGGGCCTTTCGATCGCGGTGGGTACTCCAGACCCACCGCGCAAAACACCGACTTAGAGCCTATCCGAATAACCCTCTGGCTTCGGCCGGCTGCGGCGACCGCAGACGGCGTCGGGCCGACGAGGGGTTATTCGGATAGGCTCTTAGCGTTGTCGTGTTAGCCGCGACGTGCAGCGGAGCGGGTAATCCCACAGGCCGAAGCCCTCCTTCGGCAGCCGCCTTCGCCACAACACAGGCTTCG
>CAZNYC010000037.1:0-31449 GCA_964577175.1 uncultured Anaerolineales bacterium
ATCGAATGGACCGAAGCCACCTGGAACCCCGTCACGGGCTGCACGAAGGTCAGCCTCGGGTGCACGAACTGCTATGCCGAGCGGCTGGCCAGGCGGCTCCAGGCCATGGGTAACCCGAACTACGCCAACGGGTTCGAGGTCACGCTGCACGAGCACATGCTCAATCTGCCGCTGACGTGGCGGCAGCCGCGCATCGTGTTCGTCAACTCCATGAGCGACATGTTCCACGAGCAGGTGCCGCTGGACTTCATCCGCCGGATGTTCGACGTGATGCGGCGGGCGTCGGACCACACGTTCCAGGCCCTCACGAAACGGTCCGGGCGGCTGGCGGACCTGGCCCCGAAACTCGACTGGCCGGCGAACGTCTGGATGGGCGTCACGGTGGAGCACGCCGACTACATCGGCCGGATCGACGACCTGGGGCGAACCGGAGCCCGCGTCAAGTTCCTGTCGCTCGAACCGCTGCTCGGCCCGATGCCGCGGCTGGACCTCTCCGGCATCGACTGGGTCATCGTGGGCGGCGAGTCCGGTCCGTGCGCCCGGCCGATGGACCCGGCGTGGGCCCGCGACCTCCGCGAGCAGTGCCGGCGCGGGGGCGTCCCGTTCTTCTTCAAGCAATGGGGCGGCACGAATAAGAAGAAGGCCGGCCGCGTCCTCGACGGCCGGACGTGGGACGAGATGCCGGAGGTCGAAGCCGCCGGTCGGCTGTTTTAGAGCGGTTCCAGTTCGCGTGGCAGCGCGGCGGTCTCCCGGCCTGCGGCGCTGTCGACCCATCTGGCGCGGTGGGCGAGACCGCCCACCGCGAGGCATACGCAAGGAGGAAACGATGGCCAACTACAGCGTCGCCCAACTGGACGAACTCCCGCCGAACGCGTGCCCGTGCGGCGAGGCGCGGCGGGCGTTTGCCGTACCGGAAAACGAGACGGCGTCGGTCCACCTGGTGGACATCGCCGAGCAGACCCGGCCCCACTGGCACAAGCGGATGACGGAGATCTACGTCGTCCTGGAGGGCGAGGGCGCGGTGGAACTCGACGGCGAGCGGGTGCCCGTGCGGCCGATGACGACCGTTATGATCCGCCCCGGGTGTCGGCACCGGGCAATAGGGCGGATGAAGATGCTCAACTGCGTCGTGCCGCCGTTCGACCCGGACGACGAGTACGCCGACGAATAGAACGGCAGCGACTTGAACCGCAAAGGGCGCAAAGGAGAAACAACGCAAGTACAGAGAAACGGCAAGATGCCTGTACGGGCTGACGGCGTGCGGCGCCGCCGGCGTGCCGTGTGGCAAGCGCCGCCTTGTGACGTCTTCTTCCGTCCTTCTTTGCCGTCTTTGCGGCTTTGCGCCTTTGCGTGAGGAACCGCCTTTGCCGTTTCCTCTGTTTCCGCTGCTTGCCGTCCTCTGTTTCTCTTTGCGGCTTTGCGTCCCCGCCTCCGCCGGGTGAACATTGCGGTTCCCGCCGTACGCCACCGGCCACGCTCACGCGAAGGCGGCGCGCAACCGATCGAGATGTTCCGGGCACGCCTTCCGCGGGTCCTCCTTCTCCTCGTACTCCAGGCAGATCCAGCCGCGGTAGCCGACGCCCTTCAGGATCGTCGCGAGGCGCTCGAAGTCCATCGGCTTGGGCGGGCCGCCCTTGACGCGCGTCACCACCTTCACCTGCACGTGCAGCGTGTACGGGGCAATCGCTTCGAGTTCCTTGTACGGGTCGCGCTCGTGGAAGTTGCCCGTGTCCATCCACGCGCCGAACCAGGGGCTCTTGACGTCGCGGATGATGCGGAGCATGCTCTCGGACGTTTGTGTGAGCCCGCCGTGGTTCTCCAGACCCAGGTAGATGCCTTTGGAGCCGGCGTAGTCGGAGCATTCTTCGATGGCCTCGACGGCGAGGCGGTGGGCCTCCTCGACCGTCTGGCCCTTCCCCGTGCGGCCGGAGAAGATGCGGATGACCGGCGCCCCGAGCAGCGTGGCGTGGTCCACCCACGCCTTGACGTGGGCGATCTGCCCCGCGCGCTCCGCGCCCGGCGGCAGGCAGAAGTTATTCCCCACGGCCGTGCTCGATATGGCGAGCCCCAGCCGGAACGCGAGGCCCTTCAGCCGGCACAGGTATGCGTCCGTGACGGGCTGGGGGAAGTAGTAGGAGGTGGGCTCGGCCCCTTCGCAGCCGAAGCGGGCGCAGTCGCGGAGAAAATCCTCCAGCGTCAGTTTCGGTTCCTTGCCGCTCAGCAGCCCCCGGTAACTGTACGCCGCCAGGGTGAACTTGACCTTCGGGTCGCCGGTGCGCTCGATGGGCCCGACGGCACGGGCAGCCTGGGGCACGGTCGGCCCGACCAGGCCGGTCGCCGCCACCGCTCCGGCGGCGGCCGCCCGGCGGAAGAACGAACGGCGGGTGGAACCTTCACGCATGACGTCTCCTTTCGATTCTCCGATGGGTGAGGCCGTCGTTTCCGCGCCGGCGAACGAATCGCCGACGTACCGTCGGCGGCTCAACGGGGGCGGCGGGTACATAGACCCGCCGCGCCAAACGCCTTGGTGGCGCTACGCTATCACAGCGTCCAGCCGCTGCGGAACTCCGGCTTGACGTACGCGTTCGCCTCCGGGCAGTTGGTGAACCGGGCATTTCGGCCGTCCCAGGCGAGTGTCTTGCCGGGCACGCGCAGGCCGATGATGCCCAGCAGGGCGAGTTCGGTGAGCGGGCCGCCGTACAGGGCGAAGTCCGACCCCGCGTGCCGCCGCTCGCGCACCGCCTGGACGAAGTCCGCGTGATGGTTCGGCACGCGCGGGATCTTCTTCTCCGGCAGGCGCTTCCCGTAATCCTGCATCTTCGCTTCGGGGATGAGGCGCAGCCCGCGGGCCCCGTGGGACCCGTACATGATGGTCCCCTTGTCGCCGTAGACGACGGCCCCGGTCCGGGTGACCTTGCGGCCTTCCCCCAGTTCCTTCGGGCGCGGGATGTGCGTCTGGCCGCAGTGGAACACCAGTTTGACCGGCGGCCGCGACCCCTTGGCCGCAAACTCGAACGTCACGGTCCATCCGGCGGGGAAGGTATCGGCATGCGTGGCGGGGCCCCACTCCGTTTGCGCCTCCGTCAGGACGGTGCGCGGCGCCCCGAGGTCCAGCGCCCAGAAGACGGGGTCGACCACGTGGCAGATCCAGTCGCCGATCGTGCCCGTGCCGAACGGCGCCCACGCCCGCCACGCGCCCGGCAGGTACATCGGATGGTACGGCCGCTCCTTCGCCGGGCCGAGCCACAGGTCCCAGTCCAGGTGGTCCGGCACGTTGTGCTTCTCCCCCCGCTTCGGCAGGTCGCGGATGCGGCAGTGGACGGAACCGCACCCCGCGTGGACCGTGTGGACGTTGCCGATGGCGCCGTCCCGGATCCATTCGCAGAACATGCGGATGGTGTCGAACGAGTGGCCCTGGTTCCCGAGTTGCGTGACCACCTTGTACTTGCGAGCGGCGGCCATGAGGGACCGGATTTCCCACACGCTGTGGGCGAGCGGTTTCTCGCAGTAGACGTGTTTGCCGCGCCGGATCGCGTCCATGCACGCCACGGCGTGGGTGTGGTCGGGGGTGGAGACGGCCACGGCGTCGATCTGGTTCTCGACGGCGTCGAGCATCTTGCGGAAATCGCTGAACGTCTTGGCCTTGGGATGCTTCTCGAAGGCCTTGCCGGCCCGGCGCGTGTCGACATCGCACAGGGCGACGACGTGGTTCGACCGGCCAAGGCCGCCCAGGTTCGCCCCGCCGCGCCCCCCGCAGCCGATGAAGGCGATGTCGAGTTTCTCGTTGGGCCCGACGCGGGCCGGGCCGCCCAGAATCGAACTCGGGGCCACGGTCACCGCCGCCGCGGCGGTGCCGGTGGCGGCCAGGAACTGGCGGCGGGTCAGACTCATCGTGCGACGGGGCATAGGCTTCTCCTCAGGTAGGCCGGACGGTTCGTTCCACAGTCGATTTCACCACGTGGGCGCGGTGGGCCGTCTTGCCCACCGCGCGCGAGATACGTTCCGGCTTGGCGCGACAACGCTGCGCTCGCCATTTGCGCGGTGGGTCTCCGCACCCACCGCGCTCCAAACGGCCTTTTCAGGGCTGCGCGGCGGGCACTCCAGACCCGCCGCGCGGGAAGCCGTCCTGGACGTTTCGTGGTTTCTGTTTCCCTCGATCCCTCTCTTCCTCTCTCCCTCGATCCCTGCCGTTACAAATGCCACGGCGCCCGCATCGGGATGTTGACCAGGCGGTCGGCCTGTTCGTCGCCGACGATGCGCTCGGTCTCCGGGTCGAAGTGGAGGGTCCGCCCCAGGCGGATGGCGAGGTTCGCCAGGTGCAAGGCCACGCACACCCGGTGGGAGGACTCGGCGTGCCCGCCGGCCCGCTGCCGGGTCCGGACCGCCTCGCCGAACTCCACCAGCGGCGGCGGGTCGGGCAGGTCGGCCAGGCGCTTCCGGCCCTCGTCGTCCAGGTCCTTCGCCGAGACCATCTTGCGTTTCGCGTCGCGGTCGTACGGCCGGTCGATCTTCCCGCCGTCGATCACGATCCGCAGGCCGTCGGCGTAGGCCAGTTCCACCCAGGCGAAGCGTCCGACGGCGTCGGGATGCTGCGGCCACTCGCCGCACGGCCGGGCCTTGACGGGACTCGTGAAGTCTTTCGCATACGTCCACTGCCACGGGTCCACGCTGTGGGCGCCGAAGTTCGTCAGGTCGCCGCCCTCGTAATCCCAGTAGAAGCGGTTCTTGTAATGGACGCGGTTCTTGTTGTACGGCTTGTAGGGGGCGGGGCCGAGCCACAGGTCGTAGTCGAGGTTCTCGGGGATCTCCTTTTCGGGCGGCAGCGACGGGTTGCCCGTCCGGTTCCGGGAGCCGCAGACCGCCACCGTGCCGTCGAGGTCCTTCATCAGGCCGTACTTGATGATCTTATGGTTCTCGATGTGCTCCTTCTTGCGGCTGTTGCCGAACCGCCCGAACGTGCCGATCTGGAAGACCACGCCGTACCGCTCGACGGCGTCGACGACGGCGCGGCCCTCGGCGATGAACTTCGTCATCGGCTTCTCGCAGAAGATGTCCTTGCCGGCCTGGGCGGCGTGGATGCAGGGCAGGGCGTGCCAGTGGGGCGGGGTGGCGATGCAGACCACGTCCAGGTCCTTCCGCTCCAGCAGGCGGCGGTAATCGCGGTACCGCGTCTCGCCATCCGCCGGGCCGCCCATATGACGGTAGTCGACGTCGCAGACGGCGATTTTCTTCCGCTTGCCGAGGCAGCCGATGCCCTTGTCCGCCCGGCTGCCGTTGCCGATGACGGCGTAGGTGGCGGTGTCGCTGGGCACGTCCTGCCCCGGCCCGCCGAGAACGTGGCGGGGGACGATGGCCAGGGCCGCCGCCCCCGCGGCCGCCGTGCCCAGGAATCGGCGTCGGGTCAGGGTCCGATGCGTCATGGCCGTCTCCTTCCGCTTCCGTGGCCCGGTTGGCTTGTCCAACCGGGTCGATCGCTCTCCCGGCCGGACAAGCCGGCCGGGCCACACATGCCGGGTGCCACGGGTTGCTTGTCAAACCGTGCACCTGGATCGCCGAGCACCGATTGACGAGCAATCGGTGGCCCCCCGCTTCCGTGGCCCGGTTGGCTTGTCCAACCGGGTCGATCGCTCTCCCGGCCGGACAAGCCGGCCGGGCCACACATGCCGGGTGCCACGGGTTCGCGCCGTTGCGAAAGCGTGCCAGCCGCCTCAGACGGGCTTGCCGGCCAGGAGCCGCTGGGCCTCCTGCCGGACGAACCCTTCCTCGGTGGCGTCGGGAATCTTCGCGAGCAGCCGGTCGGAGGCGTCGCGGTTCTTCTTGCGGATGGCCTTGGCCAGCCGCAGCGCCGTCCGGGCCGCCGGCACGCGGTACCGCAGGTCCTCCGCGTCGAGGGCCTTCAGCACGTCGCCGACGGCCTTCGGGCCGAGGACCGCGCCGAGGGCGTCGAGGGCCGCCAGCCGCTCGTGGACGGCCTCGCGCCGCTCGGCCTGCTCCAGGCAGCGGCGGCAGATCGCCTCGGCGGCGTCCGTTTTGCCGGCCTCGCCGAGGCGGCGCGAGAGGAGCAGGGCGGCGGCGAACGCCATCCGCTGGGCGAACGACGGGTCGGCCGCCGCCGCATCGAGTGCGGCCTCCGCGGCCCGGCCGTCGCCCATCTTCGCCAGGGCCCACAGGGCCGTCAGACGCAGGTCCCGGTCTTCGGCGGCCGCGTCCTTGCGGGCCTCGGCAGCGGAGTCGGCGTCCTGGAGCCGCCCGACCGCCTTCAGGACGGTGACGCGGCGGCCGCCCTCGGCCTTGGGCAGGGCGTCGCGGAGGGCCTTGGTGGCGGCCTGGCCGCCGATGGCGAGCAGTGCCTGCGTCGCCGGTTCGCACAGCCGGTCGTCGGCCAGGAGCGGGGCGAGCGCGGGCACGTCCGCCGCCTCACCGCACCACTGGAGTTGGCGGCAGAGGAACGCCTTGAGTTCGTCGGAATGGTCGGCGGCGAGTTCCTCGGCCATGGCGCCGGCGACGATGCGCCGGTCGACCGCCGGGGCGTGGAGGAAGTCGGCGACGGCGTCCTCGCCCGCCTCGCCGTCGGTCAGCGGGATGGCCTCCAGCACCTCGTCGACGGACCGGTGAGGCCGGCCCGCCCAGACGGCCAGGCCGTGCAGCGTGTACTTTGCCTGGACGCCGTCCTCGGCGCCGAACGTCTCGCCCACGTCCCTGATGAGGTTCTTGACGGACGCCTTCTCCGCCTTGTCCGCCTTGGCGGCGGCGGCCGCATGTTCGCCGAGCAGGGCGGCCGTCACGATCGCCGCTGCGGCCCCGGTGCCCGCCTTCCGCCCGGTCGATTGCGATGTGGAGGTGCGTTGCATGTCAGCCCCTTTCGGAAGAGGTCAGGCTCCCCGTCCGGCCCGTCAGTCCAGCGTTTTAATGTAGATGTTGCGGTACCACAGCGGCTTGGCCTCGTCCTGGAACCCCAGCCAGCCTTTCATCGGGCGGTCCTTGCGGCTGGTCTTGGAGAGGTCGCAGTCGATGATCTGCTCGCCGTTCAGGCGCACCTTCAGGTTCGAGCCTTTGCAGGTGATGATGTAGCGGTTCCACTCGCCGGCGGGTTTGGCCATGTTCTTCGACGGCCCGACCGTCCCGATCACCCCGCCGCAGTCGTGCGGCCCGGGGTTCTTCTTGCCGTGCGTGTCCAGGATCTGGACTTCCATGCCCGTGGCAACGGGGTTCTTCTTGTCCCTGACGCGGATGAAGACGCCCGAGTTGCCGCCCTTGGCGATTCTGAATTCCAGGTCCAGGGTGAAGTCGCCGTACTGCTTGTCGGCCCAGAGGTAGGCGTCGTACCGCTGCCAGCCCTTCTCGCCGGGCCGGGGCTCCAGGCGAAGGATGCCGTCCTCGACGAACCAGTTGCCGGTGGTGGTCCAGCCGTCGAGGTTCTTGCCGTTAAAGAGCGGCTTGAAGCCCTCCTTCTTGGCGGCGGGCTTGTCCTCGGGCGCGGCCTTCTCGTCGGCGGCTGCGAGCGGGGCCGCGGCGAGCGGCAGGACGAGGGCCAGGACGGCGGCGGTCAGAGTGAATCGGCGGGTCATGGGTTCTCCTCCCGGTTCAGGTTCGTAAGACGCAGGCGGAACGGCCGCCGCCGAGGCGACTCCCACCCGCACCCTGTATAAACAGCATACGGCGGCAAGGGGACGCAAAGAAAAACCGGGCCGGCGCGCGGGGGAACAAGCATATCGCACCGGGGCCCATGCTGTCATTCCGAGCGAGCGCAGCGCGTCGAGGAATCTCGCCGTGCATTTGGCCTTGGTCCTGGGTCATTTGTCCTTTGCACGCCGTGGCCGGGAACCCCGGGCGGAGCCCGCCTTGCATTCCGCGCCCCCGCGCTCCTAAAATGCCCGCGTGAACGGAATCGTGACCGACATCCAGCGGTTCAGCGTCCACGACGGGCCCGGCATCCGCACCACGGTCTTCCTCAAGGGATGCAACCTGCGGTGCGCCTGGTGCCATAACCCCGAGACGCTCCGCCCCGACCCGGAACTCCAGGTCCTGCCCGCCCGGTGCATCGGGTGCGGGGCGTGCCTGGAGGTGTGCCCCCGCGGTGCCCACGAGGTCGGGCCGCACGGCGACCGCGTCTTCCACCGCGACCGGTGCACGGCCTGCGGGGCGTGCGCCGCGGTCTGCTACGCCGGCTCGCTCGTGCTGGTCGGGCGCGAGATGACCGTCGACGAGGTCGTGGCCGAGGTCCTGGCGGACCGCCCGTTCTACGAGGAGTCCGGCGGGGGGGTGACCCTCTCGGGCGGCGAGCCGCTCGTCCGCCGCGACTTCGCCGTCGCCGTCCTCCGCCGCTGCCGCCGGGAGGGCCTGCACACGGCCGTCGAGACGAACCTCGCCGCCCCGTGGGACGAGGTGGCCGCGCTGCTGCCCGTGACGGACCTCTTCATGGTGGACGTCAAACTCGCCGGCAGCGAGGCGCACAAGCGGTGGACGGGGGCGGGCAACGAGAGGATCCTCGCCAACCTCCGCCGCCTCGCCGAGGAACCGAAACCGCTCGTCGTCCGGACGCCCGTCGTGCCCGGCGCCGGCGATTCGCCGGAGGCGATCGGCGCCGTGGCGGACCTCATCAAGGAGTTTGGGAATCTCGCCTACTACGAACTCCTGCCGTACCATCCGCTGGGGGCGGGCAAGTACGAGAGCCTCGGCATGGAATACACACTGGGGGACCTGGAGCGCCCCCCGCAGGCGCAGATGGACGCCCTGGCCCGTGCGGCGGCCGAGCGCGGCATTGCGGTCCGCGTGGCCGGCGTCCGCCACTGACTCGAGCGCGGCGGGTCGGAGCCCGACCCACCGCGCCAAATGCCGACTTAGCGTTGTCGCGTCAGCTGGCGGGCTTGGGCGGCGCGTGCCTTTCGCGGGCCGGGCCGGCGCGTCAATCCAGCGTCACCTCCCGCCCCTCCTCGGCCGACCGGTACAGCGCGTCGAGGGTGCCCATCACGTTCAACACCTCTTCGGGCCGGACCATCAGGTCCGCCTCGCCCCGGATGACCCGGACGAAGTGCTCGGCCTGGTCCCAGTGACCGGCGAAGTCCACCTCCCGGCCCTTCGGCACCTGTGGATGGACGTTCACCTGGTACCGGTCCATGTTCGTGACGAGGGTGAGCGGGTCGAGTGTCAGGCCGCCCTCGGTGCCCAGGATGGTCGTCCCGCCGCGGTTCTCGGGGACGTTGGCGGCCCAACTGATCTTGAACGCCACCGTGGCCCCGCCTTCGAGGCGGATGAACCCGGCCGCCATGTCCTCCACGTCGAACTCGCGGACGTCGTACGGCCGGGGCGTCAGCACGCCGAGCGGGGCGCCGGAGTCGGCGAGGTTCGTCACGAGCCCTTCGTCGCGGTCGGCGAGTTTCGTGTACGTCGCGCCGCTGACGGCCGTCGCTTTCGGGTTCCCCATGAGCCAGTACAACAGGTCGAGGGCGTGGACGCCGAGGTCGTAAATCGGCCCGCCGCCCGAATGTTCTTTCATATGGAACCGGCCCCACGTGGGCACGCCGCGGCGGCGGAGGAAGAACGTCTCGGCGAAGTACATCTCGCCCAGGCGGCCCGCCTCGACGATCTCCTTGGCGGCGTAGGACTGCGGCACGAAGCGCGAACTCTGGCCCACGAAGAGGTGGCGGCCGGCCTTCTCGGCCTCGGCGAACATCGCTTCGGCGTCTGCCCGCGAGGTCGCCACCGGCTTCTCGCACAGCACGTGGCACCCGGCCTGAAGGGCCGCGATCGATTGCGGTTTGTGGTACGCGTTCGGCGTGCAGACGAGGACGACGTCCAGGTCCTCCTCGGCGAGCATCTGCTCCCAGTTGCCGTAGGCCTTCGGGATGCCCTCGGTCTCCGCCACCAGGCGGGCGCGGTCTTCGAGCATGTCGGCGACGGCGACGATCGTCGCTTCGTCGGACACGTTTTTCCAGGCGGGGATGTGCCCCGCCACCGCCACCATCCCCGTGCCGATGATGCCGACCTTGAGTGTGTCGTTGGCCATGCCGGTCTCCTTCGCGCGTGTCGAATGGATGGAGGGCGCCGGCCCTTTCGGTCCGCGCGCCGCTTTCCCCCGCACTCTACAACGGGGCGCGGGTGTGTCAACGGTTTCGCCCCGGCGTGTTGAGCCGCAGGCGGTCCGCCGCGCAGGACTCGACACGACTTCGCGGTTGCCAAACCGGCCCCGTTCCGCCATAATCGCATGGCGCGTGCGGCAGCGCTGTGCCGCACGTCCTGAATCGCACCTCTACGGGAGACAGGCGCATGCACCATCCCCGCACCCGTTCCAGGCGGTTACGGACTCCGGCAAGAGAAGCCTTCAAGGTTGTCATTCTGAGGAGCGGCGAAGCCGCGACGAAGAATCTCGCCTTGTCGCCTTTCCCGCGGCGAGATTCTTCGGCCTCGCAAGCGATGCCTCAGAATGACATCGTCACTTTACAGGGCTCAGTAAACGGGTGGCTGCGGACCCCGGCGACGGCTGCGCTCGCCCTGGCCGTCGCCCTGCTGACCGCCGTCCTGCCCGCCGGCGCCGTCGCCCAGGCGGGCAGCGCCGCCGACGAGGCTGCCGCCATCCTCCGCACCGCGGGCGTCCGCGGCGGCGTGGTCGTCCATCTCGGCTGCGGCGACGGGCGGGTGACCGCCGCCCTGCGGGCCTCGGACGCCTACCTCGTCCACGGCCTGGCCCAAGAGGCCGGGGTCGTGCGGCGGGCCCGCGCCCACATCCGCGCCCGCGGCCTGTACGGCCCCGTGTCGGTCGACCGCCTGGCGGGCCCGCGCCTGCCGTACATCGACAACTTCGTCAACCTCGTCGTCGTCGAGGACGCGGGCGGGGTGGGGATGGATGAAATCCGGCGCGTCCTCGCGCCCGGCGGCGTGGCCTGCGTCAAGGACGGCGACGGCTGGACCAAAACCGTCAAGCCGCGCCCGGACGCCCTGGACGACTGGACCCATTACCTGCACGACCCGTCGAACAACGCCGTCTCGGAAGACACGGTCGTCGCCCCGCCGCGGCGGATGCAATGGTGCGGCAGCCCGCGGTACGCCCGGCACCACGACCGGATGTCGAGCGTCAGCGCGGTCGTCTCGGCGGGGGGGCGCGTGTTCAGCATCTCGGACGAGGCGCCGCGGTTTTCGATCCTCTCGCCGCCCGAGTGGCGTCTCATCGCCCGCGACGCCTTCAACGGCACCGTCCTCTGGAAACGGGAGATCGAGAAATGGCATAACCACCTCTGGCCGCTGAAGAGCGGCCCGGCGAACCTGCCCCGCCGCCTCGTCGCGAGCGGCGGCACGGTCTACGCCACCCTCGGCATCGACGCGCCGCTCACGGCCATCGACGCCGCCACCGGCGAGACCGTCCGCACGTACGAGGGCACCGCCGCCACCGAAGAGATCCTCCTCGACGGCGGCACGCTCTTTCTCGTGGTCAACCCGAAACCCGGCGACCAGTGGCCCACGGCGTACGAGAACGTGGGCAGCGCGTACAACAAGGACTGGTGGCGGATGACGCCGCGCCGCGTCCTGGCCGTCGATGCCGCCACCGGCACGGTCCAATGGGAGCACGAGACCCCCATCCTGCCGGTCACGCTGGCGGCCGACGGCGAGGGCGTGTTCTTCCACGACGGCGAGTCGGTGGTATGCCTGGACCGCGCGGGCGGCAAGGAGGCGTGGCGGTCGGAGCCGGTGGAACGGTCGACGATTCTGCGGGCCTTCTTCGCCCCCATCCTGCTTGTCCGCGACGGCATCGTCCTGTTCGCCGGCGGCGAGAAGGCCGGACACCAGACCGGCTCCTGGGTCCGCGACGACGACGCCATGAGCGCCCTCGACGCCCGCACCGGCAAGGTCCTGTGGACCGCGCCGCACCCGCCGTCCGGGTACCGCTCCGCCGAGGACCTCTTCGTTCTCGGCGACACCGTCTGGGCCGGCGAGACGACCAGCGGACGGGCCCCGGGCCTCTTCACCGGCCGCAGCCTCCGCACCGGCGAGGTCGTCAAGGAGTTCACGCCCGACGTCGAGACCTACTGGTTCCACCATCGCTGCCACCGGAGCAAGGCGACGGTCAATTACCTGCTGACCTCGCGCACGGGCATCGAGTTCATCGACCCGGACCGCGAGCACTGGGACACGAACCACTGGGTCCGCGGGGCGTGCCTGTACGGCGTGATGCCGGCGAGCGGGCTCATCTACGCGCCGCAGCACCCGTGCGCGTGTTACCTGGAATCGAAACTGGACGGCTTCAACGCCGTCGCGCCCGCGGGCGAGGGCCCGCGCGTGCCGGAGGATATCGAAGCCGAAGGCCGCCTGGAAAAGGGCGAGGCCTTCGCCGCGCCAATCCGAAATGCTACTCTGCGAAGCAGCGCTTCGCTGCGAAGCACGAGTCCGAAACTTGCCCGCCGTAGCCTTGGCGAAGGCGGGTCCGAAATCCGACAGGTGAAATCTGAAATCTCAGATTCGAGATTTCAGATTTCAGAGGCGGACTGGCCCACCTACCGCCGCGACGCCGCCCGCAGCGGGGCCACCCCCGCCGCGGTGCCCGCCGAGGTCAAGGAGGCCTGGACGACGGACGTCGGCGGCCGCCTCTCCGCTCCCGTCGTCGCGGGCGGCACGGTCTTCGTTGCGGACATCGACGCCCACACCGTCCACGCCCTCGACGCCGCCACCGGCGAGGCGCGGTGGCGGTTCACGGCCGGCGGGCGGGTCGACTCGCCGCCCACCGTCCACGGCGGCCGGGTCCTCTTCGGCGCCCGCGACGGGTACGTGTATTGCCTGCGGGCGGCCGACGGCGAACTCGCCTGGCGGTTCCGCGCCGCGCCGATGGACCAGCGGTGCATGCACTTCGAGCAACTCGAGTCCGTCTGGCCGGTGCCCGGCAGCGTGCTCGTCCGCGAGACGGACGGCGGCGCCGAGGCGTGGTGCGTCGCGGGACGGTCGATGTTCCTCGACGGCGGCATGCGGCTGGTGCGGCTGGACGCGGCCACGGGGCGGGTCCTCGGCGAGACGGTTCTCGACACCCGCGCCCCGCAGGCCGACAAGCGCATCGAGGACTTCGTCAGTTGGCTGAACATGCCCCCCGCCATGCCGGACGTCCTCTCGGAGACGGGCGGGCTCATCTACATGCGGTCCCAGCCGTTCCGCCCGGACGGCACCCGCCTCCCGCTTCAGGCCATGCCGACGAGCGGCGACGCCGACAAGGGCGCCCCGCCCGCCACGCAGGACCCCGGCCGCGCCCACCTCTTCTCGCCCACCGGCTTCCTCGACGACTCGTACTGGCACCGCACCTACTGGCTGTACGGCAGCACGTTCGTGAGCGGATGGTGCGGGTACTTCCGGGCCGGCAAGACGGCGCCGGCCGGCAAGATCCTCGTCTTCGACGACGACCGCGTGTACGGCTACGGTCGGCTGCCGAAGTTCTACCGCTGGACCACGCCGCTGGAGCATCACCTCTTCGCCACGCCCAAGGCCGCGCCCGTCAAGGGCGGCGAGGGCAAGCCCGACCCCACCTCGGTCGTCCGCGTCGAGAAGTCGCCCAGCCTGAACCCGAAGGGCACCGCCCTGACGGTCGAGGCGTGGGTCCGGCCCGAGGCCGGCGACGGCGTGGTCCTGGCCCGCGGCGGGGGCTCGCACGGCTACGCCCTGTACCTCTCCGGCGGCCGGCCGCACTTCACCATCCGGGCCGACGACGCCCCGTTCTCCGTCGCCGGCAGCCAACGCGTGGGCGACGGATGGGTCCACCTCGCCGGCGTCCTGACCGAAGACAAGGAACTTCGCGTCTACGTGGACGGCAAGCAAGCGGGCGCGGCCAGGGCGAAGACGCTGCTCGTCAACGACCCGCACGAGGCGATGGAGATCGGCGCCGACGCCGGCACCCTCGTCGGCCCGTACCCCGACGCCTGCCCGTTTGCGGGGCGGATCGACGAGGTCCGTATCTGGCACCGCGCGCTGCCGGCGGAGGAACTCGCCGACCACGCCGCCGACCCCGGCAACGTCCCCGCCGGCGCCGAGGCCCTCGCGGCCGCCTGGTCGTTCGAGGGCGGCGCGGCCCGCGACGTCTCCGGCGCGGGGAACCACGGGACGGCCGCCGGCGTCGAGGCCGCCGCCGGCAAGGTCGGCAAGGCCCTCCGGTTCACGGGCGGGGCGGACGCCTCGGCCGTGGCGGGCCCGGGCGGCCAGTGGACGCGTCCCGTGCCGCTCGTGCCTCGCGGCATGGTCCTGGCGGGGCGGACGCTCTTCTTTGCCGGTCCGCCCGACCTCGTGGACGAGCAGCGGGCGATGGCCCGCCTGGCGGAACCCGCCGTCCAGAAGGCCCTGGCCGAGCAGAACGCGGCCATCCGCGGCGAGAAGGGCGCGGTGTTGTGGGCGGTCTCGGCCGACGCCGGCCGGACGCTGGCCGAGCGCGACCTGCCGGCCCCGCCCGTCTTCGACGGCCTCATCGCCGCCCGCGGCCGCCTGTATATGACCACCACCGACGGCACGGTCGTCTGTTTCAGCAAGTGAGGCCCCGCACCCCATGGGAAGGAATCCGATGATGCATCACGCCCAACAATCGCGCACCTTGCGCGGTGAGTCTCCGCACGCACCGCGCCCGAATCGTGGGTGTCCCGCTTGCGCGGCGCCTGCGGAGACCCGCCGCGCACGAGGCCGCCTTGTCGCGCTGGCCGTCCTGGCGGCCGGGCTGGTCGTGGCCTCCGGGCCACGCGAGGCCCTCGCCGGCGCGACGGACGACGCCGAGGCCATCCTGAAGGCCACCGGCGTCCGCGGCGGCCTGGTCGTCCACCTGGCCACCGGCAACGACGCCCCGGCAGACCTGACGGCGGCGCTCGCCGACCGCGAGGGCGTCCTGGTCCACGGCCTGTATGCCGACGGTGAAGCCGTCGAGCGGGCCCGCGAGGCCTGGCGCGCGGGCGGCCGCTACGGCAACAAGGTCAGCGTGGCCCGTCTTCGCGGCGGCCGGCTGCCGTACGCCGACGGCACCGTCCGCCTGCTCGTCGCCGACGCCCTCGGCCCCGTGGCGAAGGCGGAAGTCATGCGGGTCCTCTGTCCCGGCGGCATCGCGTATGTCGGCGGGAAGAAGACCGTCAAGCCCGTGCCGGACGAAATCGACGAGTGGACCCACGCCCTGTACGATCCGACGAACAACGCGGTCTCCCGCGACACGGTCGTCGCACCGGCGCACCACATCCAGTGGGTGGGCGATCCCGAGTGGGCCCGCAGCCACGACCACCTCTCCAGTTGCAGCGCGGTCGTGACGAGCCACGGGCGGACGTTCGCCATCGTCGACGAGGGTCCCGCGGCGGCGGTCGCGCTGCCGGCGAAGTGGCGGCTCGTGGCACGCGACGCCTACAGCGGCGTCGTCCTCTGGAAACGCGTCGTCGACCCGTGGGAAGGGCACCTCAGGGGCTTTCGCACCGGACCCGCCGCCATCATGCGCCGCCTCGTCGCCGTCGGCGACACCGTGTACGCCACGCTCGGCTACGGCAAGCCGGTGACGGCCCTCGACGCCGCCACCGGCGAGACCGTCCGCACGTACGAGCAGACGGACGACGCGCTGGAGATCGTTTGCGACGAAGGCGTCCTGTACCTGGTGCTCGGGCCGGGCCTCAGTCACGGGGCGGCCAGGACCGAACACGAGATCGGCGGCCGGGCCGAGTACGAGTCCCCGGACGGCAAGCGGCTGATGGCCGTGGAGACCGACTCCGGCAAGGCCCTCTGGACGAAGGACGACGCTGCCACCAGCCACCTCATGCCGACGGCCGTGGCAGTGGACGGCGGGCGGGTGTACTTCCAGAACGAGAAGCACCTCGTCTGCCTCGACGCCGCCACCGGCAAGGAGGTATGGCGCGCCGACCGGCCCGTGACGACGAGCCGGTGGGCGTGGACCGCCCCGACGCTCGTGGTCCACGACGGGGTGGTCCTGTCGGCCGACCGCGACGCGGGGTCGAAGGTGACGCAGAAACCGCCGGAGGCAGGCCAGGTCCTGTGGGTCGTCTACAGCCGGGGCGGCGAAGCGCCGCCGGGCAAACTTATCGCCTTCTCGGCCGAGGACGGCAAGCGGCTGTGGGAGTCCGAGGCGCAGGAGGCCTACAACGCCCCGCCGGACGTCCTCGTCGCCGACGGTCTCGTCTGGACCGGCAACCTCGTCTTCAGCCGCCAGCCCGGCATCACGCAGGGACTCGACCCGCGCACCGGCGAGGTCCGGCGCGAGCGGCCGAAAGACCAGGAGCACTTCACCGTCGGCTTCAGCCACCACCGCTGCCACCGTAATAAGGCGACGCCCCGGTTCCTCGTGCTCGGCCGGTCGGGCGTGGAGTGGATCGACGTCAAGACCGGCCGCGGCCTGGCCGACCACTGGGTCCGCGGGGCGTGCCAGTACGGCGTGATGCCCGCCAACGGGCTGCTGTATGCTCCCCAGCACTCGTGCGCGTGTTACATCGAGGCGAAACTGCACGGCTTTCTCGCCCTGGCGCCGGCGTCGGCGTCGCGGCGGCTGCCTGAGACGATCCCGGCCGAGGGGCGGCGCGAGAAGGGGCCGGCGTACGGCGCGGAGATCTCAGATTCCGGATTTGAGATTTCAGAGGCCGATTGGCCCACCTACCGCCACGACGCCGCCCGCAGCGGCCGGGCCTCCACGACGGTCCCCACAGACCTCGCCCCGGCGTGGCAGGCGGACCTCGGCGGCGAGGTGACCAGCCCCGTCGTGGCCGGCGGCCGGGTGTTTCTTGCCCGCAAAGAGACCCACACCCTCCACGCCCTGGACGCCGAAACCGGCGAGGTCGCCTGGAGCCGGACGCTGGGCGGGCGGATCGATTCCCCCCCCACCGTCTATGAGGGCACATGCCTCGTCGGTTGCCGCGACGGCACCGTCCACTGCCTGCGGGCGGCCGACGGCGAGACCGTCTGGCGGTTCCGGGCCGCACCGCGCGACGACCGCATCGTGGCCTACGGCATGCTCGAGTCGGTCTGGCCCGTCCAGGGCAGCATCCTCGTCCGCGACGGGTCGGCGTACTTCGCGGCCGGCCGGTCCTCTTACATCGACGGCGGGATCATGCTCTACAAACTCGACCCGGCCACGGGCGAGGTCCAGGCCGAACGCCGCCTCTGGGACCGCGACCCCCAGAGCGGCGAGGAACCCCAGAAGCCGGTCCGCGGCGTGTACATGCCCGGCGCCCTGCCGGACGTCCTCTCCTCCGACGGCGAGAGCATCTACATGCGCCATCACCGCTTCGATGCCGACCTCCAGCCCCAGGACCCGAACGTGCCGCACCTCTTCGCCCCCGCCGGGTTCCTCGACGGCTCCTGGTGGCACCGGACGTACTGGATGTACGGCACCAAGATGCAGGTGGGGTGGGGCGGCTGGAAGAACGCCGGTTTCCAGAATCCCGCCGGCCGCATCATCGCCGTCGGCGACGACACGGTCTACGCGTTCGGCCGGCTGAACCAGTACGGCACGCACGGCACGCACCCGGGCCTGGCGCCGAAGATGCACCCGTGGGGCGGCCAGCCGAAGGGAGAGCCCCACTACGTCCTTTTCTCAAGCAGCAAGCAGCCGGAGGTCGTCCAGGAGAAGGAAGGCAAACGCACCCGGCGCCGCATCCAGCCCGGATGGCGGGCCTCGCCGGACCTGTGGGTCCGCGGGATGGTGCTGGCGGGCGAGGCGCTGCTGCTGGCCGGACCGCCCAGCCCGTTCGACGGCGGGACGGCCGACGCCGAACCGTTCGCCGCCGACAAGGGCGGGCGCCTGCGCATCGTCTCGGCGAAAGAAGGCCGGCCGCTGGCGTCGGCGGGGCTGAGCGCCCCGCCCGTCTGGGACGGCCTGGTGGCGGCCCGCGGGCGGCTGTACGTCGCGACGACGGACGGCAAGGTGACGTGTCTGAAGGGGAAGTAAACCCCTCGCCCTTCCCTCGGTGGAAGAGGGGGGCTCGTGCTTCGCTGCGAAGCACGAGCCGCCCCTCTTCCGCCAGGGCAGAGAGGGTGTTGAAACGGCCACGGCAGAACGGGGGTGACCGGCCGCTCCCGCGAGCCGGCTCGAACGGCTCGTTCAATCCACCAGCCCCCGCACCTGCTCCAGCGTCACCGTATGCTTCGGCGCGAAGGCCTCCGACGCCGCGTACCGCAGCAGGCTGTGCCGCATCTGACGGGCCACGGGCCGCGTCTCCAGATCCGACTCGAGGTCGATCGAGGTCACCAGCAGCCGCCCCTCGCCCACCTTCGCCTCGAACACCAGGCCCAGCCGCTTCGGCTCGAACCAGTCGGGCACGACCTGGACGATGGGCCTGAGGTCCGGCGGCATGGCGTCCAGGACCATCGCCTCGGCGCGATGGATGAGGTCCCACCACTGCCAGGTGGTGTGCGACTCGGTCGGGAACGCCGCCAGCGCCGGGTGCGTCGGGTCGCACAGCAGGCCCAGGGTGTGCGGCGCCTGGCCGCCCGTCCAGGCGGTGTTCCAGAAGATGGGCGTGAACCCCAGGGCCACGTCCGTCTTCACGCGCTCCGGCGGCAGCAGGAGGACGACCCGCCCGCCCCCGGCGAGGCCCTCGGCCGCGGCGTCCACGTTGCCGGCGAGCGTCACGCCGGCCGGCGGGGCCGTATCGACCGCTGCGGGGTAGACCCAGATATTCCAATCATTCTCCGCCTCCATCCCGTCGATGCCGACGACGAATCGCAGCCGCTGCGCCCGCGTGAACCCCCCGAGCCGCAGCAGGCAGTACGCGAGGTGCTGGACCGCGCCGGGCGGCACCTCGCGCGCGTCGAACGTGCCGGAGGCGATGGCGTTGCCGGATTCCGCCACCAGGCGCCATCGCAGCGCGGCGTCGACGGCCTCGGGCCCGTAATGGGCCACGTAGAGGTGCGGGCGGAACCAGTCCTCGCCCGCCGTGTACACCCGCTTGTCCATTTTGACGAGCGGCACCGTCGGGCCGCAGAACCGCCGGTACGACTCCGGCGTCATGTACGGCTTGGGGTCCCAGAACGGGTCGAGCACGCCCACCGGGGCCGTCCCCTGCCCGGGGAAGTCGTGCAGGCCGAGCAACTGGAACCCGCCGAAGCCGGCCGTCCTGAGCGCCGACTCCACCTCCTCCTTGTAGCAGAGCATCTGGAGCCGGCCGGAGGCCATCAGGAAGTCGCGGGCCTGGTCGCCCATGTGGGCGGCCTCCAGAAACTCGCGGAAGATCTCGAGGTTCCGCGGCTTCAACACACCCGCATATTTCTCGATCTCCTTAAAGTTCGGGTACGCGCACCACTGGCCGATCTCGTGGCCGATGACGGGCACCTCGTGCCGGCCGACGACGTCGGCGTAGTCGGTCTGCGTCTCGGGCGGGCGGGCGTTCAGGCGGTCCTTCAGGCCCTCGCCCCACTGATGGATGCGCGGGGCGGGCGTCACGTGGAACTGGTTTTCGGGAATCGCCGGCCACCCGGACCCGCCCGTGTACAGCCGCCGCGGGTCCGTCTCCTTGCAGTGCGTGACCCACGGGCCGAGGAAGGCCGCCCCGCGTCCCGGACCGCCCGGCTCGTTGCCGCAGGCCATCAGCACCAGCGACGGATGGTTGCCGTAGGCCCGCCGGATGCGGTCGGTCTCGGCATCAATGTACTTATCGACGGGTTTACCCTGGCCGACGGCGGTCCAGAACGGCCCCTCGGCCTGGAGATAGAAGCCGAGTTCGTCCGCCGCGACGAACGCCGCCTCCGGCGGGCACCACGAATGGAACCGCATGTGGTTCAGCCCGCACGCCTGGCACCGGCGGATGATCCGCTTCCAGGCCTCCACGTCCGTCGGCGGGTAACCCGTCTTCGGGAAGATGCAGCACTCCAGCGTGCCGCGCAGCAGCAGCGGCCGCCCGTTCAGCACCAACTGCGTGCCGCGCGTCGCGATCTCCCGCAGGCCGAAGACCACCTCGCGCCGGTCGATGCCCGCGTCGCCGGCGTCCAGCGTGACGGCGAGGCGGTAAAGGGCCGGGTGGAACTCGTCCCAGGCCTGGGCCTCCGCCCCGAGGGGATAGAGGAGTTTGACCGGCGTCCGGTCGTCGGCGCTGCGGGCGACGGTCTCGCTTTTCGCCGCCGGGTCGTGGGCCGCCGGCGTGTTCGTCGCGACGGCGTCCAGGCGCACGGTGTCGCGGCCCGCCGTGCCCGTCGCGTTGCCGAGGACCATCTCGACCCGCACCTGCCGCGCCGCCACGTCCGGGTACACCTGCAGGTCCTCGATCCAGACGGTCGGCGTGGCGCGGAGTTCGGTCCGCCCGACGATGCCGTTCCAGTTCGACTGCGTGTGGTCCGTGACGCTGTGGGCGTTCGCGCCCACGCTGACGTGCATGCGGTTGTCGACACGGATCGTCAGGCGGTGCGCGCCCGGCGCCAGGTGCGCCGTCAGGTCGTATTCGTGCGGCACGGAGAGGGAGTCGCGCGAGCCGGCCTTCGTCCCGTCCACCCACACCGTCGTGGTCCAGTGGCACCGCTCCAGATGGAGTACGATGCGGCGGCCCTTCCACGCCGGCGGCACCTCGACCGTCTGCTGATACCACGCCGGGCCGACGTAATGCGTCGCGGGTTGAAGCCAGAACGGCACCTTCACGTTGCCCGGCTTGCGGTACGGGGCGTAACGGTCGGCCGTGAACCACGAGCGGTCCTTGATGCCGCCCGTCCACTTCGTCTCGGTCGAGACGTCGTAGCCGAACCCCTGTTCCTGGAGGGAGCCGGGCAGGCGGATGCGCTCCGGCAGGTCGTCCTTGAACCATTCGTCGCGGACGCCCGCGTCGTCCGGGTCGAGGCGGAACCGCCACTCGCCGGCGAGGGAGCGCACAGACCGGGCCGCCTCGTCCGTCGCGCCGGCGCCGGCCGCCGCCGGCGCGACCGACGTCATGACCAGCGCCAGCAGACCGGTGACCACAAGGGTCCCGCGTGCCATCGACGTACGGCGCATCGTGTCGTCCTTTCATCGCCGCGCCCACTGTGTGGCCCGGCCGGGAGGAGGCACCTGCGTCATTCTACGGCGGCGCGGCGGGTCTCCGTACCCGCCGCGCGGCAATCGGTTTCTTGTGTGGCCCGGTTGGCTTGTCCAACCGGGTGGGCCCGCCCTCCCGGCCGGCCAAGCAGGCCGGGCCACACGCCACCCGCAGAATGGCCTCCGTCACCGTCGCGGCTTTCCCGGCTCGTACCGCGGATTCGGGGCCGGCATGCGGGCGCCGGTCGCCTCCCGCCACGCCACGAGTTTCGCGTGGAGGTCCTTCGCGCGGTCCGGGTGCGCGTCGGCGAGGTCCCGTGTCTCGCCGGGGTCGTCCCGCAGATTGAAGAGTTCGAGCCGGCCGTCCTCGTACCACTCGATGAGTTTCCACGGCCCGTCGCGGACGGCCCCGCCGGGCGCCCCGCCTTGGTTCCCGTAATGCGGATAATGCCAGAACAGGGGCCCGCGGTCCATCGGCCGGCCTTCGAGCAGCGGCCGGAGGCTGACGCCGTCGGTGTGCTGCGCCGGCCGCGCGGGCAGGCCCGCCAGGTCGAGCATCGTCGGATAGAAATCCGTGCTCGTCACGGGCTCCGTGCACACGCTGCCGGGCGGCGTGAGGCCGGGGCCACGGACGAGCATCGGCTCGCGGATGCCGCCCTCGTACAGCCACCCCTTCCCGCCCCGAAGGGGGACGTTGGCGGTCGGGTGCCCCTCGCTGGTCGCCAGCCCGCCGTTGTCCGACATGAAGAAGACGACCGTCTCGTCCGCCAGGCCGAGGCGCTCGAGCCGCTCGAGCACGATGCCGACGGCCGTATCCATCGCCTCGACCATCCCGGCGTAGACGGCGTGGTTCTGGATAAGGCGGACGCGGCGCTCGCCCTCCGTGCCCCACTGCGTCTCGGGGGCGTCGGCGGCCTTGGCGCGGTACTTGTCCCGCAGTGCCTTCGTTGTCATAAGGGGGGTGTGGACCGAGTAGAACGCCAGGCAGGCGAGGAACGGATCCTCCTTGTGCGTCTCGATGAAGTCGGCGGTCTCGCGCGCGAGGCGCAGCGGCAGGTGCTCGCCGGGCGGGCCGTCCTCCAGCCGCGGGTTGCCGTACGGCGAGAAGTACTTCTTGCCCCCGTACGGCCCGCCGCGCTCGATGCCGCCCTTGTTCACGTCGAAGCCCTGGTCCTCGGGCCAGAAGCCCTCCGGCCCCAGGTGCCACTTGCCCGCGAAGAACGTGGCGTAACCGGCCTCGTGGAAGGCCTCGGCCAGGGTGACCTCGTTGTGGGCCAGCCGGTCGCGATACGGGGCGGGCAGCAGCGGCGTGTTCCGCCGCCAGTTCTCCGGCTGGTTCCGGCCGGCCGGGTTGATGTAGTCGGTGACGCCGGTGCGGGTGGGGTACTTGCCGGCCATGAGGCTCGCCCGCGTGGGCGAACAGACCGGGCAGGCGGCGTAGGCGTCGGTGAACTTCATGCCGGTGGCCCGCAGGCCGTCGACGTGCGGCGTCTCGTAGAACGTGGAGCCGAAACAGCCGAGGTCCGTCCAGCCCAGGTCGTCGGCGAGGATGAAGAGGACGTTCGGCTTGCGCGTGGCCTCGGCGGCGCGGGTGCGGCAGGCGACGCCCGTGGCGGCCGCCGCCGCGCCGGCGGCGCCGGCGGCCAGGGATTTCAGGAACGTCCGGCGGGTGGATGCGTATCGCATCGGGCTGCTCCTTGCACGTCAGCGCATGTGGGTGCCAGTTGCCTGGGTGGCCCCCCGATTGTCGTTCCGGCCGAGGCCCTTCAGGGCCGAGCGGAGGAATCTCGCCGTGGCCGTGACCGTTTTTGGACCGGGCGGCCCGCCGCGCTTCCGCCCCGTCAGGGACGGCTGTACTCTGGCCCCGGGCGCAAGCCCGGGGAAATCGAGCCGCGCGTGTTTTTGTTGTTTCCGTTCGTCGGAGCCCCGGGGGGCGACTGAGGCGAATAACATGTTCCCTCAGTCGCCCCTAACGGGGCTCTATGTGTTTTCTTGGCTCCGCAACCACGGGCTCGCGCCCGTGGCTACAGAACAGCCGTGCCTCCGGCACGGAACGACGTACGGCACGTACGCTGCCGACCTGTTTCGCGCAGCGGACCGGGCGGCCCGCCGCGCTTCCGCCCCGTCAGGGACGGCTGTACTCTGGCCCCGGGCGCAAGCCCGGGGAAATCGAGCCGCGCGTGTTTTTGTTGTTTCCGTTCGTCGGAGCCCCGGGGGGCGACTGAGGCGAATCGCCCGCGACCTCTCATCGCCCCTCCGCGCCGGCGCGCCCGGCCCGGCGCGCCGCGGAATCGCCATTATGGAGCCTCGCGCGGCCGGCCGCAAGCAGAAGAGCCGACGGCGGCTTGCCCGCCAGAGCGCCCCGCCCGCCATGTGCCACGGCCGGCCTTGCCCGGCCGTGCCGATGCGCCGGATGACCCCGATTGTCATTCCGAGCGCGCCGGGTGCCACTGGCGGTTTGCCCGCCAGTGTGGATCGAGTGATGCATCCCGCGCGGCGGTCGTGCGGTATCCGGCGGCCATCGCGGCAACGGCGGGCGCCTTACTGCGCCTCATCCCGCGCGTCGGGGTCGACGAGGTTGCCCTGCTCCACGGCCCCGGGCCCGAGGTCCATGGCGGGGTGCTTGCCGGGCGCGGCGCGGGAGAGGTCCGTCAGGACGTTCCCCTCGATGAGCACCCGCTTGCACCCGCCGGCCGTCCGGACGGCCGACTCCGCCAGGCCCGTAAAGACGTTTCCCGTGACGGCCACGTCCTGCGTGCCCTCCAGGACGACGCCGGCGGCGGCATCGTCGCGCTTCCGCCCGCCGCCGATGTGGGCGTTCGAGAAGTTGTTGGCCGCGATCGTGATGCGGCCGGCCTTCGGCCCCACCCGCACGCCGAACTTCCTGACGATCGTAAATGTATTGGCCGAGACGGCGCAGCCCCATCCGTCCACCACGTCCACCCCGCCGCCCCCCTCGTGGGCGATGACGTTCGCGCTGACGGTGATGCCGTAACAGTCGCGGTCGAGGACGACGGCCGTGCCGCGGCACTCCTCGATCATGTTGCCCGAGAGGACCGAGCCGTACGTGTTCTCGATGACCACGCCGTGGCGCAGGTGGTCGTCCAGGCAGTTGCCGGTCATGCAGAGGTTGAAGGAATCGACGCATCGGAGCCCGTCCTCGTTCTCCTCGAACTGGCTGGAGGCGACGACGATGTCGTGGCACCGCACGAGGTTCAGCCCCGCCGCCTTGTTGTACGTGAGGATGCAGTCGGCGACGCGCGGGTCCTCGTAGCAGTCGACGAGGTGGATGCCGTGGCCGCCGTTGTGGTCGACGGCGAGGTTATCGAGGAAGATCTCGTTGACGCCCTGGGCCAGGATGCCGTCGCCGCTCGTCTCCGACCCGCTGACGCGGAAGTTGGCGAGCGTGACGCGCCAGACCCGTTTGCCGCGGGCCTTATCCGTGTAGCCGGGGGCGCGGACGACGAGGGCGGGTTCGCCGTCGGTGTTCGTGTTGACGAGGTGGGTGGCGCGGCCGGCGCCCTCGACGCGGGTGTCCGGGCGCGCCAGGACGAGGGGCCCGGCGAGTTCGAAGCGCCCCGGCGGCAGGCGCACGAGGCCGCCGCCCGAGGGGACGGCGTCCAGCGCGGCCTGCAGATTCGGATAGGCGGCGGCGTCGATGACGGCCGTCTCGGGCGCGGGGGCGGCCCGGCCGGGAACGGGGGCGGCTGCGATCGCGAGCGCAACAAGCGCCACGGCGGCGAGGCCCCATCCGGTTGCGGCGGGACGGCGTGCAGTCGGCATCGTCGGCTCCTTTCAACGTGGGCAGCGTTGTCATGCTGAGGAGGCCCAAAGGGCCGACGAAGCATCTCGCCGTGGTCGTTGCCGTCACGGCGTCCGCACGGCGAGATTCTCCGGCCTCGCAAGCGAGGCCTCAGAATGACATCCTCATATAATTGCCATCGACCGTATGAAAGACCACGGCCGGACAAGACCGGCCGTGGCACGTTCCTCTTACCACGCCACCTCGGGTTTGGCCGCGTCGCCCGTCATCTCGACGGGCAGGCGCCACACGCGGTCGCCCGTGCGGCCCGTGAAGTAGAGGCGCGACATGCTCTTCCGCCGGCCGTGCCCGTCGGCCCACAGGGCGTAGACGTCCGGGTGCGCGTCCACGGGCCGGCGGACGTACGTGTGGTTGAACTCGGAGTTGCGGGTCAGTTGGCGGACCTTCTTCCACGTCCTGCCCTGGTCGCGGCTGGTCCACAGGGCGATCTCGCCGCCCGTGTTGTACGGCTGGGGACCGGTCTCGGTCGGGGCGATGAGCCGCCACGTCCCGTCCGCCTCGATGGCGAGCGGCCCGAAGTCGTAGTTGTGGTCGCTCGTCGTGACGGGCCGGATGTCCCACCCCTCGCCGGTCCAGCGGGCGGTGCGCCAGGTGCGCGGATCGTTCTTCGGCCCGGACGCATACCCCCGGCTGGTCAGGAAGAGCAGGACGGGCCGGCCCGCGGCGTCGAACTGGACGGTCTTCAGGTAGACGAGCAGCCCCTCGGCCTCGTAGTCGTGGACGAGGGCGGGTGCGGCCTCGGCTTTCGTCGTGAGCGGCACCTGGACGGCGTCGCCGGCGGCGGTGCGCCACGTGCGGCCGAGGTCGTCGGTCGCCAGGTAATGCAGGTTCGTGCGATGGTTCAGGCCGCCCTCCTCCGGGTGGTAGTTGAACGCCGTCGCCACGGTCCGGCCGCGGCGGCCGCTCACCTGGTAGTGGCCGCGCTCGACGCGGGCGAGGCGGTTGGGCTCGTCCCAGCCGGGCCACTGCACGCCGTCCGGGCTCGTCAGCCAGTACAGGAACCGCCGCGGGCCGGCGTACCGCGTGTGCAGGAACAGGACGCCCCGCTCCGGCACGTGCCACGCCTGGGCGTAGGAGAAGTTCTTCGCGAGGACCCGCTCGAACCGGTCCACGTCGTACGGCTCGACGCTGCGATGGATGTACGCCGGGCGGGCGGTGCCGTGGGCGCTGGAGAAAATGAAGACGTGCCCCTTCGGCCCGAGCAGGATGGTGGGGTTGTCGTGGGCGTCGCTGGTCTTCTTGTCCATGAGGATGCGGGGCCGGGGGACGGTGCCGGTGGCGTGGTCGTACCAGGCGACCATGTGGAGGACGCGGTTTTCGTCCTTCGGCCGGCCGCCCCAGCAGAAGAAGGTCTTTTTCGCCTCCGGGGCATGGACGGCGAAGGGGATGAGTTGCTGCGGGTACGTCCCGAGGCCGCCGCTGTATTTGTATTTATATTCGTCGCCGGAGGGCTGGTTGAAGTACCAGATGCCGCGGTAGCCGTCGGCCTTCTCGCAGGTCACGATCTCGCCGGCGGGGGCGGAGGCGGCGATTAAGACGGCGAGCAGCGGAACGAGGGGCAGCGCACGCATAGGCTACTCCAAATGGAGGGTGGTATGGTTACCCGCTGTCGGGTGACGATGTTTTGCATGGCGCGCGGTGTCCAGTCCTGGGCACCGCGCGCCGGCCATGAGCGCCGCGCGGTGGGCAGGACTGCCCACGGCGCTCTATTCCCATGGGCACCTCCCGGCGCGCCGGGTGCCACTGGCGGCTTGTCCGCCAGTGCGCTTATTGAGGCCGGCAGAACCAATGTAACAAGGCGGGTGCCACGGTTTGCTTGTCAAACCGTGTGTCGGACCGGAAAACACGGATTGCGAGCAATCCGTGGCACCTTCGAATTCGGAAACTGTGACATTGGTTTTGCCGGCCTCAATAGCACGCCGACCGGTCCGCCGCGCGAACGACGAAACGACAACGACCACGGCGAGATTCTTCGTCGGCCCTGCCGGGCCTCCTCAGAATGACAGCCCGCCGGCGTGTCGCTCATCCAACGCGTTACTCATCCAGCAGCCGGCGGAGGCGGATGTTGCGGTAGGCGGCCTTGGTGTTCCAGGCGGCCAGGCCGAGCGGCTTGGAGGCCTCCACCTCGATCCGCACGTCCACGTCGCGCTCGCCGGGTTCGGTGTCCACGACCTGCTTGTCGTCGATCCAGGCCCGGATGCGGTTGTCGGTCACCCGCAGGCGGATGGTGTACCATCGTTTATTCTCGAACTCCATGTAGTTGGTGGTCTCGTTCATCGACGCGTCCATGCCGTCGAACGAGGAAATGCCGATGACGCCGCCGCCCCACCCGCCGACCACCAGGCTGGCGCAGTCTTCCTTGTAGGGGAACGTCAGGGCGCAGAAGAAGTCGCTGCCCTCGACGCGCTGGGCTTCCAGGACGATCTCGTAGTCGAGGCGGGGGACCATGTCCGGGTCGCCGCCCCACGTCACGCCCGTCAGGTCGCCGGTGCCTGTTTCGAGCACCAGGGTCCCGTTCTCGACGTGGGCCTTGCCGGGCTTCCAGAAATCGGACGGCTTCCACTTGCCGAGGGTCTTGCCGTCGAAGAGCGATTCCCAGCCCTCCGAATCCGGTTTGCTCGGCACCTGCTCGACTTTCTTGGGTTCGGGCGGTTCGGGCGTCTCGGCGGTTTCGGGCTCGGCCTTCTGGGCGGGTTTCTGGGGACCCGGGACGGTTGACGGCTTGTCGCGCTGCGCGTCCTCGCTGCAGCCGGGCATCCCCACGGTACCGGTGACGACGGCCGCCAGCGCGACCGCGAGCGTTCGGATGGAAACGGAATGGCGCATCAGGAGACTCCTTGCTTGAGCGACTCGTCGAATTCGGCGGCGCCGACGGGTTCTATTGTGCCCGCCCTCGCCGTCGCAGGAAACCATAAAATGGCGGGCCGACGAAGGGCGCGCGGCATCCCCGTCCTTACGAGCCGTCGGCGCCGGCCGTCGGCGGCGTCAGGTCCACGCGGTCCAGATGTTGCCGATACGGCCGCAGACGCCGCCGGTGCCAGTCGGCGACCACGTCGAGGTCGGCCAGCAGGGTGACGGTGGCCTCGGTGGCGTGGTAGCCGACGGCCCAGGCGTCGCGGTCGGGGTCCGACGGGTCCGGCACCGCCACGCGGCCCAGGTTCCGCAGGAGGAAGTCGAGGTCGGCCTCGCCCTGGAACCGCTCGTCCAGCGTCTGCCGCTGGGCTGCCACCACGGGGCTGTAGACGGCCTCGAGGTCCCGCGGCCGGGTGTACCAGATGGCGGTCCGCGCCTCGCGGGCGTAGGCCGTGAAGAGCGCCTGCAGCCGCCGGTCCAGCCCGCCGTGGAACGACGTCCAGACCTCCGGCGGCATGGAGAACGCCGACAGATTCGCCACGCCCACCTGCTGGAGGCGCGCCTCCTCGGCGAGGGCCCGCCGGCGGGCCAGGCGGAAGAGGTCGTCCGCCCGCAGGGTCGTCCGCAGCGGGACGGGGTTCCCCCCGGCCGCCAGGTTGATGCCGGCCCCGAGGTCGCGGGAGAGTTTCGTCACCGCCGCCGTGTACACCTGCCCGAGCAGCCGCGTCAGCGTCCGCCGCCGCTGCGGGTCCGGCGCGGGGAACGATTCCAGCGCCTCGAAGGGCTGGACGAGACCGGCCAGGCGGGCCCGCGTCCGGCCCGCGGTGTCCGGGTCCACGACCAGTCCCTGGGCGGCCTGGATGACCCGCTGGTACATCGGGCCGGCCTGGCGGGGTCGGTACCGTTTGATCGCCTGGACGACCGTTTCGGCCCGGACGATGAGCGCAAGGTCCTCGCCGCGACGCTCGGCCGCCTGCAACAGCGGCAGGGCCTCCTCGGGTTCGGCGTCGGCGCGGGCGCCGGCGAGTTCCACCTCGCGGAGGAACAGGTTCTTCTGCCGGTCGTAGCATTGGCGGAGGGCGTCGGCCATGCCGTCGGGAGGCCAGTCGCCCATCCGTTCGAGCGTGCGAACGATGGCGGTGCACGCGCCGAGCATGGCGGTGCCGTTGCGCACCACCTGGGCGGAGGTCGAGTCCCGCCACGCCGGCGCCACCTCGTAATAGGCCTGGACGAGTCCGCGGCCGGTCTCGGCGGAGAGCCCCCCTGCCGACACCCGCCGGCGGAACGCGTCCTGGCGGTCCAGCCGCTCCAGCCGCGTGTACCCCGCCGCCCGGTACGCCGACCGCCCGACGTACGTCAGGGCCTTGAGCAGGTCCTCGCGCCGCTCGGTCCGCATGGCCTCGCTGAGGAGCGGGCTGGTGGCGGAGTCCCGGGCCAGCCGGGCCGACCGTTCCATCTGCCCCAGCAGTTCGCGGGCCTTCGGCCGGGCGCTTGCCACGGTGAACCCGGCCTCGATCATGCCGGCGAACCGTTCGATGTGCTCGGCGACGGCGCCCCAGGCGGACTCGCCCGTCCCGCCCGTCGCCTCGGTGAGGGCGGCGGCCGCCTCACGCAGGGCCGCGACCCGGGCTTTCTCCGCCTCCGTCATGGGGGGCGAGACGGCGGGGTCGGCCTCGTCGGGCGGCGGCGCATCGGTCTCGGCCGGGTCGGGGGCGCGGATACCCTCGACGGCCTCGCGGACGGCCGTCAGGCCTTCCATGAACCGGCCGAGCGGCGGGATGAGCGCCGCCGGCTGGTTCGACGGCGTCTCGCTCATGGCGTCGGCGGCCTGCTGCATGGCGGCCAGGCCCGTCCGGGCCTGTTCGAGGATGGCGGCCTTGTCGTCGCCGGCCTCGCCTTCGTCCGCCTGGTCCGCGGCGGGGGCCGACACGCCGCCCAGCCGCTTCAGCAACTCGTCGAGCGGCTCGAGGTTGTTCGCCAGGTACTGCCCGAACGCGTCGACCTGGTACTTCGGCGGGCCGGGGGGGATGCGCCACCCGTGGGTCAGGCAGGCCCGGGCCATCCGGCGGACGCTCATGCGGCCGTGACGGACGAGGGCGCCGGCGTGGGCCTCCGCCAGGGGGACGTCGCGGCCGGCCAGCCGCTGCATCTCCTGCCCGAGCCGTTCCAGCGCCCGGTCGTGCCACATCGCCTGGCAGTGGATGCGTTTGCCGGTGGCGTCGATCGGGCCCATCTGGTGGTACACCAACTCGAGGCGCTGGACCAGGCGTCGGCGGGCCTCCGGATTGTGAGACCGGCGGATGTCCTCCTGGAGGGCGGCGGCCTGTTGGCTCAGCGCCTCGACCGTCGGCACCTCCTCGGCCGCTTCCTGCCCGGCGGCCGGGCCGACAAGCAGCACCAGCAGCATGGCGGTGGGTATCGCGCAGCGCATGGATGACGTTCCTTCCCCGCGTGTTCCTGGTGCGTCGAGGCCCCAGGGGCGCTCCGGTCAGGCGCTTAAACCCGCCCGGCGCGGGTGTAGACCCGCATGATTTCGCGGGTGGCCCGGCGGTAGTCGAAACGGTCGAGGACCTCGGCGGGCCAGCCCTCGCCCATCGCGCGGGCGGCCGACGGGTCGGACGCCAGGGCGGCCATTGCCTCGGCGAGGGCCGGGATGCTATCGGAAGCGCGGCGGGTCTCGGAAGTTCTCGCGCGGCGGGTCTCCGTACCCGCCGCGCCCCCGCCGCGCCGCCGATTTCGGCGCGGTGGGGGCCGAGACCCACCGCGCCCACGCGCTTGCCACTGGCCCGGCGGGGGCGCCGGCAGGAGATACCCGTTCTCACCGTCGCGGACGACCTCCGCCGCCCCGCCCACGTCGAACGTCACCACCGGCCGCCGGCACAGGCCGGCCTGCGGCAGGACGCGGGCCAGGCCCTCCCTGAGGCCCGCGTGGACCACGGCGTCCGCTGCCCACAGCAGGCCGGGCACCCGCCGGCGCGGCACGAGGCCGAGAAAGCGGACGCGGTCCGCCACGCCCAGCCGCGCGGCCTCCCGCTCCAGCCGCCCACGCAGGATGCCTTCGCCGGCCAGGACGAGCACCGCCCGCCGGTGGCGGCGGGCCACCTCCGCAAACGCCGGCAGGACGAACCGGTGTCCCTTCATCGGGAAGAGGCGCGCGAGTTTCAGGAAGACGAACGCCTCCTCGCCGACGCCCCACGCCCGTCGGACGGCGTTGCGCCGGCCGGCGGCCGCGCGGAATCGCTCGACGTCCATCCCGCTGTAGACGACGTCGATGCGGTCGCGGGGGGCGAGGCCGGCGGCGGCGGCCCGGTCCGCCATCCGCTCGCAGACGGCGATGAGGCGGTGCGACCGGCGGCCGGCCCGCCGCTCCGCCCAGCGGTACACCGCCCTCGCCGCCCGTCCGCGGTACGCGTCGAACGCCAGGCCGTGAATCGTGTGGACGATGCACCGCGTCCCCTCCGCGGCCGCGGCCCGCCGGCCCAGGACGCCCGCCTTCGAGGAGTGCGTGTGGACGACGTCCGGCCGCTCGACGCGCAGGTGCTTCGCCAGGTCGTGGCAGGCGACGAGGTCGCGGTACGGATGGATCGGGCGGCGCATCGCGGGCACCAGGACGGTGCGGAAGGGGAGACCGGCCGCCCAGTCGAGCAGGCTCCCCTCCGGCCCGAGCGGCGGACCCGTGAGGAGGACCACCTCGTGGCCGAGGTCCGCCTGGGCCAGGCACGTCAGGACGGTGTTCTCCTGCGCCCCGCCGACGATCAGCCGCGTGATGATATGGACGATCTTCATGGAGTTGGTTTGGAAGATTCGGCGCGGTGGGCAGTCCTGCCCACCGCGGAGCGCGGCG
>CAZNYC010000038.1:0-30640 GCA_964577175.1 uncultured Anaerolineales bacterium
AGGCGTACCTCGGCACGAACGATTTCTGGCCGTTCGTCCGATGGGAACTCCGCGACGCCGACCCGGAGACGTTCGCCCTGCTCGAGCGGATCTGGACGAAGGGCGAGGCCCCGCCGCTGCCGTCCGATGGCAAGCCCCCGGCCGCCGAGGCGAACTGACACGCCCACACGGGCGCGTGCCACGGCCGGCCTTGTCCGGCCGGGCGCCTCTTCACAGACCGTCACGGCGGGACAAACCCGCCGTGGCACATCCCGTTCAGGGGTAACCGTGGGCCTTCGTGCGCGGCGGGTACGGAGACCCGCCGCGCAGCGTCCTACCGCGTCCGCCAAAAACGCTTTGTTCCGCCGCCGCGGGTCCGCTACAATCAATCCTGTACACGCCGCCGGCTGCCGCCGCTGCGGGAACGTGCCGAATCACTGAATACCCTTGGCCGGGAATCGTCTGCATGGCTGGAGCCGCCGAACAGAACGGTGCCGCCGACAACACCGCCGTCCGCGAAGCCGAACGCGACGCGGCGCTGGTCGAGCGGCTCAAGGGCGGCGACGCCAAGGCGCTGGACGAACTCTTTCGCCGGCATCGCGACGCGGCGTTCGGCATCGCCTATCGCCTCCTGGGCCGGCGGGAGGACGCCCTGGACGTCGTGCAGGAGTCGTTCATTCATGTCATGCGAGGCATCGACGGGTTCCGCGGACAGTCCTCGTTCAAGACGTGGCTGTACCGCATCGTGACCCACGCCGCCCTCGATTACCGGCGGTACCGCTCGCACCGGCTGACCGACAGCCTCGACACCGAGAACGCGCCGGAACCGGCGGCCACGGGGCCCGACCACCAGACGCCGGTGGAGGAGGCAGAGGAGCACGACCTTCGCCGCGCCATCGACGAGGCGCTCGTCAACGTCTCCGAGAAGAACCGGGCCGCCCTCGTCCTGTACGCCCTCGAGGGCATGTCGTACAAGGAAGTGGCCGAGGTCCTCGGCATCAGCATCGGAACCGTCATGAGCCGCATCTTCAACGCGCGGCAGCGGCTCCGGGAACTCATGGCCTCGGAAATCGGGTAACGCCATGAACTGCGACGAAGCCAGAGAAATGCTCGCCGGGTACGCCGACGGCGAACTGTCGCCGGTCGAGAACGACGCCCTGGCCACGCACCTGCAGGCGTGCGGCCGGTGCCGACAGATCGTCCACGACCAGCAGCGCGTCCAGCACGTCCTGGATCAGTATCCCGTGCCGGCCGTCTCCGACGACGAGTGGAACACCATCGGCAAAACGCTCCGGGCCGACCTGGCGAGCGAGGGCCAAGGCGTGGCGCTGAAGACCGAGCCCCGCACGGACGTCCTGGAAGGCATCGCCCCGGAACCGGAACCCGAGGCCGCCCCGGAGCCGGTCGAGACGGAGGCCGAGGCGCCCGCCGCGCCGGTCCCGCCTCCCCCTCGGCCCGCCCGCGAGGTCCCCGCGCCCGGTGCGGGCCCCGACCGCAGCGGCGTCCGGCAGCCGGCCCCGACGCTGATCGTCCATCGGGGCCGCTCGCGAGGCGGTCCGAGCCCCGTCCGATGGGTCGCCCACGCGGTGGGTCTGGCGGCGGCCGCCGCCGTCATCCTCCTCGGCCTGGCCCACATCTGGCTCGACCGCGCCCCGCCGCTGGAACCCGCCGCCCTGGCCCGGCCGGGCGACGTGGAAATCCTCGAAATGGAAGTCCATCCCACGTGCAGCGTCGTCCTTCTGACGGGCGACCCGGGCGACGCGATGGCTATCTGGGTCGAACCCGAGGAGCCGACACGGTGAACTCCCTCCCGCACGGGCACACGAGGCATCCGACGCTGGGCCGGCCCCGCCAGGCGCGGGCCGCCCTCCTGGCGGGGCTCCTCCTGGCCATGGCCGCCCCGTCTCTCGGCGCCGCAGAGGACAAGGACAACGACGCCGGTGCCGTCACCGTCACCATTCTCGGCATCCACGCCACCCAGGCCGACAAGCCGCACGTCGACCCGGCGCTGAAGGCCATCGCCGAGCACCTGAAACGCTATCAGTTCAACTGCTTCCGTCTTGTCGTCCGGAAAACGCAGTCGGTCGCGGTCGGCAAACACTGGGAACTGCCGATGCTCAAGGGCTACCACCGACGCGTGCGCCCCCACGAAACGCACGACGACCGCGTCAAGATGGAAGTGGCCTGGGTCCAGTACGTGAAGGACAAGGACGGCAAACGGAAAGCCCGGGTGCACGAGCGGATGGTGCTCGTCATCGGGAAAGGCAAGTACCTGCTGACGGCCATCAAGGTGAAGGACGGCGCGCTCCTCAACGCGCTGGCCGTCAAGTAAAACCGCTATCCCGCTCCGGAACCGTTATTGGCCGACACGCTGCCTCCCAGCCCGTTCGGCCGCTGCTGGGCGATCTGTTCCTCGAACATCATCGTCAGGTGCCGCGCGCGGTCCCCGACATCCGCCCACAGGCGGATCAACTCGCTGGAGGCCTTGCCCACCAGGAGCACGACGACCGCCAGCACGAGCGCCCCGATGAACATCCCCACGGTCAGGGCGGGATGGAGGCCGGCCATCGACCCGATGATCAGCCCCGTCAGCCCCCCGAGGAACACGAGCGCGGCCACCACGATGCCCGTTGCGAAGATGATGACCCCGAGCAGCCGCAGCGTCTTGTACGGGCTGCTCCGCGCCAGCATCCGCGACATGGTGGTCGTGGACCGTCGCGACGCGACCGTGCCGGCGCCCGTCGTCAGCGACGAGGAGGGGGCCTCGGCGGCAGACTCCTCCCTGGGCCGTCCGGCCGGCTCCTGTGCCGGCGACGGCTTCGGCTCCCCGGCCGCCGACGGGGCGGACAGGGCCTGGGCCAGATCCGCCGTGGACGGTTTACCGCCTTTGGGAGGCGCGGCGGCCTGGGGTTCTGCGGCGTCGCCGGCCGCCTCGGGAAACCGGGCCACGTGCCCGCACTTCGGGCACTTGACCTTCCGGCCGGCCGCCGAGTCCGGACCCGACAACCGCTTCCCGCATTCGGAACACGTGGCTGAGATGGTCATGGCCGTTGCCTGAGCCCCTCTCCCGCTGCCCGTACGGCCGGTTTAAGATTGTACACCAATCTCGCGGAAACGCAACAGGCAAGCGGCGGAAAACGGCCGGTCAGGCGCCGGCGCCGAGGTGGGTGTCGACGAAATCCATGATCCGCTCGCGGTCCGCCTCCTCGATCTCCACAAATGCCAGGCCCACTTCAAACAGGTCCGGGTCGATCTTGGAGGCGCGGCACCAGGTGATGCGGCCGCGGCAGGTGATGGGGTGTTCGTCTTCCGGCAGGGTGAACTCGATGAAGGGGGTGGTCCCCTCGCGCATGGGGTCGGCCATCAGGACGCACATCCCGCCCGCCGAGATATTCATCGTCGGGCCGATCGATTCCACCGTGAGCCGCGTGGTGATGCGCGGCGTGGTCCGCATTTCCGTCCGCAGCATGGCCAGTCCCCTCTTGCGGGCACCCCTGAAGCAAGCCCTGATTCTTATCGGCCTACCCCGCGCGATTCCTTAGCCAAATAGGCCGCCTGCCACCGGCGAACCCTTGACGCCCGGCCCGCCGGGCGTATGGTGAGGCGCGTGCCGCTCCTCGCTGCGACGCGAGATGCTGTGCCGCGGGTCTCCGTACCCGCCGCGCAGACCCAAAGCCGCCGATTCGAGCGCGGTGGGTACGGAGACCCACCGCGCAGAAACCTCTTCTTCCCTTGTAGTACAACCCTGTGGATTGGGAACCATGCCCACGCCCGCCGACAACGCGTGCCTGCTCCGGCCGGTCCGCATCGGGCCGCTGCGCCTGGCGTCGAACCTCGTCCTGGCGCCGATGCACAAGCGGACGCATCTGGCGTTCCGCATGCTCTGCCGGCGGGAGGGGGCGGCCCTGGCACATACCGAGATGGCTACGCCCCAGGAACTCCTCGGCGCCGAGGGACCGCGGAAGGCCGAGAACCTGCTGGCCACCTGCCCCCACGACCGGCCGCTGGGCGTCCAGATCGCCCCGCGGGAGGCCGGGCCCCTCGCCGACGCCGTCCGCCTGGTCGCGGCGCGGGGGACGGCGGCCCTTGTGGACCTGAACTTCGGATGCCCCAGCCGGCGCATCGCCGGCCGGAGCGGCCGCGGCGCCGCCCTGCTCCGCCGGCCGGCGGACGCCGTCCGGCTCGTCGAGGCCGCCGTCGCCGCCGCCGATCTGCCCGTCACGGTGAAACTCCGGCTCGGCGTCACGGGGAGCGAGGAGGACCGGGCCCTCGCGCTGGACGTGGCCTGCGGCGCCGCCGACGCCGGCGCCGTCGCCCTTACCGTCCACGGCCGGACCGCGCGGCAAGGGTACCGCCCGTCGGCCGACTGGGACGCCGTTGCCGCGTGGGCGGCCGCCCTGCCCGTCCCGGTCTTCGGCAGCGGGGACCTGTGGACGCCGGAGGCGGTCCTCGCGATGCTCCGCCGGACGGGCTGCGCGGGGGCGAGCCTGGCACGCGGGGCGTTCGGGGCGCCGTGGATCTTCCGGCAGACCCGCCGCCTTGCCGATACCGGACGATATGACCCTGTGTCCCGCCAGCAGCGGGGCCGCACGTTCCTCGAACATTACGACCGGCTGGGGGACCAGTACGGGGAGGAGACGGCCCTGAAGTTCATCCGCCAGATCGGGCGCGTGTACGCCCGGGAGTTCCCCGGGGCGCCGGAGGCGCGGGCGGCGATCCAGGCGGCCCGCACCGACGCCGCCCTCCGCCGGGCCGCGGCCGAGTGGTTCGGCCTGGATGTTTCATTTTAGCCGCTGCGCGAAGAGGAGCACTCCGCCTTGCGCCGCGGCTAAAATGCGCCGTCGAGTTTGCGCGGCGGGTCTCCGTACCCGCCGCGCGAACAGTCCTCGGAAGCGTTCCCGCGCGGAGCGGCCCGTGTTCGCCGGCCCGTTTGCGGGCCGCGCGCCGTTTCGTAACGCACGGCCGGGCAAGACCGGCCGGGGCACGTCATCGTGGGCGGGATGCCATGGCACGTCGTCCCGCGGAACAAGGCTGGCCGTGGCACGTCACGGCTTGGTTCTTGCGTACGCCCGGGTGCCGCGCCGGCCGGCACGGAGACGGTCGCGGCGGTCGGCGAGTTCCGTCTGCTGCTGCGCCAGCGCCAGCCGCACCTGCCCGTGCAGGTCCAAGAGCCGCTGCCGGTCCTCGTCGCGGAGGATGGACCCGGCCTGGCGGGCCTCGGCAATCAGGGCATCGACCCGGTCCGCCAAGGCCGCCACGTCGTCCACGCGCCCGCGGCGGGCGGCGTCCAACTGGTCCGAAAGGGCACAGGCCAAGGCGCGGAAGGTCGCGTCGGCCGGGGACGCATCGCTTGCGTGCGCGGCCGCGCCGGCATCGTCCGGCACCTCGCGATTCGGGTCGCGCGTCACGGGCGGACCACCTCCTCCGTGCGGCGGCTGCGGCGGCGGACCTCTTCCAGAAGATCGGCGGCCTCCGGGCTGTCGGGTTCCAGTGCAAGGATCTGCTCCAGCGCCCGGCGGGCGTCGTCGAACCGCCCGTCGCGGGCCTGGAGCGTCGCCAGGCAGAACAGGACGGACGTATCCCCCGGGTGCCGGCCCAGGTACGCCTCCAGGTACCCGATGACGCGGGCGAACGAGCCCATCTGGCACGAGGTCTGGAACAGGCCGAGCAGGGCCACGAGGTTGTCGGCGTCCTTGTCGAGGCAGGCCATGTAGAGGTCGAACGCCTCCGGGTACCGTCCGCGGCGCTGGGCGACCATGGCCAGGCCGCCGTAGGCTTCCGCGCAGCCGGGCTCGACGGCGACGGCGCGGCGAAAGGCCCGTTCGGCGGCGTCCGGGTTATCCGACTGGAGTTCCACGACGCCGAGGCCGACGGCCGGACCGGCCTTCTTCGGCGCCAGCCCCGCCGCCTCCTCGTAACACTGGCGGGCCCGGTCGTGGTTGCCGAGCGAGGCGTGGCAGTCGCCGAGTTCCTTCAGCACCTCGTAATGCTGGTCCAGGCCTTCCTCGACGACGACGTGTTCGGCGGTCAGTTGCACGGTGTTCCTTTCTGCGATGCCAGAAGACGGCGGGCGTGCTCGAGGCGCCGGACGGCTTCCTCGAATCGGCCGGCGCGGCGATGGACGCGGCCCTCGAGCAGGAGGGTGGAGACGCGCGGCCGGCGGTTCAGTTCGCCGCACAGGTCGAGGACGTCGGCGTCGTGGCCGCCCGCCTCGAACAAGGCGTGGGCCCGGCATTCCTGCATCCATCGGGTATTGCCCAACTGGTCGGCGATGCCGCGGTAGACGGCGGCGGCCTGGAGGGGGTTGCCTTCCTCCTCGTGCCGCTGGGCCTCCTGGAGGGCCCGGTCGAAGCGAAGGGCGTACTCCCCGGGCGCCGGCGCGCGGACCGTGATGCCGGCGGCGCGCAGCGATTCGTCAATGGGGCCGCCGGCCGCCTCCTGCCGCACGCCGGCCAGGACCTCGGTCGGCAGGACGAAGCCCGTGCCGGGCGCGGCGTCGTCCTCGCCCAGGGCGAAGGCGGTGTGCCCGTCGCCGCCGAGGGCGGCGTGGAGCGCATCTTCCACCCACACCAGGTAGAACGGCGTGCCTTCCGGGACGACGGCGGCGTAGTCGCCCCCGGCGCGGGCGAGGGCGGCGTCGAGACGGGCGGCCGGGCCCGCCCCGGGTTCCACGGGCACGGGGATGAAGTTCGGCATGCGGATGCCCAGCCGCGCGAGGTCCGCCTGCGGCAGGGGCAGGTAGACTTCGTGCGGCATGAAGGTCCAGGCGTAGACCTGGCGGATCATGCCGGCGGCCGCCGGGACCGTCTCGGGCAACAGGACGATGGAGAGGTCGGGCATCTTCGGCCACGGCTTCGGGGGGCGGGCGGTCCGGATCTTCAGCACGGTGGCCATGAAGACCTGCCGGTCGCCGCGGCCTTTCTCGGAGATGCGGTCGGAGTTCGCGACCGGCGCGTAGAACTCGCCGGTGATCTCCGGCACGTGGATGAAGTCCGTGAAGAACGCGAGGCGCCGCATGAGGTCCCAGTCCACCAGGACGCCGAGCGACTCGTCGTACGGCCCGGTCCGCCGGAGCAGATCCCGCCGGTGCATCGCCGCCACGTGCAGCGTGTGGTTGAAGTAGCACTGGAAGAAACGGTCGAAGTCCCGGCTGATGTTCACGACCTTGCCGAGCACCTGCCGGGTGCCGTCCGGGCGGATGCGGCAGTGGACCTTGTAAAGGTCGGTGTACGCCACGCCGCAGTCCGGCGAACCTTCGAGCGTGTCGACGAGCCGATCGAGATGGTGCGGGTAGTAGAGGTCGTCGTCGCCCAGGTACGCCACGTACGTGCCGCGGGCGCGGGCGAGGGCTTCGTTCAGCGAGGCGGCGACGCCGCGGTTCTCCGCCCGTTCGAGGAGCACGAGGCGCGGGTCGGCGAAGCGGTCGACGACGTCGCGCACGCCGACGCCGCCGTCGTTAACGACGATGGCCTCGAAGTGCTCGTACGTCTGGCCGACGACGCTGGCCAGGGCCTCGGCCAGGTACCGCGGACGGTTGTACGTCGGCACCAGGACGGAGACGAGCGGCCCGTTCGTGTGCGGTGCGTGAGTCATGGCGTATCCGGGCACTTCTGACTTCTTCCCATCGCGATACTTGTCGACACCGGGAAGCCGCCTTCGCGTTTGTCATTCTGAGGAGCGGCGAAGTTTACCCGCCGACGGCGGGCCGCGACGAAGAATCTCGCCTTGTCGCCTTTCGCACGGCGAGATTCTTCGGCTCCGCAAGCGGAGCCTCAGAATGACCGCCTGGTTCACTGAGGGCGTTCGCCTTACTCCCGTCCATAGCCGAAGGCCTTCATCCGCTCGCCGCAGATCCGCTCGATACGGTCGAGGTTCGCCTGGCCGAAGAAGTCGCGCCACGGCGTGCCGCGGTTCTTCCCGGCCCGCTGGTACCGGCGGTCGACCTCGTCGGAAACGTCGCGGACGACCTCCCACCCCAGGCGGCGGGCGAGGTCCGCCACGGTGCCGACCTTGTCGTCGCAGAAGTCCTCGTAGCGAACGCATTCGAGGCGGCCGGCATCCGCGAGACACGCGTCCGCGAACCGGTTCCAGCGGTTGGCGAGGGTCTCGATGTAATTCTCGCCGGCGGTGGGCGGGGTCCGGCCTTCCATGATGAGCCGCCACCCCGGCAGGTCGGCCCACGCCTCCCGTTCCCTTGGCCCAAGGGCGTCGAGGTTACCCGGCAGCGCCAGGCGGTCGAGGATGCTGCGGATATTCTCGCGCGGGTCGCGGACGATGAAGACGAACCGCCCGTCGGGAAACGTCTCGCGGAGGCCGTCGTAGAGGAGCCCGAACGGCGGGGCCTTGATGACATCGGTGGCGAAGTCGTGCGGGTGGGAGGCCACGAAGTCGCGCACGCGGGTCTGGCGGGCGATCAGCCGCTCCAGGCTCTGCTCCGCCCCCAGGCGGTTGAACACGTCGTAGGAATATGTCTTATCCGTCGCGCGAGCCAGCAGCGCCGCAATCGCCGTCGTCCCGCTCTTCTGGTTCCCCATCACGAGGACCGGCGCGGGATGGGCCGCCGGGTGGACGCGGGGCGCCTCGGTGGCATCGTCGGCCGGGCGGCCGTCCTCCGGCTTACGGGCCACCAGGGCGATGTGGAACCCCTCGAACCCGTCGTACTCGGTGAAGATTTCCTCGGACTCCACGACGAACCCGGCGTCCTGGACGAGACGCCGCAGTTCGGCCTCGTCGAGCCAGTTCTCGACGGGCTGGTCGGTCCACGGCCGGCCGGTGCAGGCGACGGCCTCGGCGTTCAGCCGCTCGACGACCGGCCGGTTCGGCGTGGTCAGGACAAGCCGGCCCCCCGGCACGAGGAGGTCCCACGCGCGGCCGAGGTGGTGGACCTGGCCGGCGTCGTCGAAGTGTTCGAGTATCTCGATGGAAAGGACGGCGTCGTAGGCCGCCTCCGGCAGCATCATGGTCTGGGCGTCGCCGCGGACGAACGTGGCCTGCGGACAGTACCGCTGGGCGGTGCGGACGGCCTCCTCGCTCCGGTCCACACCTATCACCCGGCCGAAGGGGAGGAGGTGCGGCTCGAGTTGCCCGAGGCCGGACCCGAGATCGAGAATCTCCAGATCCGTGCGGTTGAGGTCGGCCAGCGCCTGGACGACCTTCTCGCGGCGGGCCTTCTGGCAGTGGTTCTCGCGGACGACGGCCCCGCGGTACCACTGGTCGTAGAACGCGTCGGCCTCGCGTGTTTCCGGGTAGTTGTCGGCATTGGCGACCTTGGTGGGTTCGGCGGCCGGGAGCCCCTCGGTCTTTTCGGCCAGGCACTCGCGCTCCAGATGTGCAAAGGCTGCGTTGATCCGTCCCAGTTGTTCCTGGAGCGAGTAGTTCGCGGCCACGTAGTCGCGGTACCGGCGGGGTTCGTACTCGCCGTCGAGGATGCACCGGCAGAACTCGTCGGGGTCGCGCCACAGCCACTCGGGCGGGAAGAACTCGCGGGCGCCCGGCCAGGTGTGGATGAGCGGCTTGATGCCCCGGGCCATCGCCTCCAGGACGTTCACGGGGTGCCCCTCGCCCATCGCCGTCGAGACGAGGTAATGTTTGTCTTCGAGCCAGGCGGCCACGTCGTCCTGCCAGCCGTCGAAGACGACGGCCCCCCGGAGCCCGAGTTCGTCGAGCATGGTATCCATGTAGTCGAACAGCAGGCCGTCGTCCTGGAACTCGCCCGCCACGTGCAGCCGGTACTCGGGGTCCGCCCGGTGCAGCCGGGCGAAGCACTGGAGCAGCAGGGCAGGATTCTTCCGCAGGTTCAGGTACCCGACCATGGCTACGTTCTTGCCCCGCGGGCGATCGCGGAAGGCGAAACGGTTCAGGTTCACCCCGTTGGGGACGGACAGGACGCGCGTCCGCTCGGTCAGGTCCGGGACGGCGGCCTCGACGCGCTTCAAGACGCGCGGGTTGCCGACCGTGACCAGGAAGTCGATGTTATCCCAGTTGACCTCGGCCGGCCATTTGCGGAACGCCTCGTACCGGTGCAGGCGGACGATGGTGCGACAGGTTTTGGGCAGGCGGGAGGCCAGGACGACCTGCTCGGTGCACCACTCGAACCAGGCGATGTCGCACCACTGGAGGGTTTCGAGCATGTGCTCGTGGGTCGAGGCGCACCACAGGCGCGTCGGGAACCGCTGCTCGGCCCACGGATGGATCTCCGAGAGGAACTTCGTGTCGCCGGTATCGCTGAAGAAGGCGACCTTCGGCCGCTGGACGCGGATGGCGTCGATGAATTCGTTCAGCATCTCCTGGCTGGGCAGCGCCGCCCGGACCGCCAGGAGGGCCTCCATCGCGCCGCCGGGGTCCCTGGCATCGAGGAACGTCTTGGCCGTCCGGTTCGCCAGGTCCGCGCTCAGCGTCCGGTCGGCGTACAGGTCGCCGAAGAGGCCGAGCACCTTGTTCGGCCGGCGGGACGCCAGGTACACCTCCGCCAGGTTCCAGAGGGCGAGGGGGCGCTCGTCGTCCGAGAGCCGGCGGGCGGCGCCTTCGAGGTGGACGGCCGCCTCGTCCAGCCGGCCCGTCGCGAACAGCAGCGAGCCGAGATCGTTCAGCGCCTTGCCGTCCGCCGGGTGCGCCCGCAGATACGACGCGTACGCCTCGACGGCGGCCTCGTGGTCGCCGGCCTCCGCCAGACGGGTACACGTTTCGTAGGCGGGACACCGGAGTTGTGCGGTATCCAAGGGGACCTCCTTCATCCTGCGTCTTGTTACGTCGAATCGCCGTACGGGCCGAGCGCCGCGGGGGCGACGGCCGGCTGCGGTGCGGCCGCCGGGGCCGGCCTCGGTGCGGTCCGGCCGCGGCGGTACTCGGCCAGTTCGTCGAGCAGAAACGCAACGTCGCGCCGCGTCCGGCCGTCTACCTCGTCCAGGGCGCGGCGAAGGCGGGCCTCGGCCTCGGCGAGCATCGGATGGTCGGCGGGCGCCTCCATGCCGATACCGGTGGCCAGCAGGGTGCGCCCCAGGACCACGTCGAGCGTTTCTTGCAAATCCCGTGCCACAGGGTCGATGAGGGCGTCCGCAGGGACCGCCTCCACCAGCCGCCGGGCCACACGGAGGCGGGCGTCCAGCGCCTCGGTCCGCGTTTGCTCCGAGTGCGCCGCCCGGTACACCTTGACCAGCGGCACGGGCACGTGGACGAAACGAACATCGCCGGCGGCCGCGCACCGGCACCAGAACTCGAAATCCTGGCACCGCGGAAAGGCCGCATCGTACGGCCCGACGCGATCGTACAGATCCCGGCGAACCAGGACAGAGGTGTTCAGAACGGGGCAGATGCCGGTCACCCCCGCCAGGAAACGGGCCGGCAGTTCGTCGGCCGGATAGTCCCGCCCGCGGCGGGTGAACAGCACGGTGCCGTCCGGCCGCAGCAGGAGGCCGTCGGCATGGACGACCTCGGCGTCGCCGGCGTCGCGGGCGGCGTGGACCTCGGCCCGGATGCGGTTCGGCATCGCCTCGTCGTCGGCGTCGAGCCAGGCCAGGTACCGGCCCCGCGCCTCGGCGACGCAGCGGTTGCGCGTTTCGGGCCGGCCGGTGTGCGGTTTGTCAAAATATCGTACGCGCGGGTCGTTCAAATGCTTGGCGACGCACTCGGCCGTGGCGTCCGTGGACCCGTCGTCGACCACCACGATTTCGAGGTTCGGCCAGGTCTGCCGGCGGAGGCTGGCGAGACACCGGTCGATGGTCTCCTCGCCCTTATACACGGGCACGAGCGCGGAGACGAGCGGCGGGTCGTCGGCCTGGGGGTCCGGCGGGACCGGGTCGGCCGGCAGGCCGTCGGCCGCGGGTTCCTCGGGCGTCCGGACGCTGAACTGCGGCGCGGCGCCCGGCCCGTCGCGCCACGTGACGGTCGTGTCGGCGTCGCGGTCGTCGACCACGTCCAGCCCGCAGGCGACGGTCAGTAGGCCGGCGAGTTCAGGGGGCGGGTTGCCGACGAGGCGGACCCGGCCGCGGCAGTGCGCCGCCAGCCGCAGCGCGATGTTCCAGTCCCTGGTGCGGAGGTCGCCGGGCTTGGCGCTCAGCCACTCGACACGGTCCGGCGGCTCGCAGCCGCACACGATGCGGGCCCCCGCCGAGACCGGCGAGGGTTCCAGCGCCGCGACCTGCCGGGCCGCGGTTGCGTCCGGCACGAAGACGGTCCGGACCAGCCGCCACAAACCGTCCGCCGGGGGCAGCCGGCCGACGTCGCCGGCGCCGAGGCGGAGGCAGGCGCCGGGGAGCCAATCGGCGGCGGGGCGGCCGGCCAGGGACGAGAGCAGCGGACCCGCGCCCTCGAACCACAGGCGGTGGGCGTCGCGGATCGTCCGCAGCGCCTCCTCCGGGTCCGTCTCGCCCTTCAGGGGGGTCACCTCCACGCCCGGCTGGGCCGCAAGCAGGCGCAGAAAGGCGCGCGTATCCGGAAACAGGCCGGCGGCGATGACGGCGACGTGCACGGGCACCCTTCCGCTTAAGCGTTACCAGTTGACGTAGTTGAACAGCGAGAGGCTGAGCAGGCGAGACGCCGACGCCAGGGTCATCTCGTAGAGCGTCTGCCGGCGTGCGAGGTCGGTGGCCGCCTGGATGATGTCGGCGTTCTCGAGGGCGGCGGCCTGGTCCTCGGTCTGCTCCTGGCGGGTCTCGAGCCCCTCGTCGAGGCGGTTCATCCGCCCCACGCTCGAGCCGATCGACGTACTGGCGAGGGTCAACCGGCCGGAGACCTCGCTGATAAGCGCCACCATGTCGCCGAGGCGGGTCAAGTGTTCGTTCTCCGGCAGGTTCCGCGTGTTGCGCAGGAGGTCCCGGACCTCCACGAGCGACGAGAACAGGTCCGCCGTGCCCGGCACGCGGACGGCGTCCAGGCCGGTCCGCTGGATGCCGGTGCAGTCGACGTAGAGGGTGCGGCCGGTGGCGGCGTCGGTGACGGCGAGGTTGTCGTCGGCGAAATCGATCGCGGTGGTCGTGGTACCGTCGTCGAGCGACAGGTGGCCGGTGGCCTGGACGGCGACCGTCCCCTGAAAGGCGGGGTCCAGCCCCGCCGTATCCACATACACGCAGGCGCCGTCGGCGCTGGTGACGCAGACGTCGGTGTCGCCGGCGGTGTAGGCGACCTCGGGCCCGCCGTCGAGGCTCAGCGTGCCGGTCGGCGCGTCGATGGTCAGCGTGTGCCCGTTGCCGAGGACGGTGTCGCCGTCGGCGCTGGAGGTGCCGGCGGCGATGCCGCTCGCGCCGCCGTAAGTGGTGGCGGCATGGGTGACGGTGAGCCATGCGCTCGTGCGGACGGTGCTGGTGCCGGCGCCGGCGGCGGCGCCGGTGTCGCCGTAGAAGACGGGGGTGTCGCGTTCGTGGTTGCCGAAGACCTGCTCGCCGATGAGCGTGGTGGCCTGCTCGACGCCCGGTGCGATGGGGGCCTCGACCACGTCGCGGCTGCCGGCGTAGCGGACGCCGGTGATGGTCCCGTCTTGGGCGACGGTCTCATAGGGCTTGGCCTGGGTGCTGCGGCCGCCGAAGAGGTATCGCCCGCCGTAGCGGGTGTTGGCCAGGGAGACGAGTTGTTCGATAAGGCCGTTGATTTCCTGGGCCACGGGCTCGCGGTCCGCGGTCGAGTAGGTGCCACTGCTGCCCTGGGTGACAAGTTCGCGGGTTCGGGCCATGATCTCGGACATCTGCGACAGGACGCTGCTGGCCACGCTGAACGAGTCGTTGATGCGGCCGATGTTCTCGCGGTACGTGCGGATGCTGCCGCCTTCGTCGCGGAGCCCGAGGAGGCGGTACGCCTCGGCCGGCGAATCCGAGGAACGGTGCAACCGCACGCCGCTCGAGACCGTTTTCTGGAGGCGGACCAGGGCTTCGCTGTGCCCGCGGATGGCGAGGCGGGCCGTCTCGTACGTCGAACCGAGTCCACTCATCGTCGTTCTCCGTCGCCCCGGCCGGACCGGGGGGTTACAGCAGGTTCATCAGGGTCTGGTGGGCGCGATCGATGGAGGCCAGGTACTTGGCCATGCCCTGATACATGCGTTCCAGGACGAGCATCATGGCGGCCTGTTCGTTGACGTCGACGCCGCTGACCTCCTCGCGCTGGCGGTTCAGTTCCGTCATGAGGTTCTGGAGCGCGTCGCGCCGGGCCTCGCGCAGGACCACGCGGTTCCCCAGGCCCGACACCATGCCGCGGAAGGCGTCGACGGGCGTGTCGCCGGCCAGGGTCTCAAGGGCTTCGTCGGCCACACCCGCCAGGCGGCGGGTGTTCAGATTGTCCAGCCCCGCCGTGGCCAGCGACGACGCCAGATGCGAGGCGGAGGAGAGGACGCGGTCGGTCACGGCCATCGACTGGGCCGACGTGCCCGCGAAGAGCGTGTTGATACCGGCGGCCGCAAGAAAACCCGTCGTGTCCGACCGTGCGACCGCCTCCACCGTGAACTGCTCGCCGGCATTCAGCGTCCCCTGGCCAACGGCCAGGCGGATACCGTCGGCGAACTGGAGCGCGTCGTCGGCGGCGTATCCCTCGCCGACACTCACGGTGCGAAGCAGGTTGCCGCCGGCGTCGCGGACATCCAGGGCCAGGCCGGGCGCGACGCCCACCTCGCCCGTCCCCACGACGGTGGCGGTCAGCGTCTGGTTCGTTTCCCCGCCGTAGACCCCGGAGAGCGTGGGCGCCGCGGTACCCGTCAGGGTGCTGGTGGCGGGGCCGGACGGCACGGCGGGCATGAAGTCAAACGTGTACCCTGCGTCGGCCACGAACTGCAGCCTGCCCTCGACCACCGACACCGAGAGGTGGGCCGAAGCGGCGTCCATCGCCGACGCAATGCTCGACAGCGTCTCCGTGGAAGGGTCGGCCACGGTGGCGGTGTGGCGCGAGACGTCGCCGGTATCGGTGTCGACGACGCGAAAGTGGATGTCGCCGGCCTCGACGGGCATCTCCCACTCGCCGACGGGGTCGTTGGGCACCACGTCGCCGGTCAGTTCCGTGAACGAGCCGGCGGCGCCGACGCCCTCGACATGGTAGCGGTTGACGCGGCCGATGATCTCGGCCGCCAGGGTGTCGAGGTCGCCGCGAACCTGAGGCAGGAGGTCGTTGTACAGGGCCATCAGGCCGCCCAGCCCGCCGCCGCTGACCGAGGTGTTGTACTGCATGGCATCGCGGACGGAGACGCCGAGTTCGCCGTCGGCGGTGTACCCCATTTCGATTTCGGTCTGGTGTCCCTTGAGCACAACGAGGGTGCCCCAGACGTAGACGCTGTAGGAGCCGTCCGGGGCCTCGGCCATCTGGACGTCGGCGATGTCGGCGAGTTCGCTGACCGCCTGGTCGCGCTGGTCCAGGAGGTTGCCGTCGCGGGCGTCGCGGCTCTGGACGTTCTGGGTCAGGATGTTGCACTCGGCGATGCGGGCGGCGAGGTTGTTGATTTCCTGGGTCATGTCCTGGGCGCGGCGGACGAGGTGACCGCCCAGTTCATCGATCGAGGAGCCGAGGACGCGGAACTGGGCGGCCAGGCCACTCGCCGTCGACACCACCTGCTCGCGGAAGGCGGCGTTGTCGGGTTCGGACGCCAGTTCGCCGAGGGCGCTGAAGAACTCACTGATAGCCGATGCCACCCCTCCGCCCGAGAGGTCGCCCAGAAGCCCCTCCAACGACTCCAGGATCGCCAGTTCCTGTTTGGTCTGCCCGAGTTCCGGCCGCTGACGCAGGATCTCCCTTTCCAGGAGCGTGTCGGAGGCGCGGCGGACGCCCGTGACCTCCGCCCCGTAGCCGATGCGCTGCGTGGCCCGCGGGTCGCCGGGCACAGGGGTGATGATCGCCTCCTGCCGGTGATACCCTTCCGTGGCGGCGTTGGCGAGGTTGTTGCCGATGACCTCCAGCGCCTTCTGCGCCACGTCGAGCCCGCTGATGCCAATCGCGTGTCCGTGCATAGGTCAGAGCCTCGCGTCGAGTACGGCCCGGGCGGTCGAGGGATCCCGGCTACCGTTCGTTCCGTATGTCCGGGGACCGTCCGCCTGGGGCGTCAGCGCCGCCAGGAGCGAGCGGTTGATGCGTGCCGCCTCGCCGAGGAGCACCGCGGTCTGCAGGTGCTGCCGGCGGACGGCCTCGCCGAGACGGACGAGCCGCTCGCGGCGGCGGCGGATGCGGCCGGCGTCCGGCTCGGGCAGGTCGTCGGCCAGTCGACCGAGCGTCACCTCCGCCACCGGCCGGCCGAGCGCCTCCGCCAGACGGACCCGGGCCCGATGCCGGCGCCGCCCGGCCTCCGCCAGGCGGGTGCCCATGGCGTCGAGGTCCCCCATCCGGTCCGCGAGGGCCGACTCCTCGAACCGGCCGACCGCCCCGCCCATTTCCTCGAGTTGGGCGAGCACCGTCTCCTGGAGATCGATGGCCTCGTCCAGGGTCTCGACGAACGCCTCCAGCGGCGCCTCGCAGGTTGCCGGCGTCTGGGTCATGCCTGAGGTCCTCGGGTCTCGGGGGCGGGGGCGGGGGCGTCGGCGCCGGCCAGGTCGAGGCTGCGTGCGAGGTCCTTCCAGAGCCCGACGCCGCCGCGGTCGGCCACCTCCTGGGCCAGGTAAAACCAGAACAGCCCTTCCATCTGGCGGGTGGCGGGGCTGGAGAGCATCCCGCCGTCCGGCACGGTCCGCCGCATCGCCTCCATCATGCGATGGACGAGGACGGCCTCGAAGTCGCGGGCGGCCCTCAGGCCGCGCGCGGCCTCCCGCTGCGCCGACGACAGACGGCCGGCGGCGGCCATGCCGAGCGGGTCGGCCCCGAGCAGCGGCGTGTCGGACAGGTTCATTCCGTCCATGGGTGTGTTCCTGTACCGGTCCAGTCGAATTCGGCTCGGTGGGCCTCCCGGCCCACCGCGTTGCATGAGGCTGGCGCGGCGGGCAGTCTGGTCCGCCGCGCGGTGCCCAAGACTGGGCACCGCGCCACATCATCACCCTCACCCCATCCCTCTGCCGTCAAGGGAGAGGGCGTGCTCCATGGTCCCTAAATCACCTTCAGTTCCGCCTGGAGGGCGCCGGCCTGTTTCAGGGCCTGGAAAATCGAGATCAGGTCCCGCGGCGTCAGGCCCATGGCGTTCAGGGCGCGGGCCAGGTCCTGGACGGAGACCTTGCGGTCCACGACTTTCAGCGGCCCGGCCTCCTCGACCGCGGTGATGTCCGTCCGGTGCGTGCGGGCCGTCGTCCCGGTCCGGGAGAACGGCAGGGGCTGCGAGACGTAGTCCTTCTCCTGGGTGACGATCGACAGGTTGCCGTGCGAAATCGCCACCGTCGAGATGCCGACGTTCTCGCCGACGATGATCGTCCCGGTCCGCTCGTTGATGACCACGAGGGCCGGGGCGTCAACGTTCACCTCCAGCAAGCCGATACGGTCGAGCAGCGCCCCGACCCGGCCCTGGGAGAGCCCCTGCGGCAACTGAACGCGGACGGTGCCGGCGTCGATCGTCTCGGGCGCGCCGGGGAAAACCGCGTCGATGGCCGCCCGGACATCCTCGGCCGTCGAGAAATCGGGGTTCTTGAGATTGAGCGTCACGGTGCCGTGCTGGACGAAGGTGGCGGGTTCGTCGCGTTCGACGTTGGCCCCGCTGGGGATGCGGCCGACCGTGGTGTGGTTCTTGGAGACGGAACTGGCCTGTCCTGCGGCGGCGAATCCGCCCGTAACGACCGGCCCGTGGGCGACGGCGTAGACCTGGCCGTCCGCCCCGCGCAGCGGCGTGATGAGGAGCGTCCCGCCCTGGAGACTGGTGGCGTCGCCGATGGCGGAGACCTCGACGTCGATCGTCTGGCCCCGCCGGGCGAACGGGGGGAGTTCGGCCCGGACGATGACGCTCGCCACGTTCGGGCCCGCCACGTCCGCCGGGTCCACCGACAGGCCTTGCCGGCGAAGGACGTTGGCGAGGACGCGCGGCGTGAGGTTCGTCGTGTCGCCCGTGCCGGCCAGACCCACCACCAGGCCGTACCCCTGGAGCGGGTTCCCGCGGACGCCCTGGATGTCGATGATGTCCTTGATGCGTTCGCCGGCGGCGGTCGAGGCGACGAGGACGACGGCGGCGGCCGCCAGGCTCGCGATGAGCACCTTGCGGAACATATCCGATCCTCCCTGCAACCGGCCGCACGCGCGCCCCCCCGCGGCCATGGGGGGCCGAGGCGGCCTTACCACGGGCTCAGCCAGTTCAGCAGGCGGCCGAGCCAGCCCGGCTTCGTCCACTTCGGCTCCTGCCCCTCGACCTTGACGTGCATGCGGAAGTCGGCCACCTGGTCGCTGGCCACCGTGTTGGCGAAGGTGATGTCGCTCGGGCGGACCACGCCGCCCACCTCGATGATCTGTTCGTCGCCGTCGGTGTGCCGCCGGCGCGACCCGACCACGACCAGGTTGCCGTTGGGCAGCACGTCGCGGACGACGACGGTGATGCGGTCGGTGATGAGGCGGTCGGTCTCGTACTCCGACTCACCGGTGAAATCGCTGCTCGCCTGGCTCTGAAAGTTGACGTCCGGCGTCACGAACGTGCCGTCCCGGTTGCCGTACCACTGCCCCACGTCGCGGATGTTGACGTTGCCGGCGGCGGTGGCGGTGCGGTTGGAGGCCTTCTCGGTCTCGCGGGTGGTCTCGTTCTCGATGACGCTGTGCTCGTTGATGACGATGGTGAGGGTGTCGCCGACCTCGCGGGCGGTGTCGTCCTCGTAGACGCGGACGCGTTTCTGCCCCTCCCGGCCCTGGGCCTTGGCCCAGATGGAGTCGGCCCGCGCGGCCGTTGCCGGAAACACGAGCATGACCGCCGCCAGGACCCACACCGCGCATGGAAGCGCGGCGGGTCCCCGTACGCGCCGCGCCCCAAGGCCCGGCGAGGTCCAGGGCAGCGCGGTGGGTACGGAGACCCACCCCGCCCTGCGGGTCAGTGGATGCCGGGTCGGAGTTCGCATGGAGTTACCTTTCCGCCATGACGGGTTCGACCGAACCGTCCGCGGCCACCCGGGCCAGGACGATGCGGCCGGAGTCCACGTTCTCGACCTTCACGAGGTCCCCGGGGCGACCGTTCTCCAGCGCCTTGCCGAGAGCCATCACACGGAACAGGGATCCCTGGATCCGCATGACGACGCCCTCGTTTCGGTGGACGACCGTTTCGGCGGTCGCGCTGCGGACGAGGCCGGGCCGGACCTCCTCCCCGGCCGGAATGAGCCGGGCCGCCTTCTCGCCGTAGCGCGCCGACCATCCGCCGGGGTCGGGCCGGTCGGCCATCGTCTTCTCGATGCGGGTATTCTCCGGGCTAACCACCTCGCCGGGGGCGATGTCCCGGGCCGCCACCAGCCGACGCCGCAGGTACGTCATGCGAAAGAGGACCTCCGAGACGCCGACCTGCCGGTCGCCCGCCTTGGCCGCCACCGCGACCTTGACCTCGCCGTCCGCGTGATGGGGCAGGGGGCGGGCCGAGAGGGTCACCTCGCTGCCGGCCGGGGCGCGGATGGCGTCGGGCTCCCGCACCAGCCGCCAGGCGCATTCGTTCGGGGCGGGACGCGACTGCTCGAGAAAGGCGCGCGCGGTCTCGGCCACCGCCCGGCCCGGGGTCACCCTCTCGCCGCGGGTCACCGTCACCTGCTCGGCCCCGGTGAAGCGGACCCCCTTGCCGCGGACACCGTGCGTGGCCAGGCGGGCCCGGACCGTCGGCCGGGTAATGACAAGGCGTTCGCCGGACCAGGGCGCCCTGCCCATGCGAATGCGGCCGCTGGCCGTGACGAGGGCCTCATCCGGCCCGCGGAGGACGGCGACGTCGCCGAGGCAGAGGGTCCGGCCGGCGGCCTGGACGGTGCGCGGCAGATGGACCGTGAGGCGTGCGGCGCCGGCGTCGGCAGCCTCGTCCCCCGTTTCGGCCCGGACGGCCGCGGGCACGAGGGCGAGGGCGAGGATGGCATACGTGTAATGATGCATGGCGCCTTCCTGCGACGCGCCGGGCAAGCCCGGCGGCTAAATGGTTGCCGCCCGGGCCGAACCCGACGACGGGTTACATGACGAGGCGGTTCGCGGTCTCGAGCATCTCGTCGCCGGCGCGGATGGCGCGGGAGTTGATCTCGTAGGCCCGCTGGGCGGTGATCAGGCTGACCAGTTCCGTGACCATCTGGACATTAGAGCGTTCGAGGAACCCGGCCTGGATGCTGCCGAACCCGTCCTCGCCGGCGGTGCCCTCGACGGGATTTCCGCTGGCCGGGGTGGCCGACAGGAGGTTCCCCCCCTTGGCCGACAGACCCGACGGGTTCCGGAACCGGACGAGTTTGATGGTCCCGAGTTGCGAGCCGGTCTGGTCGCTCCCCTGGAAAACGGTGACGGTACCGTCGTGGCCGACGCTGATGGAGCGGGTGTCCTGCGGGATGGTGATGCCGGGTTCCACGACGTATCCGTTGGCGTTGACGAGTTCGCCCTGGGCGTTGACGCGGAACGAGCCGTCGCGGGTGTACTGCTCCTCGCCGCTGGGCAGGCGGATGCAGAAGAAACCGTCGCCCTGGACCGCGAGGTCGAGCGCGCGTCCGGTATTCTCCATCTCGCCCTGGGTGAAGACCTTGAGGGTCGAGGCCGGCCGGACACCCGAGCCGAGTTCGAAGCCGGTGGGGGCCTCGACGCCGGCGGCGGTCTCGCGGCCGGGTTCGGCCAGGCTCAGGTACACCAGGTCCTGGAAGTCGATCATCGAGCGCTTGAAGCCCACGGTGTTCATGTTCGCCAGGTTGTTGGCGATGGTGTTGACGGTCATCTGCTGGGCCGTCATGCCGGTGGCGGCGGTCGAAAAGGCGCGAAGCATCGGTCTCTCCCTTCCCTCAGGCCATGGCGACGCCGAGCAGGGCCTTGGTCCGGTCCTTCCCGCTCGCCATCGTGTGGATGTTCGCCTGGTACAGCCGGCTCACTTTGATGAGGCCGACGAGTTCGGTGACGGCGTCGACGTTGGACGCCTCCTGGAATCCCTGCTGGACGGTGGTGTTCTCGGCCGGCGTGGGCTGCGCGCCCTCCGGGCCGACGAACGCGCCCGCCCCTTGGGACGTCAGGACGGACGGGTCCTCGAACTCGACGATCCGCAGTTGCCCCACGGCGGTGCCGCCGGCGAGGATGCGGCCGTCGGCCGCGATCTGGATCTCCGTCGGCGACACGGTGGCCGGCAGAATGACCGGTCCCCCCTCGCCGGCGACGGTCCGGCCCGACCCGTCCACGAGTTGCCCCTGCGGCCCGGCGCGGAACACGCCGTTGCGGGTATACCGCTCGCCCTGGTCGGTCTCGATGACGAAGAACCCCTTGCCGGAGAGGGCCACGTCCAGGGGCCGGCCGGTGCGGACGAGCCGCCCCTGGGAGAAGTCGATCCCCGTCGAGACCTCCGGGGCGGAACCCGGGCCGCTCGTCGCGCCGGCATCGCCCGCCCCCGCCATCACCCCCGGCCCCGTGTACCGGCCGAGCACCCGCTTGTACCCGGTGGTGCCGGCATTGGAGAGATTGTGGGCAATGGCGTGGTACTCCTCCGCCAGGCCCGTCAGCGCCGCGATAGTGTCCGTACTCACGGGGGTCTTCCTTCAGGAGCCGTTTACGCCGGCGGGGGCGGGTGCCGTGTCGCGTGGCCCGCGGGCGGCGGCGTTGGTTTCCTTGACGAGGCGGGCCACTTCCGCCTCGGTCATACCGGCGAGTTCGATGGCCATCTCGGCAGCCTGCCCCTCCTCGCGGGCGGCGCAGCGGCGAACCGTGCCCACGCCTCGCAGACACCGGTCGCCGCCGAGGTCGAGCACCACGAGGACGCGCTCGCCGACCTCCGCCTGGAGGGCGATCTCGACGAGCAGGCCCGGCCCCGCGATCTCGCGGAGCGTGCCCTCGACGAACGTCGGCAGGCACGACCCCTCTGCCTCGTACAGGAAGGCATACCGGGCCACGTGCGTTGGCCGGCAAATCGGCACCCGCACGAACCGCCGCAGGTTCTTCCGCGTGGGCGACCCGATCAGCCGGGCCCGCATCACGTCGCCCTCGATCTGGGTGACGGTAAGGTTGTACTCCCACTGGGTGCCGCCGCCGACCTTGCGGAGGACGGCGGCCCCGCCGACGCGGAGCGCCGGGGTGGCCTCGAGGCGGACCGCCACGTCCACGCCGCCGATCCCGATGACCGTGCCGGCCGCTTCCTCGTGGCCGCGCGGGCGGGAAATCGTGACCGCATCCTCCCGGTCCAGGCCGGCGTCGGGCGGGCGGGACTCCTCGCGGGAGGCGAATCCCAGTTTCATCCGCAGCGACGTGACGAGGTCCTGGACGCGTCGGCGGGCATCGGGCGTCAGTCGTTCAGTGGCCCGGCCGGTGAGCAACTTCCGGGCCCCGTCCTCGAACGCCGTCGCCAGCGCCGCACGGTCCGGCACGGGCCGGGGCTCGGCGGCCTCGGCGATGCGGACCAGCATCGTCCGCTCGCCGGAGGACAGGTCCACCTGCGACGCCGTGCGACCAAACGCCCCCAGCAGACCTCGCCGGAGCCGGTGCCGGCGGTACACCACCACCATCGCCACGGCCAAGCCGCTGAGGATCACGAGCGGAATCCACACGCTCGGCCGGCTCAGCGTGCTCCAGTGGAACGAATCGACGTTGCGCGCGGCCGACCACCGCTCAACCGGGTTGAGCGCCAGGGCCATGCAGCGGGATGCCAGGGCGACGATCATCGCGGCGGCCTTACCGGATCAGGTTCGAGAGTTCGCGGAGCATGTCGTTCGTGACGGTGATGGTCCGAGCGTTCGCCTGGAACCCGTTCTGGGCCTGGATGAGGTTGACGAACTCCTCGGCGGTGTCGACGTTCGAGCGTTCCAGGGCCCCGGCGTTGATGGCACCGGCGCCGCCGGCCAGGGCGGCGGCGACCCGCGGGTCGCCGGAGTTGGCGGACGCCTCGTAGTACGACTGCCCCGCACTCAGCAGGCCCGCCGGGTTCTGGAACGTCGCGATCTGCAGCGCCGCGATGTCCCGCCGAACGCCGTTTGTGAACATGCCCGAGACGGTGCCGTCGCGGCTGACGGCCAGGCTCGAGAGGTACCCGGCCTCGTACCCGTCCTGACCGGCGGCGGCCACGGTGGACGACCCGCCGAACTGGCTCAGGCCGTCGAACTGACCGACCGTCCCGAAATCGCAGTTCACGGACCACTGGGTGGCGCCCGGTCCGCCGAAGCGGAGGGTGATCGTCTGCGGGTCGGGCGTGGCGCCGCCGGTCCCCGCGAAACTGCCGTCGGAGTTGAACGTGATGCCGCGGATGCGGCGGTCGTCGAAGTCGTCGAACGCCACGTTGCCGGTCACGTCCGTGACGACCATGTCCCACGTGTTGGCGGTGCCGGTCCGGACGAAGGCGGTCGAGAGGACGTGGCCGATGCCGAGGTTGTCGAAGATCTCGAGGTTGGCGGTCTTGGCCTCCTCGCCGCCGGCCGTCAGGTGCTTGAAGAAGTACGGCATGTCGAGGGTGCCCGCCCCGCTGTAAGTGGTGTAGAGGTCGGTCTGGCTGTAGCCGGCCGCATCGTCGCCCAGGCGAATCTCGCCGTTGGATAACCGGGCCGTGGCACCGCCGAACGTGCCGGAGATGAAATCGACCAGGTCGCCGAGCGTCTCGCCGTCCTGCCCCGCACCCGTGCCGATGGTGAACGTGGCGCTGATGTCCGTGCCGTCGGCATCCTTGCCGGTCAGGGCGATCGTCTCGCCGTCGCTGATGCCGCTGGCCTGGTCGAGGTCCGCCATCAGCGTCTCGCGCGAGGCCAGGGCCCCGTCCTCGGTATACTGGATGCCGCTGGTCATCTCGTTCGTGGTGGGCGATTCGTTGTCGGCCGAGAGGTTGCCGGTAAACGACATGTTCTCCGTGGCCTTGGCCGGCAGGGCCACGTCGTAGGGGATCCGGATGGAATCGTTGCCCGGCTGCTGGAACCCTTCGGCCACGCCCACCGTGCCCAGCCGCTGCACGCGGTAGCCGGTGGCGGAATCGACCAGGTAGTACTCGCTATCGACCGAGAAGCGGCCGACGCGGGTGTAGACGTCCTTCTGGCCATCGTTCAGGACGAAGAAGCCGGCCCCCTCGATGGCCATGTCCAGGGCCTGCCCGGTCTGGACCAGGGTGCCCTGGGAGATGTTGCGGTCGATCGTCGAGACGGTCATGCCGCTGCCGATCTGCTTCGGGTTCGTCCCGCCCATCCCGCTGCCGGGCTGGGTGCCCTCCTGGATGGTCTCGGCCAGCAGTTCGGCGAAGGTGACGCGGCTGGACTTGAACCCGTAGGAGTTGACGTTGGCCAGGTTGTTGCCGGCCACGTCGAGCATCTTCTGATGCCCCTGGAGTCCCGAAACCGCCGCCATCAGTGAGTTACTCATCGTCGGCCTCCTTCGGGGAGCGGCCCGTCCGGCCTACTCCCGGATCTCGCGGACAGCGTCCAGCGGCACGTGCCGGTCGCCGACCTGGAGCACGAATTCCCCATCCGCCTGTGCGACACCCTGCACCGTCCCGCCGAGGGCCGTCCCGTCCTCGATCATCACGGTGACGTCCTTGCCGATGAGCGAGGCGGCGTATTGCCCCTCGGCCGCCAGGAGGGCGGCGTGGAACAGCGACTCGTCGCCCGCCAGCCCGCCCAGGTGCCCGTTCATCTCCTCCAGTTGCTGGAGCGAGGAGATCTGGGCCAGTTGGGCCGTCATGTCGCTGTTGTCCATCGGCTCCAGCGGATTCTGGTTCTGGAGTTGCGCCACCAGCAGATTCAGAAACTGAACCTGAAGATCGGACGCACTCGGCGACACGCCGCTGATCTGGGACATGGTTCTCTCCTACGCCTGCACGTTGATGGAGCCGGCCGGCCGGCCGGCCGCGGCGACCGCGTCGTCCGGACCGTCCGTCGCGGGGTCGGCCGCTGCCGCCTCGCCGTCCGCGGACGCGAAGACCTCGCCCGATGCCCCGGGCTGCCAGGCGTCCGGGTCGCTTCGGCCCTGACCGAAGGCGGCGTCCTGCTCCCCCTGGCCGCCCGTCTGCTCCTGGTTCAGTGTGACGTCGAGCCGCTTCAGGTCGATGCCCTCGGCTTGGAGCCGCTGCATCAGGGGAGCGGCTTCCTGCTGGAGTCTGGAGAGCGTCTCCGGCACGTCCACCCGGACCGAGCCGCGTATCGAGTCGCCCTCGCTCTCCAGGGCGATGCGGACGCGGCCAAGTTCGGGCGGGTTCAGGTGGACGGTGACCTGCCGGCCGGCCCGTCCGCCGGTGGCGCGGATGGACTCGGCCACCTGGTCGGCCGCGTCGGAGAGCCGGGCCGCCGCTCCTCCCGTCTGCTGGGCCGCCGCACCGGCGCGCCCCCCGGCCGTTGCCTGGCTGGGCTGCACGGTGGACGGTTCGGCCGGGACGGTCGTCGGTCGGGGGGCCTCGGCAGCGCGGGGAGCGGCCTGTCGGGCGGCGGTGTCACGGTCAGCCTGGGCCATTGCCGCGGCACGGCGGAAGGCCGACCCCTGGCCGGAGGCGTCCCCGTCCGCGGTCGCCCCGCTCGACGCCCCGTCCGCCGGTGACTCCGACGCCGTCGCGTCTGCGGTCCGCACCGCTGCGGGCGCCTCGGTCGTGGACGCCGTCTTCGAAGGCGTGTCCGACGGTGCGGCGTTTCCGGCACCGTGCCGGCCGGCAGCATCCTCTGCCGCGTGGGCGTCGCGAAGTGGCGTCGCGGCCGGCCCGAGCACCCGCGTTGTGGAGCCGGGTGCAACTTCCGTTCCGGCGCCAGGTGTCCCGCCGGGACGCGACGCGGTCCCCTCCGTTCCGCCGCCAGCGTGCCCGCCGGCCGCTGTCAACGACGGGGCCCCGGGGGCGGCCCGCGCCGTGCCCTGGCCGACGGCCGGGGCGTCTCCGCGGTTCCCACCGGCCGTCTTATTAATAGTCCCACCTTCTGCCGACATTGCCGCAATGGAGGCATCCGTCCCGGCGGTCGTTGCCGGAACCGGCGATCCGGTGCCGCCCGCCGTGACGCCGTCCTGCGGGCCGGTGTCGGCGTTTTCGCCGTTCTCAGGGCCGCCCGCAGCCGACTGAACGACCCCGGAGGCATCCGCGTCGGCCTCCACCCCGACGTCCTTCCCGTCGGGGGCGTCGGTGTCGGAGGACGCGGTGCCCGCTTCGGACGCCGCTTCGGCCGTTTCCGACGCCTTTTCGTCGGACCCCGCCCGGCCGCGACTCTCGCGGGCAGTCGTCTCGGACCGTGCATCGTCGCTGACGGGCCGGGACTCGTCGGGCGAGCGGTCGTCGTGCGACCGTTGCGCCTTGTCCAGTCGGGTCCGGAACGCGTCCTCGCCACCCCGGGGGGTGTCGGCGGGTTCCGGCCGACGGCCGGTACCAGACGCCACGCGTCCGCCGCGGTGTGCGGCATCGCCCGTCCGGGCAACGCCGGCGGCCGACCGTCCGGCAGGTGTCACCGCGAGGTCGAGCATCAAAGATGGCGTGTGCATGGCGTTCTCCAGTGCGGCAGAAGGGTTGCAAACGCCGTGCCAGAAACGGCCGGAAGCACACTCGGAGCGCATAACCCCTTGTGAAACAACAGTTTGGACAAGCCATGGTCCGGAAGCGCCGCCCGCCGGGACGACGGAAAACCACGCCGCAGCCGGAAGAAACTTCCGGCGACCGGCAGAATCCGCCGACGGGCCCTTCCCCGCCGCGCGGCTGTGAACACGGATTGGAAGCTTCAAAACAGCCATTCCATATTGCGGAAGACGTGTTCCTCGCCGACTTTTCCTGCTCCGTCCGATAATTCCGTTAAAGCCGAAATCAGCGAACCGCCGACAAAGGGAACACTCCGGCATAGCAGACGGAGGGGCCGCAGCCTGCCTCGTCGGTGTCTGCCGACGAACCCTCCACACACCTGGGATGCGGCGACCGGCTTGTCAACCGGTCGGCCGGAGACCGGAGGATGGGGGATGGACAGCACCCCGAATCGGCGGCTGGAGACGGTGGTCGCCGTGGGCGACCCGCCCGGCACGGAAGCGTGTCCGTTCCGGAACATCGCCCGCGACGTGGTCACCGTCCGGACTCCGGAAGAAGCCCTTCGGGCCGCGCAGGCCGCGGGCGCCGACCTGGTGGTCGTGCGCGACAGCGTCCCGCGCGACGCCGCCCTCCGTTTTCTTCGCGATGTGCGATCGGCAGCGGGGCGCCCGCCCGTCGTGGTACTCTCCGATTCTCCGACGGTGGACGAGGCGATCCTTTTCGTCCGCAGCGGTGCGAGCGATTACCTTTCGGCCCCGCCCGATGAGGAAGCCCTTTGCCGCGCGGTCGCCTTGGCGCCGGCAGGCCGCCGTGACGCCGGCGGGGCCGGGCGGTACTTCGCTCCCGAGTGCCCGCCGGGCATCGGCATGGTCGGGCACAGCGAGGGGCTGCGGCGTGCCCTCCGGACCATCCATCAGGTCGCCGACAGCCGGTGCATCCCCGCCATGATCATCGGCGAAACGGGCACCGGGAAGGAACTGGCCGCCCGCGCCGTCCACACCCTCCGCGGCGGCACGCGCGACGACTTCGTGGCCGTCAACTGCGCCACCCTCACCGCCAACCTCCTGGAAAGCGAACTTTTCGGCCACGTCAAAGGCGCCTTCACCGGGGCCGAACGCGACAAGCCAGGCCTCTTCGAGATGGCCGGCACCGGCAGCGTCTTTCTGGACGAGATCAGCGAGATGCCGACCGGCCTCCAGGCGAAACTGCTGCGGGTGCTCCAGGAACAGACGTTCCGGCGGGTGGGCGGGACGGAAACGATCCCCTGCCGGGCCACCGTCATCGCCTCGAGCAATCGGGACCTGGCGGCCGAGGCCCGCGACGGCCGGTTCCGCCGCGACCTGTATTACCGGTTGGCCGTCTTCCCGATCCACCTGCCCCCGCTGCGGGCCCCCCACCGCCGTGATGACGTCCCCCTCCTGGCTGAGTACTTCATCGAGACCTCGACCTTGCCCCGTGCCGAACACGTCGCGGGCCTCGCCCCCGAGGCGCGCGACCGCCTTCTCACCCACACCTGGCCCGGGAACGTCCGCGAACTCAAGAACGCGGTGGAGCGGGCACTCATCACCGGGACCGCAGACCACGTCACGGCCGACAGCCTCGTTTTCGACCACTCGGACGAGCCGCCCCAGGCCGAGACCGCCGTCCCGGTGCCCGAGAACGATTTCTCGCTCGAGACGGCCGAACGCCTCTTCATCACACGGGCGCTGCGCGAGACGGGGTGGCAGCGGACGCGAGCGGCCGCCCTCCTCGGCATCACGCGGGCCACCCTGCACGCCAAACTCAAGCGGTATAAGATCCGCATCCCGGACCGCCAGACGAGCGGCGCGTCGGCGAGCGGGTCGTCGTCCCGCAGCAAGTCCCGCCTCCAGGAAGCCGGCGTGTAGCGCCGGCCGCTCCCGTCACCGCTTTCCGGCATACCAAGAGAGCCTATCAGAACGAAACCGCGGGGTGCCACTGGCGGCTTGCCCGCCAGTGCACGGGCAGACAAACGGCCCGTGGCATCCATTATGTTCGGGCCTCTAAGTTCGCATGGCGGCGCGGCTAAGTTCGCATGGTAGCGCGGCGGGTCTCCGCACCCGCCGCCACAAGACGGGCGATGCGTGACGCGCGCTGGTTACGGAGAACCACCGCGCCGGCACCCAAGGTTAAACCGCTCTAACGGCGCGTTTGAAAAGCAGACAGATGTCCGGGGGGTTGCGCCTATGACTACCAGAGTCGATTTCCCTTGATTTCACTGGACTTTCCCGTTTCCCTGCGCTATACTGAAAATGTCCACCGTCGATAGAAATGGATACAGGCCATAGCGCAGGCCATAGCGCAGGGGATTCAGGACAGGGAGGAAGCCATGGCGCGGAAGACCGAGAAGGTCCGATTCACGAAGAGGAAACTGGCGGCCCTGGAGCCGCCGCCGCCGAAAGAGGACGGCGGAATCCGGCGGCGCACGGTGTGGGACGCCAAGCAGGCGCATTTGGCTTTCGTCCTCTCGTCCACCGGGGCGGCGCGGTTCCAGTTTTACCGCTGGGTCAACGGACGCCCGCGACGGTTGAGTTTGGGGCCGTTTCCTGCCGTCACCGTCGAGCAGGCCCGGCGCGAGGTCATGCGGTTGGATGCCGAGGTCGCCGCCGGCGGGAACCCGGCCGACGACCGCCGCAGGGCGCGGGAAGAGGCGACGCTCGGCGAACTCTTCGACGCCTACCTTGAGCGTTACGCCAAGCCCCGGAAACGCTCGTGGAAACAAGACGTGTGGACGTTCAACCGTCACCTGAAACCCCTGGCGAGGCTGAAGGCGTCGGCCGTCTCGCGCGAGGACGTGGAACGGCTCCACGCCCGCATCGGCCGCGAGAACGGCCACGTCGCCGCGAACAGGGCCGTGGCGCTGGTCTCGACGATCTACAACCGGACCGCCCCGGACCTCGACAACCCCACGAAGGGCATCCAGCGGTTCCGGGAACGCAGCCGCGACCGCTTCCTCGACGCCGCCGAGGTCAAAGCCTTCTTCGCGGCCCTGCTCGAGGTGGCCCCGGTTTGGAGGGATGTCTTCTTCGTCGGCCTTTTGACAGGTGCTCGGCAGGCCAACGTCCTGGGGATGCGCTGGGACGACTTGGCACTCGACCGCGGCCTGTGGCACATTCCCCCGGACGATGCCAAGGCCGGGGAGCCGATGATCGTGGTGTTGACCGAGCCCGTCGTCGCCGTCCTACGCCGACGTGCCGAGGGTAACGGGGAGTCGGGATGGGTGTTTCCGAGCACCGCGAGCCAGAGCGGACACCTTGAAAGCCCCCGCCGCCCCTGGCGGAAGGTCCTGGAACGGGCGGGGTTCATCGCCGAGGACGGCAGCGCGACGGTTCACCTCCACGATCTCCGCCGGACGCTCGGCAGTTGGCAGGCGATGGCGGGTTCGCCGCTGACCGTCATCGGGAAAAGTCTCGGCCACCGGAGCCTGACGGCCACGGCGGTTTACGCACGGATCGACACCGGCCCCGTTCGCGAGTCCGTGTCCGCCGCGAATCAGGCGCTCCTGGCCGCCGGCGGTGACGCCGCGCGAGGCGTCATAGAGGGTACAGCGGCGTCGGCACAACGAGAAAAAAAAGGTTGACAAAGTACCGCTGACCGTATACGATAGGCGCGGATGCACAAGATACGGGAGCATCGACGTGGCAGTAAGCCAGTTCGAGCGAGCGAAGGCGGCCGGTGGCCAGGTGCGGCGGGTGGATGGGCCGAGCCTGGAGTATGGCCTCGGCGCAAGGGAATATGTCGAAGTCTGTTATCGACGTGGCCGGACGTTTCGCGGGCCGGTGCAGCGCAAGTTGCTGACCGCGGCCGAGGAACGCCGTGCTGCGTTGCGGTTCGGGCGACGGGGGACGCGCGTCTCCACGTTGTTGGGTTCGTCGCCTGCAAGTGGGCGTGAAATCCACGAACTCGCGTGACCCGCGCGGGGTGGTGACGGCGGGACAGACCGCCGCTGTAGCGAGCGATAACATGTAGGTTCGGGCGCGGCCTCCACGGCCGGGAACAACCGAAACGTACCGCGTTAGGCGACGTTTCGGTTAACCCAGTCATGGAGGTTTTTCAATGCCTGAACCGCTTTTGACCCCATCGCAAGCCGCCGAAATCCTCGGCATCCGCGTGGAAACTTTGGCAACCTGGCGATGCACGCATCGCTATGCCCTGAAGTATGTCCGCGTCGGCAGACACATCCGATACCGCCTGGTGGAT
>CAZNYC010000039.1:0-30405 GCA_964577175.1 uncultured Anaerolineales bacterium
GCCGGCCGAGGCGCCCGCGCCGGAGGCCGAGGCCCCCCCGGCCGGCGAAGCGCCCGCCGAGCCCGCCGAGACGGACGACGACGGCCCCCCCACCGTCTGGGAACTCCTCCAGGCGGGCGGGCCGCTCATGTATCCCATCTACTTCTGTTCGTTCCTCATGGTCACCTTCGCCATCGAGCGGGCGATCAGCCTCCGCCGACGCAAGGTCCTGCCCCCCGCGTTCGTCGAGAACCTGCGCGACCTCGTCCGCACCCGTCCCATCGACAGCGACAAGGTCCTCACCTACTGCCAGGCGAACCCGAGCCCGATCTCGCGAATCTTCCAGGCGGCCGTCAAGCGCCTCGACCGTCCCCTGCCGGAGATCGAGAAGGCCATCGAGGACGCCGGCGCCCGCGAGGTCCGCGACCTCCGCCGGTACACCCGCGTCCTCTCGGGCGTGGCGAGCGTGGCCCCGCTGCTGGGCCTCCTGGGCACGGTCCTCGGCATGATCGGGGCGTTCCAGGAAATCGGCGGGGGCAAACCCATCGGCGCCGGCGCCGGCGAGGCCCTCGCCGAGAACATCTACGAGGCCCTCGTCACGACCGCCTCCGGCCTCTCGGTGGCCATCCCCAGCCTCGTGCTCTACCTGGTCATCACCTCGCGCATCGACCGGCTGGTCGCCGAGATGGACGACCTGACGATGGAGTTCGTCGAGGGCCTCGCCGACGAGAAGAAAAACGCCGCCGCGTAACGGCCCGCCGCGCCGGGACTCGCTCGGAATGACAATCGTTGAGCCGGCGCGGGCTGTGAAAACGCGCCGGGCAAGTTTACCCGCCGTAGCCCAAAGGGCGAAGGCGGGCCCGCGGCGATGGAGTCCGGCAAAAGTGAAGTGACGATGTCATTCTGAGGCCTCGCTTGCGAGGCCGAAGAATCTCGCCGTGCCAGTGGCGACAAGGCGAGATTCTTCGTCGGCCTTGCGGCCTTCTCAGAATGACAACCATGAAGATTCCTTTTGCCGGGTTCATAAATGTGACCGCCCGCGACCGAAGGAGTCACCGACCATGCGCATCGACCGCCAGCCGCAGGAGCGGCAGGTCCGGGCCGAGATGAACCTCACGCCCATGATCGACGTCGTCTTCCTCCTGCTGATCTTCTTCATGGTGGCCACCAAGTTCGCCGAGATCGAGCGGGACCTCCAGGTCAACCCGCCCTCGGCCCGCGACGCCCAGCCCGTCACGGCCGCCCCGAAGGAACTCATCGTCAACGTCACGCGCGACGGCCGGTTCACCGTGGCCGGCGTCGAGTACCCCGTGGAGGACCTCGAACGCCTCATCGCCCAGGCCGTCGAGGAGAACCCCGACCAGGCGGTCGTCGTGCGCGGCGACCGGAAGGCCATCCTCCAACTTCCCGTCGACGTGCTGAACCTGTGCGAGAAATACGAAGTCCGCCGGAAGTTCCTGACGACCGCCCAGACCGGCGGCGGGTGAGGGAGGACGGGGATGCCTGAGATCGCGAGAGGGGGCCCGCAAGCGTGTCATTCCGAGGTTCCGCTTGCGGGACCGAAGAATCTCGCCGCGGGAGCGGCGTCGAGGCGGGATTCTTCGTCGCGGCGTCGCCGCCCCTCAGAATGACTGCCGCACGTCCGTATCGTCGTCATCGGGGTTGATGATAGCCCATGCCGGAAAACCGCAACAACTCGTGGAGCCTGCCGACCCGGATCCTCTGGATCGCGGTCCCGCTCCTCGCCGTCGCCGGGGCGGCCGCCTTCTTCCTCTGGCCGAGGGAGGAGGTCTTCTACTCCGACGGCGAACGGACCTGGTCCGCCCGGCCGGACCTCGGCCTCCGGTCCGTCCTGTGGGACGAAGGGGCCCGCCTCGAGGGTCTCGGCGACCCGCGCCAGGACTACGACCCGTGCCTCTCCGCCGACGGGCAGGACCTGTACTTCACCCGCGGCAAGGCGGGCGGCGAGGCCGACCTCTACGTCGCCTACCGCACCGTCGACGGGTGGGCGGACCCCCGGCCGCTCGACGCCCTCAACACCGGGGCCGACGAGATCGGCCCGGCCCTCGGCCGCGACGGCGCCACGCTCTACTTCTACTCCAACCGCGCCGGCGGCGAGGGAGGGTACGACCTCTACGTGGCGCGGCACACGGCCGACGGCTGGCAGCCGCCCGAGAACCTCGGGCCCGCCGTCAACACCCCGTTCAACGAGTACGACCCGGCGGTGGCGCCGGACGGGTCCCGCCTCCTGTTCGCCTCGAACCGCCCGGCGGCCGAGGCCGAGAAACCCGACGAGGCGGACTGGCCCGCCACCCTCCGCGAAGGCCATTACCGCAATGATTACGATATCTACGCACTGAATCTGGCGGACCGCTCCGCCCCGCCGCGCCGGCTCGCGGCCGTGTGCAGCGGGGCCGACGACGGCCAGCCGGCGCTCTCCCGCGACGGCCGGTGGCTCTACTTCGCCTCCAACCGCGCGGGCGGGCAGGGCGGATACGACATCTGGCGCAGCCGCGTCGCCGACCCGCCGCTGGCGGCCCTCATGCCGCCCGAGAACCTCGGCCGGCCCGTCAACACGGCCGCCCACGAACTCGACCCGGCCGTCAGCCTCGAGGGGTTCGGCCTCTACTTCTCCAGCGATCGGGAGGCCGAGGACCGGTGGGCCATCTACTTCGCCCGCAGCCACGAGGTCTTCCGGGTGGTGCGGACGCGGCGGCTGGCCATCGGGCACATCCTCGGCCGCCTCTCCTGGCCGCTCATCGGCCTCATCGCCGCCCTCATCGGCCTGCTGCTGACGCTGCTGGCGATGGCCCGGCTGCGTCGGCGGCCGGGGCTGCTCACCAGCGCCATGATGGTCTCGCTCATCCTGCACCTGGTGGCCCTCAGCCTGTTCACCCTGTGGCAGATTTCGACCCGGGTCTCGGAACTGGCCGAGGACGAGGCCCGGTTCGAGGTCGCCGTCTCGCTGCCCGACCTGGCGGAGAGCGAACTTTCGAGCCGCCTGCGGGCCTCCCTGGAAGACCTCGCCCGGACGGATACGGCGAAACTGGCCGCCGAGAAGTCCCGCGAGATGACCGCCCCCGAGCCACCGGCCCCCGAGTCGCCCGAGGTGGCCCTCGCCCGGGCCGAGCCCGAGGCCGCCCCGAAACCGCTCGACATCGACCGGCCGGAGGCCCGCCCCGTGGACCTCTCCGAACCGCTCCGCGAGCAGCCGGAGCCCGTCCCCGCGCCCGAGCCCCTGCCGCCCGAGCCCGTCCTGGCGGTCGAGCCGAAACCCGTCCGCCGGGAGCCGCCCGAGCCGGCCGCCCCGCGGCCGGTGGAGGTGGCCCGCCGCGAGCTGGCGCCGCCCGCCCCGACACGCCGTCCGGCGCGGCCGGAGCCGGCGCCCGAGCGCCCCGCCCCCGTGCCGGAGCCGTCGGCCCTGGCCGAGGTCACGCCGCCCGAGCCCCCCGCGCGCGAGACCCTGCCGGCGCCGGACATCACGCGGCCGGAGGCGGAGGCCGCCCCCGCCGAGGCGATCGTGGACCTCGCCCCGACGGAGACCGAGCCGCCCGCCCGGCCCGTCCGGATGGAACCGCCGGCGCCGGACCGGCCGGCGAGCACGCGTCCGCTCGCCGCCGCCCGGCCCGAGGCGCGGGTGCCGGAACCGTCGGCCCCGGCCCGCCGGCCGGAGGCGGCGGCGCCGGCGGCGCGTCCGGCCCCGCCGACGGCGGACCTGGCGGACGTGGCCCCGCCCGTGGAGGCGGCGGAGGCGAGCCCCATCGTGCCGGCGGAGGTCCTGGCCCGCGGGCCGGCCGTCGAGCCGCCCGAGATCACCCCGCCGGAGGCCCTGCCGCCCGCCGTCGGGCCGCCCCAACTCGCCCGCCGCGGACCCGACGCCGAGCCCGAGCCGGACGCCGAGCCCTCGCCGCGCGCCGCCGTCCGCCTGGAGCGGGCGGCCGGTCCCGTCGCCGCCACCGTCGGACCCCGCGTGACGGCCCCGTCGCCGGCGCCGGACCTGCGTGTGGGGCCGGAGGCGGCGAGCGCCCAGCCGCTGGCCGGCGAGGCGGCCCCGGCCGTCGCCGCGGGGCCCGTCCCGGCGCTCGACGTGCCGGACGTCCGTCCGCCGGAGCCGGCGCCCGCCGCCGCGGCGGAGGTGGTCGACCTGGCCCCCACGACCGCCGAGGCGGCGCTGCGGCCGGTCCAGGGACCCGAACAGCCGTCGGACCGGCCGCCGAGCACCCGCCCCCTGGCCGCCGCACGGGCCGAGACGTCCGTCCCGGAGGTGGGCGCGCCGGTCCGCGCGCCGGAGGCGTCGGCCCCGGCGGTCCGCCCCGCGCCGCCGACGGCGGCCATCGGCGAGGTCGCCCTGCCGGCCGAGGCGCCCGCCCGCGGGCCTGTCGTGCCGGCCGAGCCGCTCGCCCGCGGGCCGTCCCTCCCGCCGACGGAGGTGAACCCGGCCGAGACCCTCCCGCCCGCCGTCGGGCCGACCGACGTGGCCGCCCGCGGACCCAACGGCGAGGGCGAGGCGGAACCGGAAGCGGGTCCCCCCACGGCCGTCACGGTCCGCCGGGCGGCGGGGCCCGTGGCGGCGGAGACGGCGCCGCGGCTGGCCGCCCCGGCGGCCTCGGAAGACCTGCGCGTCGGGCCGGAGGCGGTGGCGGCCGAGCCGATCGCCTCGGCCGGGCAGGCGGCGGCCGCCCCCTCGCCCGCCCCCGCCCCCGCCATCGAGGGGACCCCGACGGCGAGGGCGGCCGTGGTCCCGGAGGGGCCGGAGGTCGTGGACCTGACGGAACCGTCCCTCCCGCCGCCGCCGCAGGTCGTCCAGGGACCGGTACCGTCCGTGACCGCCGGTCCGCGCGAGGCGCTGGCGCCCGCCCGTCCCGAGACGGAGGCGCCGGACCGCCCCGCCGCCGGGTCCGTGCCGGAGGCGCCGGCGGGCGGGTCCCCGGCCGAGCCCGATGCCGCCACGCGGTTGGCCTCGGCCGTGCCGGCGGGCGAGGCGCTCGCCACGCCCGTCATCGGCGAGGCGCTGGGGGAGGCGGCCCTGCCGCCGGAAGCCGCCCGCATGCAGGAGGTGGCGCCGCCGCCCGCGCCCCTGCCGCCCAAGGAGGTTTACCGTCTCCGCACGGAGCCGGACCGGGCCGCCCGGATCGAGAAACTGGGCGGCACGCCGGAGACCGAGGAGGCCGTCCGACGGGCCCTCATCTGGTTCCGCCTGCACCAGAGCCCCGACGGACGGTGGGACGTGGACGGGTTCATGAAGCACCACAAAGTCAAGGGTCGGCGGGCCGACGGGCGGGGCAGCCGCCGGGACCAGGACGTGGGCGTGACGGCCCTGGCGGCCCTGGCGTTCATCGGGGCCGGGCACACCCACGTGGCCGCCCGCGGCGCCGACGGGCCCACCGAACACGCCGAGACCGTCCGCAAGGCCGTCGACTGGCTCCTGGAAGGGCAGACCGAGGAGGGCGACCTCCGCCGGAAGGGACAGATGTACGACCACTGCCTCGCCACGATGGTCCTGTGCGAATCGTACAGCATGACGGGCGACGAGCGGCTCGTCGAGCCGATCCGCAAGGCCGTCGAGTTCACCCTGAAGGCCCAGAATCCGAATCGCGGCTGGCGGTACGAGCCGCGGTCGGACAACGACACGAGCGTCCTGGGGTGGGCGCTGATGGCCCTGAAGAGCGCCGAGATCGCCGGCTTCGCGGTCCCCCAGAAGGCGTACCGCGGGGCGGCGAACTGGCTCGACCGCGTCCGCAAGGGCAAGCACAAGGGCCTGTACGAGTATCAGCCGGGCCGGAACCCGTCGCCGGCGATGACCGCCGAGGGGCTCTTCTCGGAGATGCTCATCGACTACGACCCCGCCAGCCCGCGGACGGCCGAGTCCGTCGCCTACCTCCTGGACCACGAGCCCCGCTACGTGCCGCAGGACAAGAACCGCACGAACTTCTATTACTGGTACTACGCCACGATGGCACTGCACCAGTTGGGCGGCGCGGAGTGGGAGACGTGGAACGCGAAGGTGCGGGAGGCGCTGGTGACGTCGCAGCGGGACGACGGCCCGCACGCGGGCAGTTGGGACCCGCGGACCCGCTGGGGCGACTACGGCGGCCGGGTGTACTCGACCGCCATGGCGGCCCTCACGCTGGAGGTCTATTACCGGTACCTGCCGTTCTACGACCTGAGGCTGGATGGAAACGCGCAGGAGTAAGAGGCCGGCGGTATGTGGCCCGGCCGGCTTGTCCGGCCGGGAGTGCACCTCGACCCGGTTGGACAAGCCAACCGGGTCACACAGGGGGCGGGCCCCGGAAACGGCTTGCCCTCCGGTTCACGTTGACCGGACACCTCGCCTCCCCTTATAGTTCCCCGACGCGAATGCCGATGGAAGGGCCATCGTGGCCATGAATCGCCCAAAACCCGCTCGTGTTGCCGCCCTCCTCGCCGTCCTCGCCTCGGCGTGCCTGGCCGGCCCTGCGCGCGTCCGGGCCGCCCAGAACGAGGCCGGCCCCGACGAGACGGACACCCAAACCGATACGCCCGGCGTCACCGCCCGTTTCGTCCGCAGCGAGTGGCACAGCCTGTTCCTCGATGGCGAGAAGATCGGCTACACCACCGAGAGCCTGTACCGTCTGAGCGACGGCGGGCACCGGCTGAAGTGCAACACGTTCCTCCGCCGGCGGCGGGGCGACCCGCGCCTCGGGTATTACCGGAAGACGACGGCCGACGTCGACGCCCGCTTCCGGCCGCAGGCGGTCGCCTGCGAGGTCCGTAGCGGCAGCCGGCGCTGGCGGACGAGCGGCCGGGCGGACGGCGGCACGTTCCGCCTCAAGCGGACCGTCGACGGCAAGACCGGCACCGCCGCCGTCCCCATCGAGGACGGCATGACGCTGCGGTGCTGGGCGGTGCGGGCCACCGCCATGGCGGGCACCGCCCCGGGCGAGACGCGGCGCTGGCTCGTCATCGACGCCTCCATCGGGGCGCTGCTGCCGGAACCGGTTCGCGTCCGCGTCCTCGGCCGGCACACGCTGCCCGGCCGGACGGAGGCGGACGGGGACCTCCGCGGCCGGATCTACCTGTCGGCGTACGGTGTGGAACAGGTGGCCCACCTGGTGGGCGACGACGGCCGGGTCCTCCGCCGCCTCTGGCAGAGCAGCCCGATGGTGGCGGAAGGGGTGGCGCTGTCGGAGGCGCGGCGGCTGGACGCGGTGGCCGACCCGCCGCCGGCGCTCACCCTGCCGGGCATGACCCTCCGCGGGTACCGCAACGAGCGGATGGGCCTCGGCCTGTACGTCCCGCCGATGCCGTACGCCCTGCACGTGGTCGAGGAATCCGGGGTGCTGCGGATCGCGAACCTGACGGACGCGGCGCAGGTGGAGATCCGTCCGGTCCTGGGGTCCGGCCCGCCGGCGGCGCCGGCCGGCGAGGCGTCGGCGTCCGGCGAGGGCGCCGGCGATGACGGCGCCGCCTCCGCCCCCACGCCGCGCCTCGCGACCCTGCCGGTCTTCAAGGAATGGGCCGCACGGTACGAGGACGTGACGGTGGAACCGAGCCGGCCGTACGTCCCCGGCGGGGCCAAGGACGCCGAGGCGATCGGCGTGGCGGGCACCGCCCGGCTCGGATGCACGACGTTCCATTATCGGAACCTGCTGTACTGGGGCGCGGGGCTGACGTGGTTCGTCACGGTCCGGGTGGCGGACCGGCCCGTGCAGGGCGAGCCGATGCTGTCGGAGAGCGTGGTGCGGTCGCTGCGGATCGAGCCGCCCGAAGGCCGCCTGCCGCTCCAGACCATCGGGACGACCGTCCGGAGCCCGCTGTACGGGTTCCAGGTCCGGCTGCCGAGCCGCCGATGGAGCGTGCCGGAGCATACCGGCGGGCTGCCGACCGCGCTGGAGGTGGCGCGGCAGGACCAGGCGGCGGTGGCGGTGGTGCGGATGCTGAACCGCGATCCGGACCGGACGCTGGAGACGTTCGTCCGGCTCCGGGCGAAGGCGGCCGCCCGCCGGCTCGGCGTGAAGGAGCCGGCACCGAAACCCGCCACGCTCGGCGGACTGCCGGGCTACCAACTCGTATACGAAGGTGACGGGCTGCTCTCCGGCCGGCGGGCCGAGTGCACGACCGTGTACGTCCGCCGGCACCGTCGGGTGCTGGCCCTGGTGCTGATGGTTCGGGCCGGGGCCGATGAGGCCGTCCGCGACGAGGTCCGGGCACTGCGCGAGAGCGTGCAGTTTCTGGACTGATTGATTACGAGTGCCTGACGCATCGGATGGTGCCGGCTCCGGTCGGCGCCTGTGCAGGTCAATGCCCAATGTCCAATGAGCAATGTCCAAGCCCGCTGCCGCGGAATGGGAAACGCATGTCGCAGGGAGTGGTCATATCGGCATGCGCCCTCTTTTGGACGCTCACGTGGCTGCCGGCCTGCGCCGCGCTCGTGGGGGCGGCTTCCGCCGCGGCGCCCGGCGAGGCCGAGGGCGTCGCGTTCCTCCCCCTCACGGTGACGAGCGAGGAGGAGGGCCTCGGCAAGAAGGTCCATGACATGCTGCGGGCGAAGGCGAAGCGGCTCGGGGCGGTCGTCTACGACCCGCACAGCGTCCGGGACGTCCTGGCCGGCCGGACCGTCTCGCTCCAGACGCCGCCGGCGGACCTGGCGCGCCTGGCCCGCCAGCGCTTCCGGGCCGACGTGGCGGTCGTCGGGCACGTGGCCGGGGGCGAGCCGTATACCGTCGACCTCCTCGCCGTCTACGCCGACGCGCCGGGGCCGCCGGGCGTCTTCCGGCGGACGTACCGGGCGGCGAACCATCACGAGATTCCGGTCGAGATGGCCAGGGCCGTGTACGACATCCTCGGCCTGCCGCACCCGAAGGACCCGCTGCGGATGCTGCGCCAGGACCCGGCGGTCGCCCGGCGATGGAAGACGGCGCCGAACCTGGTCGCGAACCCCGGCTTCGAGGTGCCCGACTCAGGCGGCAGCGGTCCCGCCCGCTGGCAGAACGTGGAGCCCCAGATGGCCTGGACCGCCAACCCGGACGGCCCCGGCAAGGTCATCAAGTATGATATGAACAAAGAGACGGCCGCCACGTACGGCCTGGACTTCTACAGCGACTGGATTCCCATCGAGGCCGGCGCCACCTACCGGTTCGCGTGCCGGTACAAGACGCTCGGCCCGACGCCGAAGATCTTCCTGAAGGGGTACCACGCGTTCCCCGCCGAGAACGGGTACCCCGCCCAGCGGCGGGAGACGTACCGCCGGCAGGTCCATCCGAAGGGCGGGAAGGGTGAGTGGCACACCGTGACGGCGGACTTCATTCCCTCGGCCACGCGGCCGGAGCACACGCCGACGTTCCTGAAGGTGGACCTGTACGCCTACTGGCCGGCGGGCGTCATCTACTGGGACGACGTGGTGCTGAAGAAGGTGCGCGACGCCCCGGCGGCGAATGCCGATACCTCCGGCGGCGCAGCGAGGACGGCGGTGCCGCGGTTTGCTTGCCAAACCGAGTTTCTTGTGTGGCCCGGCCGGTCTTGCCCGGCCGGGAGAACACCGATTGACCGGCAAGCGGTGACACCCGGCGCGGCGAGGACGGCGGTGCCACGGTTTGCTTGTCAAACCGAGTTTCTTGTGTGGCCCGGCCGGTCTTGCCCGGCCGGGAGAACACCGATTGACCGGCAATCGGTGACACCCGGCGTGGCGAAGGCCGCGCCATGAAGGTCCGCCGCCTCCACAAATGGACGCTGGCGTACCGCGAGGCGGTGGCGGTCCAGGAGCGCCTGGCCGCGAAGGTGGAAGAGGGCCCGCCGCTCGAGACCGCCGGCACGATTGCAGCGGCGGACGTGTCGGGTGGCCGGCGGGGCGAGTGGATCGCCGCCGCCGTCGTCCTCGTCGACGCCGGGACCCTGGAACCCATCGAAACGCGCCGGGCCGGCATGACCGCCGCCTGGCCGTACGTGCCCGGGTGCCTGAGTTTCCGGGAAATCCCGGTCGTCCTGGAGGCGTTTAAGAGACTGGAGCGCCGGCCGGCCGTCGTGATCTGCGACGGCCAGGGCCGGGCCCATCCGCGGCGGCTGGGTCTGGCGAGCCACCTGGGCCTGGCCCTGGAGGTGCCGACCATCGGCTGCGCCAAGAGCCGCCTCTGCGGCGAGGGTGAGGGCGAGGTGGGCGAGGCGCGCGGCAGCCGGGCGCCGCTGGTCGACGGCGGCGAGCGAATCGGGACGGTCCTGCGGACCCGGACGGGCGTCAAGCCGCTCTACGTCTCCGTCGGGCATCGGATCGACCTGGCGAGCGCCGAGCGATGGGTCCTGGCCGCCGCCACGCGGTACCGCCTGCCGGAACCCTCAAGGAGGGCGCACCGGGTGGTGACGGAGCATAAGAAGGAGCACGCACGCCGTGGCGATGCGTAGTCAACAGCGACGCCGGCAGATGACGGGCATCCGCGCCGTCTTCTTCGACGTGGGCGGGACGCTCATCTACAGCGACCTGGGACACCTGGACCTGCTGCACCAGGCGCTGCTGGCCATCGGGTACCGCCTCACGCGCGACGAGGTGATGGAGGCGAACGACCTGGCGCGGCGGGCGGTGGCGCGGAGCCGGCGCCGTCATCCTGCCCGCATGAACACTCACACCGCCAGCCGCATGTGGCTGGAGCACCTGGCCTCGGCGCTGGACCTGGACCTCTCGAGCCAGATCCTGGAACGCGAACTCGCCCGGGCCATCCGGGCGGTCGAGACCCGCAGCCCCGAGACCCTGGACCCGGACGCCCACGACCTCCTGCGCGACCTCCAGCAGCGCGAGTTCCGCCTGGGCGTCATCAGCAACTGGGGCGAAGACCTGCCGGAGTACCTCGCCAGTTTCGGCCTGGCCGGCTACTTCGAGGTCGTCATCGCCAGCGAGGCGGTCGGCACGGCGAAACCGCACCGCGAGATTTTCCTGCGGGGCCTTTCGGCCCTGGGCGTCCAGCCCCGCGAGGCCGTCCACGTGGGCGACGATTACTGGGCCGACGTCGTCGGCGCCCGCAGCATCGGCATCCAGGCGGTGCTCGTCGACCGCGACGGCGAGGATCCCCACGCCGATTGCATCACCCTCACGCGGTTGGGCGACCTGGCGGGGATGGTGTAGCCGGGATTCGCTCGCAATGACAGCCTCGCCGCCCCACGCGGCCTCGGCCCGCCGGCCTCCTCCGCACGACGGCGCAGCCGCTGCCCTCCCGTCGCACCGGCCAACCCCTTGACACCGCCACCGCGTTTTCGTTAACTATGGGTTTCGACGGACGGACCATACGGCACCCTAGGAGGGCACGAACCGTGTCTGCCATGATCGAAGTCGACGACCTGACGAAGTACTACGGCCGGACGCTTGCCCTGGACCGCGCCTCCTTCACCGTCGAGGAAGGCCGCATCGTCGGTTTCCTCGGGCCGAACGGGGCGGGCAAGTCCACGACGCTGCGGATCCTGACGGGGTTCATGCCGCCGACGCGCGGCCAGGCCCGCGTCGCCGGCCGCGACGTCCTCACCGAGGGCCTCGCCGTCCGCCGCTCCATCGGGTACATGCCGGAGAACGTGCCGCTGTACCCCGAGATGCGGGTCCAGGAGTACCTGGCCTTCCGCGCCGGGCTGAAGGAGGTGCCGTCCGGCGACCGCGCCGCGGCCATCGACCGCGTCGTCGAGCGGTGCTGGCTGACGGATATGCGGCGGCGGCTCATCGGGCAACTCTCGAAAGGGTTCCGGCAGCGGGTGGGGCTGGCCGAGGCGCTCATCGCCGACCCGCCCGTGCTGATCCTGGACGAGCCGACGATCGGCCTGGACCCGGCCCAGATCCAGGCGGTGCGGGAACTCATCCGGTCGCTGGGCAAGAAGCATACGGTGCTCCTCTCGAGTCACATCCTGCCGGAGGTCGAGAAGACCTGCTCGCACCTGGTGATCATCGCCCAGGGCCGCATCGCCGCCGCCGGCAGCGTGGCGGACCTGAAGGAAGGCCTGGCCGAGTCCAGCCGCATCGTCCTGGAGGTCCATCCGGGCGAGGGCGGCGAGGGGCCGGCCGAGGTCGCCCGGGCCCTCGGGCAGGTGGCCGGCGCCGGCCGCGTCACGCACGAGCCGTTAGGCAGCGGGTGGCTTAGCCTGGCCGTCCAGCCGGAGGGCGAGGCCGACCCGCGCGAGGGGCTCCACCAGATGGTCACGCAGCGCGGGTGGCGGCTGCGGGAGATGCGGCGGGAGGCGCCGAGCCTGGAGGAACTGTACGTCCAGATCACGGCGGGGGAGGCCGCGGCCGCCGCCGACCGCCCCGCCGCCTGACGTCCCTCGGCCCGCGCCGGCCCCGGCCGGAGGCCGATGTCCCGGAAGGAGACGCACGATGCAAAAAGTGCTCCTGCTTACCCGCCGCGAGATCGCCAGTTACTTCGTCTCGCCCATCGCGTACGTGGCGATGGCCCTGTTCCTGGTGGTGGCGGGGTTCTTCTTCGCCCTGTCGGACTTTCGCCCCGGGGCGCCGGCGGCGATGCGGTCCATCTTCGACGTCATGATGATCATCCTGGTGTTCGTCCTGCCGATCATCACGATGCGGGCCCTGTCCGAGGAGCAGCGCAGCGGCACCCTGGAGACGCTGCTGACGGCCCCGGTGACGGACGTGCAGGTGGTGGCGGCGAAGTTCCTCGGCTCGTGGGTCTTCTTCCTGGCGGTCCTGGCCCCCACGGTGCTGTACGTGGTGCTGCTGACGGCGTTCGGGGAGCCCGACCTCGGCCCCATCGCGAGCGGGTACATCGGCCTGGCGCTGCTGGGCGCGGTGTACGTGGCGGTGGGCCTGTTTGCCTCGAGCCTGACGCAGAACCAGGTCATCGCCGCCGTCACGGGGTTCGTCATCCTCCTGGTGCTGGCGATGGTGGCGCCGTGGCTGGCCACGCTGGCCCCGCCGCCGTGGCGGAACATCGTGCAGCAGGCGGCCATCCGGACCCACTATATCGATTTCACCCAGGGCGTGGTGGATGTGGTGCACGTCATCTACTTCGTGGTCCTGACCGGGTATGCCCTGTTTCTGACGGTCAAAGTTCTGGAGAGTCGGCGATGGCGCTAGAGACCAACGACGAAACGCAAACGGCCCCTGCGGCCGCGGGCGGTATGACGCGGCAGCGCCGGTGGATGGTGTTCGGCTCGAACGTGGCCGTCATGGTTCTCCTGGCCACCGCCCTCGTCGTGGTGGTGGTGTGGCTGTCGACGGCGCTGCTGCGCGGCCAGATGCGCGGCGACTGGACGGCGGGCGGCCGGTTCAGCCTCAGCCCGCGGACCGAGGCCCTTCTGGACACCCTCGGCGAGCGGGACCTCGACGTCCGCTTCACGAACCTCTACTCGCACACGCCGGAAATCCCCGCCTCCGAATCGCAGTGGCGGCGCGTCCAGGACATGCTCAGCGAGTACGACATGGCGAGTGGCCGGGTCGAGGTCGAGGCCGTCAACCCCGCCGTCGACGTGGGCGGCGTCGAGCAACTCATCGCCCGCCTCACGAAACGCTACGCCGCCCAGATGCAGAAACCCAAACGCCTTGTCGCCGAGTTCCAGACCCTGCACCAGGACATCCAGGAGACGCTCCAGACCGAGGCCCAACGCCTCAACGCCGCCGCCGACGCCTGGGAGGGCGGCCCGCCCCAGGCCGTCGAAACCCTCCGGATGGTTGCGCAGGTGTGGAACCAACTGCTGATGGTCGGGGACTTCACGGCCGGCAACGTCCAGAGCCTGACCGGGCAGGCCCTGCCCGCGTACTCCGAGGCCCTGAACCAGGCCGAGGACTACCTGGCCCAGGTCCGCGACCGGTTCCGGATCGTGCCGGAGGCCCTGGCGAAGATCAAGGACCAGGCCGGCGAGGGCGAGGTGCCCGAGGCCGTCCGGCAGATTCTCGAAACGGCCCCAAAGACCTACGCCCCGCTCGCCGAACGCATCCGGACGTTCACGGACGAGGCGGCCGACATCGACGAAACCGAACTCGACCGGATCCGCCGCGACATCAACCAGGGCGAGACCCTCGTCCTGGAGACCACGGCCGAGAAGGGCGTCATCCTCACGGGGCCGGCCAAGGCCGCCGAACTCGAACCCGTGGCGACGGATGCCGGGGCCGAGAGCCTCCAGCCCCGGGCCGAGGGCGAGGGGTTCGAGGTCCTGACGCCGCCCGGCCAACTCGACGCCGTCCGCCAGGCGATCGAGGCGGCCGGCGGAAAGGTCACCTCGGCCGAGATCGCCCGCCGCCCGGACGCCATCGAGGTCGTCGGCCATGACGCCGTGTGGGTCCGCAACCCCAGCGCGGGCGAATCGCCCGAGGCGCCGGACCGCCTCTTCGCGGGCGAGAAGGCCGTCTCCAGCACTCTCCTCGGGATGTTCCAGAAAGAGAAGCCGGCCGTCCTGTTCGTCCGGTCGGGCGGGCCCGCCACGATGCCCATGCGGAGCCCGATGGGCGGCGGGCAGCCGGCGCCGTACGGCCAGATCGCCGAGCGGCTCCGGAAGGCCAACTTCATCGTCCAGGACTGGGACCCGCAGCGGCAGCCGGAGATGCCCGAGGTGGCGGACGCCTCGAAGATCGTCCTCGTCCTTGTGCCGCCGGGACAACCGAACCCCCAGATGCCCTCGCCGCCGCCGAGTCCCGAGGCGTACGCGCCGGCGGTGGCGATGATCCGGCAGGGGGCCCCCGCCATCGTGATGGGTGAACCGGCCGGGATGTTCCAGCAGGGCGTCCCCTACGCGGACCTCTTCGCCACCTTCGGCGTGGAGGCGACGTTCAACGCCGTCGCCGTCCAGAGCGTGGTGGTGGATGCGGCCGGGACGGAGGAGGCGCTGCCGCAGATCCAGATCACCGATTACCCGTCCCATGAGATTACCGATCCCGTCGGCGCGCTGCCGTCGATGCTGCTGACGGCCTCGCCGCTGGAGGTGAAAGAAGCGCCGGGCGAGGCCCTGTCGCTCTCGCCGCTCATCGAACTCCCCGCCGGCCGGAATTACTGGGCCGATACCGTCATCATGGAGGCGATGCAGCGGCAGGCGACGTTCGACGCCGCCGAAGACATCCCCGGCCCCGTGCCGCTCGCCCTGGCCGTCACACGACAGACGGGCGGCGGGGAGCAGAAGGTCGTCCTCTTCGGCGATGCGGACTTCGCCCAGGACCGGGTGGCGTTCTACCGGAACCCGGTGCTGTTGCGCGACCGGATCGAGATGCAGTACCAGTTTCCCGGCAACGCGGAGGTCTTCCTGAACGCGTGCCTGTGGGTCTCGGGGAGCGAACACCTGATCGCCGTCAGCCCGGAGGCGATCCAGGCCCGCCGCATCGGCGACCTGGGCGGCTGGCAGCTGCCGATCCAGATCCTGATCATCGCGGGGCTGCCCGCTCTCGTGCTCGGCGCCGGACTCCTGGTCTACCTCATTCGCAGAGGATAACGATGCGTTACACCACCACCCTGATCCTGGCCCTCGTGGTCCTGGCCGCCGTCGTCCTGGTGGCGGTCTATTACGACGAACTCACCGGCCCGCCGGCCGACCAGGAGGACACCGAGAAACCCACCGCCGCCAAACGCCTCTTCGACGACGTCGACCTCGACGACGTGACCGGCGCCACCCTCCAGGAGCCGGACGACGACGGGAACCTCGTCACCAAACTCGCCGTCGAGAAGACCGACGACGCGTGGCGCCTGACCGAGCCCGTCGCGGGCCCGGCCGACGACTATCGCATCCGCCAACTCCTCCGGGCCGCCGTCGAGGGCACCTACCGCGACACGCTGGACCCCGGCGCCGAGGGCGCGCCGGCCCTTGCGGACCTCGGCCTCGAGCCCCCCGCCTACCGGCTGACCTTCAAGACGACGGTCGAGGGGCAGGTCCGCTCCCACACCGTCGCCGTCGGCCGCAAGGCCGCCATCGGCGGCGGGGTCTTCGTCCGGCGCGACGAGGAGGACCGCGTCGTCCGCTACGAGCAGGACGACCTGCTGACGCGGGCCCGCCAGCGGCTCGAGAACTTCCGCGACACCAGCCTCGTGGACCTGGCGCGCGACGACGTCGTCCGCATGACGCTCGAGACGCCCGAGACGACCCTCCGCCTCGACCGGGCCGAGGACGAGACCGACCGGTGGGTCCTGGCCGAACCCCTCTCCGCCCGGGCCGACCCCGAGTCGGTCACCGAACTCGTGCGCACCGCCGTCGGCCTCATCGCCGCCGACTTCGTCAAGGACGGCGTCGAGGACTTCGCCCATTACGGTCTCGCCGGGCCCCGCCTCGCCGTCACGCTGTACACCGCGGGCAAGAAGGATGACGCCGAGGACGAGGACGCGGGCGAGGAGGCGACGGACGAGGCGGACAACGAAGCGGCGCCGGCCGAGCCCGAACCGGCCGTCCGCATCGCCTTCGGCGGCTGGGCCGACCTGGAGCAGAAGTCCGTCTACGCCCGCCTCGACGACTCGAAGACGATCATGTCGGTGGAGAAACAGGATTTCACGAAACTCAATAAGTCGCTCGAGGACCTCCGCGACCGGCACGTCCTGGCCGTCGACACGGACCGCGTCGAGCGGGTGGCCGTCGACGTGCCCGCCGCCCTCGCCGAGGGCGACGAGGCCGTGGCCTATACGCTCACAAAGAAGGACGGGGCCTGGCAGGTGCAGGCGGAGGGCGGCGAGACGATGGCCGCCGACTCCGGCGCCGTCGAGGACCTCCTGGAGGAACTCGCCGGCCTGAAGGTCCTCTACTTCGCCGAGGGCGAGCACGCCGAGGCGGCCGAGGGGTTCAAGCCCGTCGGCTCGGTCCGCCTGAAGGTTGAGAAGAAGGCCGCCGAGGTCGGGTTCGAGTTCGGCGCCCGCGAAAGCGACGTGCCCAGCCTCGTCCGCAACCTCCGCGAGGACTGGGTCGGACGCATCAACGAGAAGGACCTGGAACACCTCGACCGGCCGTGGCTCCGCCTGGTGGACAGGCAGGTCACCGAGTTCGAGCCGGAGCGCGTCACGCGCCTGGCCATACGCGGCCCCGACCGCACCACCGTCTTCGAGAAGCAGGACGGGGCATGGACGATGACCGCCCCCGTCGAGGAGAAACCGAAGGCCGGCTTCGTGGCCGACCGGCTCGACGACCTGAAGGACCTGGAGGCCGAGAAGGTCCTCGCCGCCACCGACGATTTCGCCGAGTGGGACCTGGCCGAGGGCCAACTCGCCGTCACCGTTACCCTCGAACCGGATGAGAGGAAAGCAACGCCCGGCGCCGGCGAAGCGAAGGCCGGGGCCGAAGAAGGCGAGGCCGAGGAAGGCGAGGCGAAAGAGGCCGAGGGCGAGACGCCCGCCGGGGCCGAACCCCCCGAGGTTACCCTCGTCCTCGCCCATCACGAGAAGGCGAAGGTGGTCGGCCGCGTCGACGGCCGGGGCCTCGTCTACGAACTGCCCCTCTCGCTGATGAAGGACTTCGCGTCCGAACCGCTCGCCGACGATGTGGTGGACCTCACGGCCGGCAGCGTCGAGCGCATCGAGGTGGCGGCCGGCGACCGCAAGGCCGCCCTCGTCAAGGTCGACGACGACTGGTTCCGCACCGACGCCGGGGGCCGGCCCGACGAGGAGGTGGCCGCCGACGAGGTCAAGAAGATCGTCGACGCCGCCTGCGACCTGACGGCCGCCCGCTGGGCCGCCTACGAGGACGCCAGGCCCGCCGACGTCGGCCTCGACGCGCCCGCCGTCCGCCTCACCCTGACCGACAAGAACGACGAATCGGTCACGCTGCTGCTGGCGGCGAAGGAGGTCGATGCGAAGGTGGCCGCCCTGTTCGAGGAGACGCCCCTGCGGTACGCCATGACCGAGGGCGGGGAGCGCATCGCCGTCGTCGCGGGCAAGAAGGGGGCCACGCTCCTCGCCGCCGCCGACACCCTCGCCCCGCCGGAGCCGGCGCCGAAACCCGATGAGGAGAAGACGCAAGAGCCGGCCGAGAAAGCCGAGGCCGAGAAGGAAGACGCCGCCGGCGAGTAACGCAGTCACGGAGGTGCGGGGTAACGAAGGTGGGACGGGGCGGCATTGCAGTTCAAGGTTCCAGGCGGGTGGCATGCTTTCGCGCTGGTGCGAGAGCATGTGTGTGCCGCGCCGGGCGGCATTGGTTGCTTGTCAGCCGGGAGGCCCGCCGCGCGGCACGTTCCCCTCATGCTTCGGCGTCCAGCCCCAGCAGGCGGCACCCGTTCTCCCACAGCATCCGCCGCTTGAGGCCGTCGTCGATGTCGAGGGCGAGGAATCGCGCCACGTCCGCCGCCTGGTCCCGCCACGGCGCGTCCGTGCCGAAGAGCAGGTACCGGGGCGGGTGGACGGAGAGGATCTCCGCGAGCAGCCCGTCCGGGCACCGGCCGAGCGTGTAACTCGTCTCCAGGTACACGGGCCGGCCCACGAGGTGGGTGCGGGCCTGGTCCCAGCACTCCCATCCGCCGAGGTGGGCCGCCACCAGCGCGAGGCCGGGCGCCGCCTCGTGGAGCCGCCGCAGCCGCTCGGGGCTCGCCACGTCGCGCCGCTCGAACGACAGGTCGTACCCGGCGTGGCAGAGGACCACGAGGCCGGCGTCGTCGGCGGCACGGGCGATGCGGACCATCCGCGGATCGTCCGCCGGGCAGTCCATGAAGTACGGGTGGAGTTTGACGCCGCGAAGCCCCGCCTCGGCCGCGGCCGCCACCGCCCCGTCCGGGTCCGGGTCGTCCGGATGGATCGACGCAAACGGCACGAGGCGGTCTGACGCAATGGCCGCCGACCACGCCCGGATCGTCGCCGCCTGTCCCGGCCGGGTGGCGATGCCGGCGACGACGGACCGGCGGATGCCGGCCCGGTCCATGCTCGCGAGGAGCCCCGCCGCCGTGCCGTCGTAGGTGGCCCGGCAGGGGAACCAGACGGCCCCGGCCTCCAGGGCCGCCATGGCCCGGCCGGCCAGGTCGTCCGGGAAGGCGTGGGTATGGGCGTCGAGAATCGGCCTTGCGCGGGTCGGGGCAGGGGCGTGGTCCGGCGGCATGGGCGTCTCCGTATGCATGGGATTCGGGCGGGTTTGAGGCGGTGTTCAGGCCGTCTTCGGGAAGTGGGGATTCTTCCCCTCCTTTTGCCCGCGGTGCGCAATCTTGCGCACCATTGTGGAATATCGCGCACCTTGCCGTGTCGCACGGCGGCCTGAACGTCGCCACACCCCGTTTACGGCCCAAAAACGGCGGTTTAGAAAATCCTCCGTTTGGCACGGTCATTGCGGCTATATGCAGTGCTGGGATGGTTAGTCTGACGGATAAGCCCGTAGCGGCTATGCCATGCGGGGCGGTCCCGCATGTTCAAAGCAGTGGCCGAATGTCCCCCCGTTCGGCCACTGTCTTTTTTTGCGCGCTGCGCGAGGGAGCAAGGGACCGAGGGATCGAGGAAACGCCCGGCCATGCGCGAAGCGAACCCCGGGGGCCCCGGCGATCGGGCTCGTCGCGCGAGGGAGGCCGGGAAACCCGCCGCCCGGGAAGCCGTCGCTTTTCACGCCTCCTCCTGCCCGCCCCGTAGGCGCCACCGGCCGTCCTCCACCTCCAGGTAACGCTCGCCGTCCGTCCAGTCGCCCAGGGTGTACAGGACGTTCGTGTGGCCGGGCACGGGGTCGCGCACCTCTTGGGCCCGGTGCACGTGGCCGCAGACGAGCACGTCCGCGCCGTCGGCGAAGATCTCGGCCACCTGGCGGGGGTCGAGGCCGTACGGGGCGAGGTGCCGGTTGTCGCGCCGGCCCTCGGCCTTGTTCTTTTCGGACCGGCGCCGGTAGAAGCGCGCCCCGGCGAGGGCGAGGCGCGCCGGCAGCCGTGTCCAGATCCATTCCACCGCCCGCGACCGGATGAGCCGCTGGACCAGGAACCCGGGGTCGCGCCGGCCCTCGAGGTAATCGCCGTGGCACAGGCGGACGCGCCGGCCGTCGATCTCAAGGTCCATACGGATGCGGCCGGGGGCGACCTCGATACCGGTGGCCTCGGCGAAGCCGCGCATGTAGAAGTCGCGATTGCCGCAGAGGAAGACGACGCGCGTCCCGCCGCGGACCGTCCGGCGGAGGGCCTCCAGCGCCTCGCGGTAATCCGGTAGACGGAGGTGGGCGGGGCCGATCCAGTAGTCGAAGAGGTCGCCCAGGATGTAGAGCTCCTCCGCCGCCGGCCCCTCGCGCGCAAGGAAGGCGACGAACCGGCGGGACCGGTCCGGGGCGGCCGGCGTCAGGTGGACGTCCGAGAGAAACAGTCGCCGCATGAGCGCTTCGCATCTCCGTCCGGATGATAGGGCGGTGGGTCGCCGTACCCACCGCTCGGTCGACGTTTCAGCGTGGCGGCCCTCCCGACCCGCCCCGCGCCGGGTGGCACCGGCCGTGCGTTTGGAGGTCCGGAGAACACTGGCGGGCAAGCCGCCAGTGGCACCCCGGCCCCGGCGCCGCGGCCGGCCGGCGCGTCTCCCGGCCGGGGCACACAGAGGCGCCGCGGCCGGCCGGCGCGTCTCCCGGCCGGGGCACACAGAGGCGCCGTGGCCGGCCGGCGCGTCTCCCGGCCGGGGCACACAGAGGCGCTCCGGTCTACTCGCGTTCGGCCCGGCCGGCGCGCTGCTCGCGGACCAGCTCCAGGACTTCCCGGATGGGGTCGGTGACGGCCGAGAGCGTCCGGAACTCGACTTCGGGCTCGGCGAGCGTCCCGGTCACGAGGACGACGACGATCTGCTTCCGCAGCCCTTCCATCAGTTCCGACATGGCAGGCAGGAGCGGGTCGTCGTCCTTCTTGCCGGTCAGGAAGGTGAGGTGAAGCCGGCCGTCGGCTTCCATGACGCCGGCGCCGTAGAGGTTCAGGGCCCGTCCTTCGAGGCGGATGTCGCCGAGGATGAGCCGGCCGCCGTGCAGGAAGTACAGCACCCGTGCCTTCTGGAACGCCGTCCGCTCGCTGGGGGCGAGGCGGAAGACGTTGATCAGCCGCACCACGAGCGGCAGGTCGTAGAGTTCGGCGTCGGTGACGCGGAGAAAGCCGGACGCCTCCGCCTCGCCGCCGCGGGCCCGGAGCCCCAGCGTGCCGCGAAGCCGCCCACCCTGGATGTTGTGCTCCAACCGGAACCCCTGGCGCAGGAGCCGCTCGAAGTCCACCTCGGTCACCGCCAGGTCCAGGGCGTAGCCGTCGCCGGGCTTCAGGCCGATGGCGGCGTAGCCTTCCATCCGGCCGCCGTAGAACTCGCCCTCGATGTTGCGCAGGGCGACGGCGTCGGCGTCCGCCGTCTTGCGGAGATGGAGGGAGGTGTTCCGGAAATCCTTCTCGGCCACCTGTCCCTGCTGGATGTCGACGTCGCCCTGGAGGGTCATCGCCTTCTCGGTCCAGGTGCCGAGTACCTCGGCCGTGCCCACCATGCCGCTGACGGGGACGCCGGGGTCGGCGCCCACCTCGTCGAGCACCGCCGTGGCGTACCACTCGGCCCGGCTGGTGCCGTCCGCCTCGTGGCCGTAGCGGAGCCGGGAGAGGTCCAGGTCGATGCGGCCGGTGGGGCGGAGGACCTCGAACGCCTTCTTCAGGGGGGCGGGCACGGCCTTGCGCAGGGGCCCCTCGAACCGCAGCCCGTCGGCCCGGATCGAGAGGGCCAGCCGCGGACCGTGCGCATCGTACCCCACCTTGCCTTCCAGGGCGAACTCCGTCAGGCCGGTCCGGGCCGTCAGGTCCAGCAGCACGTCCTCGCCGATGAACTCCAGTTCGCCGTTGACGTGCTCGAGGGGGTACGGAAACATGTCGAGTTGGGCTTTGGCGTCGCGCATGGTGACCCATACGTGGTGGTGCACGTCGGCGTCCGGCCCGAAGGCCTTTTGGAGATGGGCCCGGACGTCGACCCGTCCGCGCGGGGAGAGGTGGCTCCAGGCGGAGCGGACGTCCGGCCCCAGCGCCCCGCGGAGCGATTCGTCCAGCACCACGTCCGAGCCGGTCAGCGTCAGGTCCATGGCGAAATCGTCCGGCCGCTGGTCGATCCAGCCCTCGGCCTCGATGCGGGCCCCGCTGTTGAAGCCGGCGAGGCGTTCGATGCGGCACGACTCGCGCGTCAGGCGGATCTCGCCGGTCACCTCCTCGGCCAGGAAGGGGAACGGCTCGTAAATCATGCGGGCGCCCTTGATGTGGATGGCGAGGTCGTAGTCGAGGCGGCCGTCGGTCTCCGGCCCCCGAATGAGGGTGCCCTCGAAGTCCGCCAGGCCCGTCAGGTGAAACTTTTCGAGGGTCCGCCGCTGCCGCTCCGGCAGGGCCTGCTTCAGGTCCTCGTCCAGGGGCACGTCGGTACCGGCGACGCGGACGGTGAGCCGCTCGGGTTCGCCGGGCGGCCCCTCGAGCCGGCCGGAGAGCATGAGCGTGGCGTCGCCGTGCCGGCCGACCACGTTGCGGATTTCCGTCGCCTCGGGGGCGATGACGATCTCGCCGGTGGCGTCGGCCAGCGGATACGGAAACCGTTCATAGGTGAACGCGGCGTCGCGGAGCGCCAGGGTGACGGTGACCTGCGGCCGGGCGCCCTCGGTGCCGGGCCGGAAGATGTCGATCTCGGCGTCGGCCGTCCCGCGGGGGTTGTAGAGGTCGTAGGCCCGCCGCTGGCGGTCGGCCATCGCCTGCCGGAGGTCTTCGTCCAGCGCCACGCCGGTGGCGCTGACGTGGAACCGGGCCTCGACGCCGGGGCCGGGCCGGGTGGCCGACCCGGACAGGCGGACGGTCGCCTCGCCGTGCCGGCCGACCATCTCGTCCACGGTGTACCCCTCGGGGGAGAAGTGGGCGGTGCCCCGGAGCCCCTCCAGGCGATAGGGGAAGAGGTAGTAGGTCATGGCCATGTCGCGGCAGGTGAAGGCGCCGGAGACCTTGAGCGGGGCGGCCGGTTGGTCGCGGCGGCGGACGTGGAGGTCGAAGTCCGCCCGCCCCTCCGGCGCGTACGCCCAATACAAGCGCTCCACGTGCGGCGCCAGGCCCACCAGCAGCGGCCGGGCGGCGCCCACGTCCACGTGGTCCGCCGACACGTTCAGATCCAGCACCAGCCGCTCGCCCTCGAAGCCCGACACCGTGCCGTCCAGCCGCATCGGCCAGCCGTTCATCAGGCCCTGGACCTCCTCCAGCAGCAGCCCGGAGGGCCGGAACGTACACCGGCCGGTCAGGTTCTCGAAGCGGTGCGCCAAGTCGCCGTACCGGTACGCGAATGAGACGCCGGTCATCTCGGCCGACAGGCGGAACCCGTCCGTTTCGTCGAAAAGGAGTTCGGCGTTGATCGTGCCGCTCGGGTTGAAGCGGTGCCACACCTTCTGCACCTCGGCGGGCAGGCTGTTGTAGAGTTGCTCGGTCAGGGCGATGTTGGAGGCGTGCCCCTCGAAGTGGAGGGCCCCGGTCCGCGCGTCGAGCATGCCGGAGGCCACCGCCAGGTGGACCTCACGGCTCTTCAGGTCCGTCTGGAACCGGAAGGTATGCCGGTCGGCCTCGCTCGGCAGCAGGAGGCCGGAGACCGCCAACCGGTGCTGGTAGACCGGCCGGCCGTCCTGCTTGCGGATGACCCGCAGCGTGCCTTCCTCCAGGGCCATGACGGGCCGGACGGGGGGCGCCTCGGCCCGCGGCGGGCGGGAACGGATCAGCGACTGGAAGTTCCACGTCTGCCGGTCCCACTGGACGAGGGTGATGTGCGGCTCGTAAACGACGATCTCCGTCACCTCCGGCGCGAGCAGCAGCACCGAAAGCGGATCCACCTTCAGGTTCACCTGGGCTGCCGTCAGAAGCGGTTCTCGGAACGGGTGCGGCGCCGCGACGGAGAGGTTCTCGAGCGTCACACCCTGGGTGAGGCTGAAACTCGCCCGCTTGATGCTGACGTGCGTGCCGAGGAGGTCCTCCAGGTACCCCTCGGCGAACTGCTCGATGCGTTCGTCGCGGCTGAGGTAGGTGTAAAAGCCCGCCGACGCCGCCAGCACGACCGCCAGGATGATGAGGACGATCCGCCGACGCCGGGCCCGCCGCGCGCGGGCCGCCCGCCGCCGCTCGTCCACGGGGTGGGCCCAGTGGGTCGGCCGGCCGCGCGATTCCTGCGATTCCTGGGACGGTGTCGGTTTGTCCGGCATCAGGCGTTCGCTCCCGGACCGGTTTCATCGCCGATTCACGCGCGGTGGTCCTCCCGGGCCACCGCGCCACACAAGGCCTTTTTCCCGGCCGGCCAAGACCGGCAGGGCCACACGCCACGGGCTCACTCGTTTTCGGCGGGCCCGAGCAGGGCCGCCAGGCCCGCGCCGCCGAGCGCGGCCAGGGGCGCCATGACGGCGGCCCGGTCCCCCGCCCATCCCGCCAGCAGGAGGTGCGTCAGCGTGGCCGCCAGCGGCACGAGCAGCAGCCACCACGTCTCGCCTCGCCGCCGCAGCAGCCCGAGGCCCGCCAGGGCCAGCACGGCCGTCGGCAGGAGGCTGGTGTACCCGGCGGCCGGGCCCAGCGGGCCGTCCTCCAGTCCCTGCGGTGGGGCGGGGGACCACAGCCGGCCCACGCGGCCGGCCGCCAGCCCGAGCCATCGACCCGGCGCCGACGCGATCCTGCCCCACCCCGACTCCAGGTAGCCCACGCCCTCGCCGGCCTCGTCCAGACCCGCCGGCGGGACGGCCGGCGTCGCCTCCGCGCTGCCTTCGTCCGGACGGGGCTCCGCGCCCGCATACAGCCGCCGGCCCACGTTCGTCACGAGGACGGGCGCGCCCACGCGGTCGGCGTTCCGCACGAGCCACGGGACGAGCGCCGTCGCCAGCACCGCCGCCCCGATTGCCCAGCCGGCGAGGAGCCGGCGCCGACGCCGGCTCACCGCGGCCGCCACGAGCGCGAGAGGCACGAGCGCCAGCGGCCAGACCTCCACGTAGACGGCGGCCGCCATGGCCAGCCCGCCCGCGACGGCCCAGGGCCAGGCCCGCCGGCCGGCGCGGACGGCGGCCAGATACGCCACCCCCGTCGCCGCCACGGCCGTCAGCGCCAGCCCCGTCAGCGTGACCGGTGCAAAGAGCGACGCGAGGATCGCCTGGTACGGGTCGAACGCCAGGAGCGCCGCGGCGACGACCGCGGCCCACGGCCCCGCCAGGTGCCAGGCGATCCAGGCCGCCAGGACGAGCGAACCCGTCCCCGCCAGCGCCTGGGCGATGAGCGTCGTCCGCGTTGGGGCCCCCAGGACCGTCTTGCCGGCCGCGATCAGCGCCGGATACGCCGGCATCCGCCGGGCGTGGTAGACGGGGCCGGTGTCGGTCTCCGCCTCGGCGCCGGCCGGCCGGCCGGCGTCCGCCTCCGGCGTCTCCGTCAGGACGAAGCCGCGCCCCTCGGCCAGCGACCGGGCCAGGTGCAGATACGCCGAGGCGTGCGGGAGCCGGGCCGCCTGGGCCGGCGTCATCATCAGCCCGGGCGCCAGCCGACCCAGCAGCGCGAGCGCCACGAGCGCCACCACCAGCAGACGGGCCGGCCGGGCCGGGCCCCGGTGGACACCGGCGTCGGGTTGCGTTGCGGGGACCATGCGCGGCGTTGTTCTCCAGGAAGTGTGCCATCGTATCGGCGGCGGGAGGGGAAATCAAGGTGGACCGGCCGGGCGCTCAAGGCGCCGCCAACCCGAGCCGGCCGCGGCAGCAGCCGGACATGCGGACCGGCCACGGCCGATGAAGATGACCGGACGCTCCCGCGTCCGGCTCACGGCGTCCGCGCCGTCGACGCGTCCGGCACCGGGGCGCCCTGTTCCGCGGGGCGGCTTGTGCCGGTTCGTCGGCGGCCTCTATAATGCGGACTGTCGCCGACCGCTGTGAAAGGGATCTCCATGATGCCGCCGGGTGACACTGGCTGTTTGTCAGCCAGTGCGTCTGGAGGTCCGGAGAACACTGGCGGACGAGCCGCCGGTGGCACCCGACGCACCCGTCGAAAGGCCCCCCATGCCGCCGCCCCCCACCGAACCGGACGCCGCCGACCGCCGACGGATCGTCATCCTGGGGGCAGGCATCGCGGGGGTCAGCGCGGCCGAGGCCGCCCGCCAGACCGACCCGGACGCCCGCATCACGCTCGTCTCCGAGGAATCGGACCTCCCGTACTACCGCCTCAACCTGACGAAATACGTGGCCGGCGAGGTGGACCGCGACGACCTGCCGCTGCACCCCCGCTCGTGGTACGAGGCGCGGGCGATCGACCTCCGCCTGGGCGTCCGTGCCACGGCCATCGACCCGGACGGCGGCACGGTGACGCTGGAGGCCGGCCCGCCGCCGGCGTTCGACCGGCTCGTCCTCGCGACGGGGGCGCGGGCGGCCGTCCCGCCCACCGAGGGGACGGACCTGGAAAGCGTCACCTGCCTGCGGACGCGAGCCGACGCCGAGCGGGTCCTGGCCGGCCCGGAGGGCGCGGGCCCGGCGTCGCTGCAGGACTGCCCGTGCGTGGTCATCGGCGGCGGGCTGCTGGGGCTGGAGACGGCGGCCGCCCTCGTCCGCCACGGCGCCCGCGTCACGGTGGTGGAGGGCCTGGAATACCTCTTGCCGCTGCAACTGAACCGCGAGGCCGCCGACGTCCTCCAGGGGTACATCGACGACCTGGGCATCGCCGTCCGGACGGGTACGATGACGGCGTCGCTCGTCGGCGACGGGCGGGTCCGCGAGGCCGTGATGGCCGACGGCAGCCGCCTCGACGCCCGCCTCGTCGTCATCAACACGGGCGTGGTGCCGAACACGGCCCTGGCCGAGGCGGCGGGCCTCGAGACCCGCGAGGGCGTGGTCGTGGACGACCGGCTCACGACCTCGCACCCGCACGTCTTCGCCGCCGGCGACGGCGCCGAGCATCAGGGGACGCTGTACGGCCTGTGGCTGGCGTCGCGGGTCCAGGGGCGGACGGCGGGGCAGGCGGCCGCGGGGGATGCCGACGCGTCGTTCACCGGCATCCCGCCCACCTACATCCTGAAGGTGGTGGGCGTGGACGTTTTCAGCATCGGCACCGTCGAGCCGGCGGACCCGGCGTGCCGCACCATCGACGGGCGCGCCGGCGGCACGTACCGGCGCTTCGTCTTCCGCGACGGGCGACTCATCGGCGCGATCCTGCTCGGCGACACGTCGGCCATGCCGGCGGCCCGGAAGGCCATCGCCGCCGGCACGGACCTGTCGGACCTGGCCGAGGCGAGCCTCTCGGCCGAGGACGTGGCACGGGGGCTGAAGGACGCGGTGTAGCCGCTGTGTGGCCCGGCCGGTCTTGTCCGGCGCGTTTGGCGCGGCGGGTGCGGAGACCCGCCGCGCTTCCCGTCGCATGTGGCTCGTCGCTCGCGGCTCGCAGCCTACATCCTCCCCGCCACCTCGGCCGCCCAGTAGGTGATGAGCACATCGGCGCCCGCCCGGCGGAAGCTGAGGAGCACCTCGCGGATGACGGCGTCGCGGTCGATCCACCCGCGCGCCGCCGCCGCTTCCACCATGGCGTACTCCCCGCTCACGTTGTATGCCGCCACGCATGCGCCGAACGTCTCCTTGACGCGGCGAATGATGTCGCCGTAGGCGAGAGCGGGTTTGACGATCAGCAGGTCCGCCCCCTCGTCCAAATCTTCGGCCGCCTCCCGCAGGGCCTCGTCCGTGTTGGCCGGGTCCATCTGGTACCCCCGCCGGTCGCCGAAGGACGGCGGGCTCTCGGCCGCGTCGCGAAACGGGCCGTAGAAGTGCGACGCGTACTTGACGGCATACGAGAAGATGGGCACGTGAGGCAGGTCGCCTGAGTCGAGGGCGTCGCGGACGGCCGCCACCCGCCCGTCCATCATGTCCGACGGGGCCACCGCATCGGCCCCCGCCCGGGCGCACGCGACGGCCGCCGCCGCCAGACGGGGCAGCGTGGCGTCGTTGTCGACGGTCGTGCGGCCGGCGACCTCGCCCAGCAGGCCGCAATGCCCGTGGTCGGTGTACTCGCACAGGCAGATGTCGGCGATGACCGCCAGGTCCGGCGCCTCCTGTTTGATGGCGGCGATGGCCTGCGGCACGACGCCGTCCGGGGCGGACGCGCCGGAACCCTCGGCGTCCTTCGCGGCCGGGATGCCGAAGAGGAGCACGGCCGGGACGCCCGCCTCCGCGACGCGGCGGGCCTCCTCGGCGATGCCGGCCGGGGAGAATTGCCGCTGCCCCGGCATCGAGGGGATGGGCGCGGGCTCGCTCAGCCCCTCTTTGACGAAGAGCGGCTGGACGAGGCGGCGCGGCGAGAGGTCCGTCTCGGAGACCATCCGGCGCAGCACCGGATGGTCGCGAAGCCGGCGGGCGCGGGTGTCGGGGAAGGTCATGGTCGTCGCCTTTCTCGTGTGACGCGCCGGCCGAGTTTACCCGCCTGTGGCGGGGCCGGCGGCTACTGATCCAGGTAGAAGTAATGTCTGCGGTGGTCATTCTGAGGAGCGGCGAACCCGCGACGAAGAATCTCGCCTTGATGCCTTTCCCGCGGCGAGATTCTTCGGCTCCGCAAGCGGCGCCTCAGAATGACCGCCGGGCGTCATGCTTTCGCGCCTTTACGAAAGCATGCCTCCCCGCGCCCGGGGCACACGCCTTCGCAGCAGCGCGAAAGCGTGCCACACCGTTCACCGGCGGGCAAGCCGCCAGTGCCACCCGGTGCGCCGGGTGCAGAGACCCGCCGCGCTATGCGCCTTCGCCGCCGCGGCACGCCGCGGCCTACGTCTATGCGCCTTCGCCGCCGCGGCGCGCCGCGGCCTACGCCTACTCCTCCCGCACGCGGAAGCAATGGATCGTCGTTTCGCGATACGTCTCGCCCGGCCGCAGGGCCGTCGACGGGAACGCCGGCCGGTTCGGCGAGTCCGGGTAATGCTGCGTCTCCAGGCACAGGCCGTGGTACGGCCCGTAGGGTTTGCCGCCGCCCTTGAGGCGCGGGCCGAGGCCCTTGGCGGTGTAGAGTTGGACGCCCGGCTGGGTGGTGCGGACCTCCATCACGCGGCCGCTCGCGGGCTCGACGACGCGGGCGGCGAGGCCCATCCGGTGCCCCATCCGCGGGGCGCCCTTCTTGTTCAGGACGTAACAGTGGTCGTAGTTCTCGCCCTCGACCTGCTTGATGCGGGCGCCGACGGTCGTCGGCTCGCGGAAGTCCATGGGCGTGCCCTCCACCGGCGCGAGTTCCCCCGTCGGAATCTTCCCTTCGCCGAACGGCAGGTAGCGGTCGGCGTTCAGCATGAGACGGTGGCCCAGAACGTTGCCGGAGCCCGCCCCCGCCAGGTTCCAGTACGCGTGGTTCGTCAGGTTGACGACGGTGGGTTTGTCGGTCGTGGCCTCGTACTCCATGATGAGTTCGTCCTGCCGCGTGACGAGGTACCGGACGGTGACGGCGAGCGTGCCGGGGAAGCCGGCGTGGCCGTCCGGGCTGGTGTGGGTGAGTTCGACGCCGGCGCTCGCGTCGCGCCGGATGGGCCGGGCCTGCCAGAGGACGCGCGAGACGTTCCTCCGCCCGCCGTGGATGTGGTTCTTGCCGGCGTTCGCCTCCACCTCGACGGTCTTTCCGTCCAGGGTGAACTCGGCCCCCGCGATGCGGTTGGCGTACCGTCCGACGACGGAGCCGAAGAGCGGGTGGCCCTTCAGGTAGTCCTCCAGCGTATCGAGATACAGTGTGACGTTGGCGAGGTTCCCCTCGCGGTCCGGCGCGTGGACGCCGGTCAGGGTGGCGCCCCAGGTCATGACGGTGGCCCGGATGCCGCCGGGGTTGGTCAGGGTGTAGAGGTGGACCTCGCGGCCGTCGGGCAGGCGGCCGAAGACGGACCGCTCGACCGCCGGTCCGCCGGCGGCCTGGCGCGGCGCGGTCTGGCAGGACCCGCCGAGCATCAGGACGGCCAGGACGAGGGTGGCGGCTTGGACGGCGGCGCGCGTGGGCATGGCGTGTTCCTCCCGATTCGCCGGCCGCCGGGCCGCGGCCGGCCTCTTGGCTGCACCTCCGGCCGATTATGACGGGCCGGACGGCCGGCGGCAAGGGTTCGGCAATGCCGTGCGCGGCGGGTCTCCGCACCCGCCGCGTGCGGCGCATGCGTTCGCACAAGCGCGAAAGCATGCCGGCCGGGACGCCGCCGGTGCCGTGGCCGTTCCCTCATCATCATTCGGCGTTCGTCATTCCCGGTTTATCATTGCCGTGTCGCTCCTGCGAATCGCCTTGACCCCGCTCCCGTCCCGATTACACTACCGGTGGCGATTCACACGTCCTTAACGCGATTCCGCCGGAGGAGGTTCCCATGCGCCTCGACCGCGTCCTCGCGCCGCTTGCGCCTTGGCTGCTGATGCTGGCGATGCTCTCTCCCTTGTCGGCTGCGGCCGAGGGGGCGGAGGGCGGTCGTCTGCGACGGCGTCCGGCGCCTGCGGCTGGATGAGATTCACGTGCCCCGCGCCGAGGGCGACGCCGAGCCCGTCCTGCTGCACGACGTGGGCCGGGTGGACCGCGGCGAGCGGTGAAGCGCCGGCGCCTTGCGCCGCGACTTGTGTGGCCCGGCCGGTCTTGCCCGGCCGGGAGGAACGCTCGACCCGGTTGGA
>CAZNYC010000040.1:0-30171 GCA_964577175.1 uncultured Anaerolineales bacterium
CCTCGTAGGCGAGTTCGCGCATGGCCTCGATGTAGTAGGCGTTCTCGAAGTCGCCCACCGTGCCGCCGATCTCGACGAAGACCACGTCCGCCCGGGTCCTGGTGGCGAGGGTGCGGAGTTTGGCCTTCACCTCGCCCGTGACGTGTGGAATCATCTGCACGTCGCGTCCCAGGTACTCGCCGCGGCGTTCGCGCTCCAGGACCGCCCCGAAGATCTGTCCGTTCGTGGCGAAGTTGTCGCGCGCCAGATCCGTCTCGAGCATCCGCTCGTACGTGCCGAGGTCCATGTCGCACTCCATGCCGTCGTCGAGCACGAAGACCTCGCCGTGACGGTACGGGTTCAGGGTGCCGGAATCGATGTTGAGGTAGCCTTCGAGTTTGATGGGCGTGACGCGCAGCCCCTTATTCTGGAGCAGGCGGGCGAGGCTGGAGGCGAAGATGCCCTTCCCGAGGCCGCTCATCACCGTGCCGAAGACGACGACGTACTTCGTGCGGCCGGGCTGGTACCCGTCCGGGACGGGCGTGTGGAACTCGGTCTCCTCGGTGCGGTCGGCGATGCTGCGGAAGAGGTCGGGGCCCGACATGGAGGACCTTTCAGGTATCGGTGTCCGTGCGCTGGCGCCACCGTCGGACGAAGGCGGCGTAATCGTCCGGCGTGTCGATGCCGCCGGGATGGTGGTCGGTCACGAGGACGAACATCCGCCGGCCGGCTTCCAGCCAGCGGAGTTGTTCGAGCCGTTCCGTTTGCTCGAGCGGCGAGGGCGGCATCATGGCGTAATCGCGCAGCGCCTCGATGCGGTAGGCGTAGATGCCGACGTGCTTCAGCCTCGCCGCCCGGCGCGACGCCTCGCCGTCGCGGGCACACGGAATCGGGGCCCGGCTGAAGTAGAGCGCGTCGCCCCGGCCGTCCGTGACCACCTTGACGGCCCCGGGGTCGTCCCACTCCTCGTCGGCGAGGGGGCCGGCCAGCGTGGCGGCCTCCATGGCCGGATTGTCCTCCATCACCCGGATGAGCGCATCGAGCAGCGCGGGGGCAAGGTCCGGCTCGTCGCCCTGCACGTTGATGACGACGTCGGCGCCGCCGACCGCCTCGGCGGCCTCGGCCACCCGGTTCGTGCCGCACGGATGGTCCGCCCGCGTCATGACGCAGCGTCCGCCGAAACCTTCAACGGCGTGGCGGATGCGGTCGTCGTCGGTGGCCACGACGACGGTATCCACGCGGGACGCGCCGGCGGCGGCCTCGTAGACGTGCTGGATGAGCGGGCGGCCGGTGTCGGAGGCGAGAGGTTTCCCGGGGAAGCGTTTGGACCCGTATCGGGCAGGAATCACACAGAGAACGTTCATCCGTAGCGCGCCGCCAAGTCAGCCGTCCCGGGAATCGGTTTCAGGGGTTCGCCCTACGGGCGCGCCAGGGTAGCGAGCGGGGGGACGGAAGTCAAGGTAAACGTCGAGCCGGCCGCGGAAACGGCCGGTCATCTCAATCCGCCGTGGCACATGACAAGGCAAACGGAGATGACCCGCTGCTTCCGCAGCGGGATCGGGTAAGGCATAAAGTCAATTGGCAGGGCGACCCGCACCGAACCTTCGTGCACCGGTCGGCACCTCTACCCGCCATCCTCGTGCAGCGCCTTGTGCTCCGGGAAGTCCTTCCAGTACCGCGCCAGCAGGGCGTCCACGTCGTTCGGCACGAGGTACAGTTTGCCGCGGATGCGTTTCGCCTGCCCCGGCGCAAGGCCCCCGACGCGGAAGTCGCTGTGCAGGCACCGGATAACGCCCTGGAAGAGTTCCTGGTACGGATGCCAGGCGGTGGCGAGGAGGTATTTTTCATCGCGGCTGAAGCAGCCGATGAGGCCGTTCGACGGCCGATGCGGGTTCAGCGGGCGCGGGTTCACGTCGGCCGCCGCGACGCCCGGCGCCGCCCACACCTGGCCGGGCCGGTACCGGGCCTCGGTGGCCCAGTCGTCGGTCGGCATCCGCTGGAGCCGGCCCTGCTGGAACACGAACGAGCGGCGGAGGTAGGCGTACTTGTCGTCGGTCTCGTCGGGCCCGCACCCGGTGAACGGCCCCACGCGGATGCACGGCTGGGCCCAGTGCACCTCGGACGGCTTCGCGGTCGGGTTGGCCGCCACGAGGCGGAAGTCGATCTCGTCCTCGCCCGCCCGGATGAGGTGGTCGACGATGACGCCGTCGGCCAGCGTGTCGCGGAGGACGACGCGCGTGCCGTCCTCGGCCTCCGAGAGGACCTTCGTCCGGTGCGGGATGACCGTGTGCTCGACCCAGTCGGTGGTGTGGGAGTTCGGGCGGCAGTAGGCCTCGATGTAGAGAATCTCCACCTTGCCACCGGGTATCTCGTCGCCCTCGATCGCGAGGATGCCGTTTGTGTAGTCGAGTGTGAGCGGCGGGGGGGCGGCCTTCTCGTCGCCTGGCGGGCCGGCGACCGGCGTAGACACAGCCGAGGCAAACGTTGTCCGAGCCCGCCGCGGAAGCGGCGGGTCATCCCCATCCGCCACGGCCCATGCCACGGCCGATAAGGATGTCCGGCGGCTTCCGCCGGCGGCTCGAGGCGTCGCCGGGCCGGCCCCCACCCCCGGCACCCGGACGCGGGCCAGGTAGATGCTCGTCTTCCCCTCGTGCGACGAATAGTACGAGACCCACAGTTGCCCCTCGTGCCACACCAGGCCCGCGTACGACGTGTCGCCGCCCGAAGGCAGGCGCAGGCACTCCGAGAGCGTGCCGTTCCGGGCGTCCAGCCACTGGAGGCTCGTCCGCACGCCGCCGTCGTAGCGGCGGGTGGCGGCAAGGAACCGGCCGTCAGGCAGACGGATGAAATTGGGGCCGCCCACCCGGACGCCCAGGTCCTGCCACGTCCACTCGGTGTACGGCGGCTCAGCCCGGCCCAGTTGGGCCGTGTTCGGCGACCCGTCCCGCCGCAGCAGGCAGAGGCCCCTCGCATCCGGCAGGAACCGGAGCGTCGCCTCGTTCGGGTAGCCCTTTGCGAAGAGGCGGGGTACGAGCGTCTCGAACCGCCGGCCGTCGCCGCTGCGGTACAGGCGGGCGATGCGCTCGGCGCCCTCGCGGCCGTAGCCGACGCCGCAGGCCTTCCCCCCGTGCCAGGTAACGCGCCACAGCCAGACGTTCTCGTCGGCGACGGGCGTGGCGTCGCCCCAGGAGCGGCCGTCGGCGGAGAACCAGACGAAGGTGCGGTGGCCCGTCTCGCCCTTGCGGCGATTGGCGGCGCCGGCGATGAGTTGGAGGCGGCCGTCGGGGGTGCAAGAGATCTTCGGGTCCCGCAGGTCCGGCAGCGACGGCTCCGGCGTGGTGAGGAGCGCCGCGGAGGTCCACGCCTTGCCGTCCTTCGACGCGATGACGCGGACCTTCCCGTCGTGCGAGACGTGCCCCTTGCCCTCGCGGAAGACGCACAGCCACTCGCCCTCGTGCCGCACGAGGTCCGTGAACGCGTTGTGCCGCGCGCGGTCCCAGATCTTGCGGACGCCGAGGAGTTCGGGCTTGCCCGTCTGCTTCGCCGATTCGGACGCGGAGGAGGCGCCGGCGGCCGCGCCTTTCGCGGGCGCCGCCTCCTTGACGAACCGGCGGACCATCGTGCCGGCCACGTCGTCGCAGGCCTTGGGAGCGGCCTCGGCGCCCGTGTTCGTCGCCGCGACGACGGCGAAGTCCGCCTTCGGGGCGAGCCAGGCGACGGCGTAGTTCATGCCGTTGGAGCCGGCGTGCGTCAGGGCCGTGCCGCCCGCCCAGCCGCGCTCCGCCGTGGCCCAGCCGAGGGCGAACCCGTCGCCGAACGGCGGCGTGTGCAGCCGCTTCCAGTCCGTGACGGCGAGCGGCGTCGGCCGGCCGCGGGCCCCGTCCAGATGGGCCTCGACGAACGCCGCCCACTCCTCGATCGTGCAATGGACCGTGCCGGCGGGCCCGATGGCCGGCGGGTTGTCGACCCGCGGCCCGGGCTCCAGCGGCGTCTCCTTGCCGTCGAACACCTTGTGCTGCCACGGCTCCTCGATCGTGCCCGGCGTGCCCATCGCGCCGAAGCCGGCCCTGGTCATGCCGAGCGGCTGGAAGAGGTGCCGGCGCATCAGGTCCTCCCACGGGGCGTCGGCGGCCCGCTCGCACGCCGCCCCGAGGACGGCGTACCCCGCGTTCGAGTAGAGCAACTCCGTGCCGGGCTCGACGGCAGGCGGCTTGGCCAGAATCTTCGCCACGTACGCCCGCCGCTGCTCGGGCGGCGAGCCCGGCAGACGGTGGACGCCGAGGAAGTCCATGCCCTCCGGCCACGACCGGTTCGCCCCCGGCATCCCGCTGCGATGGGCGGCGCACTGGAGCAGCGTCACCGTGCGGTACGCCTCGTGCATGCGGGGGGCGAGGTCGGGGAAGGCCTCGGCCAGCGTCATCTCCCACCGCAGTTTCTTCTGCTCGACCAGCACCTGGACGAGCGTGGCGGTCATCGCCTTCGTGCACGAGCCGATGTGGAACCGGTCGCGTGCGGTGACCTGCACGTCCGCGCCCTTCTTGCGGACGCCGACGGCCGCCACGTCCACGAGGCCGCCGTCGCGGATAACCGCGGCCGCCAGGGCCGGCACGCCGCGTTTGTCGCGGACCGCTTTGAGGGCGGGCCCGATGTTCCGCCGCCCCTCTTTGTCCGTATCCTCCTCGACCGCCGCACCGCCGGACCCGTCCGGCGCTCCACGGGCGGGCGCGACCGCGAGGACACCGGCGGCAAGAAGAACGGCGGCAAGGACGAGGCGCGAGACCATCGGTGGCTCCTCCGAGGCTGAAGGCGGTCCGCCGCGTCACGATCGCGCGGCGTCTCCGTGCGGCTCCCCGTCGGATTCTAACCCCCCGCCCGGCGGCATCAAGCGGAATGGCAACGGGGCGCGGCCGCCTGCGGCGGGTACGGAGACCCGCCGCGCACAATCACGGCGCAGGCGTCCCGGCATTCGACTCGTCGGCGTCGAGGTCGCGGACGGTCGCGCCCGGCGGCCGGCGGTATTCGAAGATCCGAGGGTTCGGCTCCTTCTCCGGTTTCACCTCCGTCAGGCGGAGGACGAGGACCATCTCCTGCCCGTTGCCGTAGAAGCGGGCCCGGTAGGCCGTGGCGAGCGGCGCCCCGCCGGGGCCGACGGGCTCGTAGCGGAGCAGTTCGGCCATGAGGAGGCGGCGGCCGGCCTCGTCGAAGAGGTCCACGCGGGCGGGGCGAAGCGTCGCCCGGTCGAACCAGGTCCGCCGGCGCGGGGGGGGCGCGGCCGTGCCCGGGTACCGTTCCGTCAGGACGTAGTGGCCCTGCTGGGCGACGAACTCGGCCGGCGTGGAGGGATCCAAGTCGATGCGGAAGAGGCCGATGGCCGTCATCAGGTCGGCCGGCGAGAGGATGAACCGCCGCTCGCCCTCGCCGCCGCGGCGGCCCGTCCAGACGGTGTTGACCTCCGGCCGGATCCAGAGCCAGAACCGCTCCGGGTTCATCCCGACCTTGAACACGTCCTTGCCGAGCACCTCGCCGTGCACGAACAGGCGGTCGGGCTTGATGAGGAAAAGGTGGCCGGAGAGGTCGTGCTGCTCGCGTTTCTCGCCCTTCTCGTCCTTGGGGACGTTGAGCATGAGGTTCGCCCGGGCCCAGAGGTGGGCGATGCCCTCGGCCCACGCGTTGTGCCGGGCGAGGACCTCATCGGGCGGGAGGACGCCATCCCCTGCCCCGTCGGCTTCGCAAGGCAAAGCGGCAACCGCCGCCGCTATCGCTCCAACCGCCACGGCTCGGAGCACCGACATACTGAGCCCGGTAAAAGGAATGGCCTCATACCATCGGGATGTCATTCTGAGGCCCCGCTTGCGGGGCCGAAGAATCTCGCCGTGGCTGTGGTCGTTACAAACGACGACAAGGCGAGATTCTTCGTTGCGGCTCCGCCGCTCCTCAGAATGACAACCCCGGCCAATATGTTGACTGGGCTCAGCAGTCATCGCTGGCTTCTCCGGATTCGTCGACCGGCGCGCCGGCGGGCGTCTCGTCCTGTTCGGCCTCCCCTGCCGGGGCCGCGGCTTCGGCGGCGTCGAGACGGTCCCACTGTTCGGGCATATCGAGGATCGCGCCGAGGCGGTCGGTGACCGAGCGGATTTCGTCCTCCGAGAGCCTCGGACACGTGACGGTGTGCCGCCGCTTGGTGCCGGACTCGCGGAGGGTAAGTTCCTCGCCCCGTCCGCCGACGCGGCGCGACGACTCCAGCCGCAGCCGTTTTTTGCGCATCAGCACCAGGGCCAGCACGTAGCGGAACCGGCGGGCCTTTTCCTGGTCGGCCTCGGCGAGGTGCTCGAAGAGTTGCATGAGCCGGCCCATGTCGACCAGGCGCGGGCCGGTCGGCCGCTCGGGCGGCGGCTCGGGCACGCGCGTCTTCCAGTAACTGAAGTACGCCTCCGGCTCCGGCTGCCAGCAATCCGGGCAGAAGTCGTGGCGGACGAACATCTCTTCCGCCTCGGGCGGGGCCTCGACGACGGCGGAGTAGTACACCTCGCCCACCTCGAAGCGGCGCTCGCAGGTGTGACACGTGCGGTCGGAGGCGCTGATCTTGTAGTCGCGGTCGATGGGCATGCGTGCGGCTCTGTTCCTTCCATTCAGTGGATGGAGATATCCGGCCGCTTCCGCGGCCGGCTCGAACGACGGCGGGTCAAGCGGTGCTTGTTCTGCATTGAGCGCGGCGGGTGCGGAGACCCGCCGCGCACAAAAAGGTTCGGCTATCCTACTTGTTGATCGTCGCCAGGACGATCGCGCGGGTCTCGGCGGCGAGGCGTTCGGCGTCGGCCATGGCGGCGTCGGCCTCCTCGCGGACGGCGGCGGCGTGCGATTCGTCCTCGTAACCGGCGAGGTTGACGGCCGTATTGATGTCGGCCGCCCGCACGGTGCCGAGCGCCAGTTCGGCGGCCACCGCCACGTCGCTCGCGAGGTTCGGGTTGGCGATGTCCGCCAGGCGCCGGGCGATGGTCAGGACCTCCATGGCGGCCTCGCGCACCTCGCCGACCACGTCCAGCGACGCCCGCGTGGCCTCGCGAACCGCCTCCCCGCGGGCCGACTGCTGCTCGGCCGTCTCCTTCGGCAAGCGGAAGGCGGCCATGATGCCCTTGTAGGCGGCCATGTCGTCGTGGGCGGAGGCGAGGAAGGCCTCGCGGATCTCGGCCAGGCGGCTCAGGTGCGCGTTGATCTCCGGCTCGACCTCCTTGAACCGCTCCTTGCCGGCGGTGAACCCGGCGGCCATGGCAGCCATGGTGGTGGCCAGCGCCCCGGCCACCGCGGCCACGCTGCCCCCGCCCGGCGTCGGACGCGCCGCCGACGCATCGTCCAGGTACCGGCCGAGCGATTCCGTGCGGTAGTCGATCGCCATCGCTGCACCTCTCCTTGCGGGCTCGTCCGTCCAGCGTACCGGCTGGGGGCGGGGAACGCAAACCTTTGCGCGGACCAGGCGAGTCAGCCGATTCCCGCGCGGCGGTCCTCCCGAACCACCGCACCGCGCCGTCCTCAGCCGCCGACGGCGCGTCGGCGGTCGTTCGCTGCGCACGGCCGGACAAGGACGGCCGTGGCACGGGGGAGCAGGCGCCCCGCCGCCTACTTCTCCCGCACGGCCTCCGCCGCCGTCGGGTCGCCCGTGACGACGACGATGACCGGCTGCGTCAGGTACTGCCGGGCCACGCGTCTCACGTCGCCGGGTTCGACCGCCCGGATGCGGTTCAGTTCCTCCCGCGCGAAGGCGTACCCGAGGCCGAGCACCTCGTCGATGGCGGCCTCGAACGCCCAGCCGTCGACGGTCTCGCGGCCGAGTTCCTTCGCCGTGACGATCGTCGCCCGGGCCGGTCGCAATTGCTCAGGCGTATACGTTTCCTTCCGCGCCCGGGCCATCGCGTTCTCGATGATGCCGACGACCTCCGGCACCTTCTGGGGCTGGCAGACGGCCATCGACGTAACGTACCCCGGCCTCAGCCCCGCCAGCGACCACGCGTGCACCTCGTACACCAGTCCCTTGCCGCGCAACTGCTCGTGCAGCCAGCCGCTCGGCATCCGGTACCCGGAGACGACGGTGTCGAGGACGTCGAGGGCGAAGCGGTCACGACTGTTGTAGATATCCGTGCCGGGATACGCCACGTGGACGATGGCGGAATCCTTCTGGGTGCCCTTGATGTAGACCTCGCGGCCGTCGGTTTGGCGCGGCGGCACGTCGCGGGGAAACGCGAGGTCCGGCCGGGCCTGGAGGTCCTCGACGGCGTCGGCCACGTGGCGGGCGTCGTCGGGCAGGTCGATGCCGCCGAAGACCGCCACCACGAGGTTGCCGGCCGAGACGTACTTCCGATGCCACGCGATGAGGGCCTTCCGCGACAGGTCGCGGATCACGTCCGGCTCGCCCAGCACGGGGAACCGGTACGGCGACTCCTTGAAGAACGTGCGGTTGAAGTAGAGATTCGCCTCGCCGTGGGGCGTGTCGGCGAGGTGCCCCAGTTGGGCCAGCGTCATCGCCCGCAGGCGTTCGATCTGGATCTTCGGCAGCGCGGGCCGCAGCAGGCACTCGGCCGCCAGGTCGAACGTTTTCGTGAAATCGTCCGCCAGGCACCGGGCGGAGAGGTAGATGGTGTTCCGCCCGCTGGAGGCCGACATCCTGGCACCCATGGCATCGAGGGTGCGGGCGATCTCCTCGGCAGACCGGTCCTGCGTCCCCTTCATCAGCATGCGGGCAAGGAACCGGCTGGTGCCGGCGGTCTCGGCCGATTCCACCGCCAGCCCGCCCCGCATGACCATCTGGATGCTGACCGTCGGATGATCCGGAATCGGGCACAGCAGCAGCCGGACGCCGTTGGGCAGTGTCCGGGAAACGATCTCGGGCCGGCCGTCGGCCTTCGCCTCGGCCGCCTTGCCTTCCACCTTCGATTCTTCCTCGGCGGCGGCCTTTGCCTCCGGCACGACGCGGCTGACGCACAGGCGGTTCGGGTCGAGATAGGTCTGCGCCACGCGCCGCACGTCCTCGGCCGTCACCTCCTGGATGTTCCGGACGTAGCGGTCCGAAAAATCGGGGTCGCCCACGAGCAGGGCATTCAGGCCGACGTCCTCGGCGATGTCCTCGCACCGCTGGAGGCCGTACACGTGCTCGGCGATCTTCTGGCGCTTGGCCCGGGCGAGTTCATCCGCGGCCGGCAGCGTCGTGCGGGCCTGCTCCAGGTGCTGGAGGACGGCCCGGCGGGCGGCGTCGGCCTTCGACGGTTCGCACTCCAGCCTGACGGCGAACCGGCCGCCGTCGTACCCGGCGGGGGTGTAACTGGCGACCGAGATCGACTGCACCAGGCCGCGCCGCTGGCGCAGGTCCGAGACGAGCCGCGAGGCCCGACCCTCGCCCAGGATGAACGCCAGGATGTCCAGCGCATGCAGGTCCGGATGCGTCAGCGGGATCGAGGGGAACTCGAGGATGCTCCGGACGCTCTCGACGTCCATGCCGGCCTCGCCGCGGCGCGGGCCGGTCAGGTCGCGGCGGTCGGGCAGGACCGTGGGCTCCAGCGGGCGGCGCTCCCATCCGCCGAACGTCTTGCGGATCGTCGCGAGGACCGCCCGGCCGTCGAAGTCGCCCACCGCCACGACGACGGCGTTGTCCGGCACGAACGTCTCGCGGTAGAACGCCACGAGGTCGTCCCGCGTGAGGCTGCGGAAAGCGTCCAGGTGCCCCAGCACGGGGTGCCGCGCCGGGTGGTGCGTGAAGAGGGTCTCGTCGGCCAGGTACCACAGGCGCCGGCGCGGGTCGGCCTTGGCCCGTTCGATCTCGCGCTGGATGACCTCCCGTTCGCGGTCGAACTCCTGCTGCGGGATCTCGGCATGGATGACGTAATCGCCGATAACCTCGATGAGCGTGCCGATATGTTCGCCCGCCACCTGCCCGTGGAAACACTGGAACTGTTTCGAGGTGTGGGCGTTGGTCTGGGCGCCGACGGCCTGGAGGGCCTCGCGGATTTCGGCCTCCGTCCGGGTGGCCGTCGTCCCGCCCGAGACGAGGTGCTCCAGGAAGTGCGAGACGCCGGCCCCCATGTACCGGCCCTCGTTCAGGCTGCCCGCGCCGACGTAGACGCGGAAGGCCGCCATGCCGCCCAGGTGCCGCTCGCGCACGATGACCCGCAGGCCGTTGTCGAGGCGGGTGACGATGCCCTCGGCGGGGGCGGCCGCTCCCGCGCCGCCGGCCGAGGCGGCGGCCGTCTCACCGTCACCGGACGGGGCGGGCGACTCCGCGATGCCGCCGGACGCCTCGTCCGTCTTGCGGCCCCAGTCGGGCCAGTCCCACGACGCCGCCTTATCGCAGCCGGCGGCGGTTAGCAGAAGTGCGGCGCCCAACAGGGCCACGAGATACGTTCGGTGCGTCATGGAAGACCTTTCGCTGCTTATGGCTCGTGCGTCGCGCCGGGCCCCGCGAGGTCGAAAACCACCCGCGTCATGACCTCCGCGAAGCGGGCGACGTCGTCTAAGTCGATCCACTCGTCGGCCACGTGTTCGACGCCCTCCGGCCCGCACGAGAACCCGATCGCCGGGATGCCGTGCAGGATGAGGAACTTCGCGACCGTCGCCCCGGACTGGCCGATGCGCTCCGGCCGCCGGCCCGTCACGGCCTCGGTGTGCCGCTCGACGGCCTCGACGAGGCCGCCGCCGTTCCGGACGAGCGTGGGCGGCTGGTCCGCGAGGACCTCCAGGGCCATCGTGACGCCGGGCGCCCCGGCCTCGACGTCGGCCAGGACCGACCGCAGATGGGCCACGAGGTCCGCCCCGTCGGTGCCGGGCAGGTATCGCGTGTCGACCTGGGCCTCGCACCGGCCGGGCACGATGTTCGCCACCGTCCCCGCGTGGATGGAGCCGACGTTGAGCGTGGGCGGCGTGAAGAGGTCCGTCCCGGGGCCGTTCTCCGGCACGGGCGGCCGCCACTGGCGGATTCTCGCGAGGAAATCGAGCATCGGCCAGAGCGCGCTCGCCCCCTGCTCCGGCACGGAACCGTGCGCCTGCCGCCCGTCGGCCCGGACCTTGACGAACAGCGCCCCCTTCTCGCCGACGTCAATCTGCCGCATCTCGTGACCGGCGTCCGGGACGATGGCCAGGTCGGCCTCCAGGCCGCACTCCTCCAAGAGGTAGATCATGCCGAGGGGCGAGCCGGCCTCCTCGTCGGCGCAGCCCACCAGCAGAAACGAGCCCGCCAGGTCCGCCTCGTGGGCCTTCAGGTAATCGGCGGCCACCATGAGGGCGGCCAGCGGCCCCTTGTTGTCCTTGGCCCCGCGGCCGACGAGGCGGCCGTCGCGCTCGACCGGCTCGAACGGGTCCGTCTGCCATCCGTCGCCGGCGGGCACGACGTCGAAGTGGCACGCGACGAGCACGCGCGGCCGGCCGGCGCCGATGCGGGCCACGACGTTCGTCCGGCCGGGCGCCTTCTCGAACGTCTCGTACGGGATGCCGCGCGCGTCGCAGAACTCCGTCAACACCGGGGCCGCCCGGTGCTCGTCGCCGGGCGGGTTGACGGTCCGGGCGCGGATGAGGTCCGAGAGGTACCGCTTAAGGTCCTCGTGACGCGACTCGATGAACTCGTGGACGGCGTCGGACGGCGTGGGGGTTGGCATGGGGATGTCACCCGGGCAAGTCGAGGTTTGGAGGACCTTCGTGCGCGGCGGGTCTCCGCACCCGCCGCGTAACGAACCGCGCTTGTTTTCGCGAGGCGGGTACGGAGACCCGCCGCGCTATCCTTACCCCTCTGCCACCGGGGGCGAGGGTATGGCGTGGAGCCGTCAGGCCTCGGCGTCGGCGTCCTCGGCCCGCCCCTCGTCGGCCTCGTCCACCTCCTCCTGGTACGCCAGGACCCGTTCCAGTTCGTTCTGGAGGTGGCGGACGCGCAGGAGGCTGCGGACGCGGGTCAGGAGTTCCCACCGGTTGACGGGCTTCGAGATGAAGTCGTCGGTGCCGGCCTCGACGGCCCGCTCGATGTCGCCCTCCTCCTTCAGGGCGGTCACCATGCAGATGGGAATCGACGCGGTCTCCGGGTTCTCCTTCAACTTCTTGCACACCTCGTATCCCGAGACCTTGGGCATCATGATGTCCAGGAGGAGCAGGTCGACCTTCTCCTCGGCGACCGTGTCGAGCGTTTCCTGGCCGTCGTAGGCCGCCAGCGTCCGGCACCCCAGGTCGTCGAGGTACGCCTGGAGGAGTTCGACGTTCTGCTCGGTGTCGTCGGCCACGAGGATGGTGGACTTGCGGACCTCCTGGTCGAAATCGGACGTCATGGCAGGTCTCCGGATGTCTGGTTCAACCCAGAAGCCGCGCCCTCTCTTTGGTGTCATCCTGAGGCCCCTTTGGGGCCGAAGGATCTCGCCGCGAGAGACCCGGCACCACCACTCGCACGGCGAGATGCTTCGCTTCGCTCAGCATGACACTGCTGCGTGCGAGCGCGGCGGGCAGTCCTGCCCGCCGCGCCGGCCTTGAGCCTATCTGTCGCCGCGGTGGGCAAGACTGCCCACCGCGCAGCCCTTACTCGCCCTTGGCCAGGCGCAGCCGCTGGAGCAGCGTCTGGGTGCGGCGGGGCAGTTCGTCGTCGCCCACCAGCGCCAGGGCACGCAGATGGCTGGCCAGACGGTCCAGGCCGGCCCGGTCCTGGACCTCGTACCAGTGCGGCACGAGGCCGAGGATGAGGCCGAAGGCGTCGACCCGCTCGACGAGGGCGTCGAAGACGCCGGGGCCCTCCCAGTCGAGCCCCATGAACAGTTCCGGCCGCTCCAGGCTCATCCCCACCAGGTACACCCCGCCGTCGGTCGTCGGGCCGAGGACGACGTCGTCGATGAGGAGGCGGTCGAAGGCGTCGATGACAAACCCGCCCGGCACGGTGGGGCAATCCGACAGGAGGACGACCGCCCGATGGCACCCGCGCTGCCAGGCGTGCTCGAACAGCGCCGCCAGCGTCTGGCCGGGCGTCGCGCCTTCCTGGAGCATCAGCCGCCAGTGCCGCGACGCCAGCAGGCTGACCGCCTTCCGCGCCCCGCGGGGGGCGTAGGCGAGGACGCGCTGCGGCACGGACAATTGGGCGAACCGCTCGCACAGGTCCATGATGCAACTACGGTACACCTTGGCCGCCGACGGCGCACCGAGCACCTCCGCCAGGCCGGGTTTGACCTTGCCGGGCGCCGGTTTCCTCGCCAGGATGGCGAACATCGCAGACATTGCGACCACCTCGACAGCCGGCCGTGCAACCTTGAGTGCGGGGCCTCGTGTTCACGGGCGTCCTCGAGCGTATCGTCGATAGACTGGCTCGCCTCGCGCGTGATTATAGAGAGCCGCCGCGCACCCTGTCCACGAAAAACGGACGCAGGGCAGGACGCCACGAGCCAGAAGCAGGTCCGGAACCTTTTCTCACAGGCGGCGAGGTGTCATAATGGGCGCACAGACGCCCGCACGCAATCGAGAGGAGACGAACGATGAGCCAGCAGCGCCTCGACCCCGGCCCGACCATCCATTCCCTCATCGCCGAGCGCTGGAGCCCGCGGGCCTTCGCCGACCGCGACGTGGAACCCGAGAAGGTCCGCACCTGCCTGGAGGCCGCACGCTGGGCGCCCTCCTGCTACAACGAGCAGCCGTGGTACGTCATCGTGGGCCGCCGCGGCGAGGGCGAGACGCACGCCCGCGTCTTCGAGTGCCTCGTCGAGCAGAACCAGCGGTGGGCGGGGGCGGCCCCGGTCCTCGCGATCAGCGTCGCCAAGCCGACGTTCGACTCAGGCGGCCGGCCCAACCGCCACGCCCGGCACGACGTGGGCCTGGCCACGATGAACCTGATGCTCCAGGCCCGGGCGCTCGGCCTGGCGGCCCACGCGATGGCCGGCTTCAGCCGCAAGAAGGCCCACGCGGCCTTCGGCATCCCCGAGGACCACGAGCCGATGGCCGCCGTCGCCCTCGGCTACCCCGGCGAGGCGGACACCCTGCCGGACGACCTGGCGGAAAAGGAACGCGCCCCGCGCGAGCGCCGGCCGCTCTCGGACTGGGTCTTCGGCGAGACGTGGGGCCAACCGGCCGAGGTCGTGTAGGGCGGGTTTCCGACCCGCAACGTCCCACGGCCGGTCTTGTCCGGCCGTGCGTTTCGGCGGGCGAGGCGCACGGCGGGGCAAGGGGCGCCGTGGCACATCCGTGCTGGGGCGCGGCGGCCCGGCAGCGCCGCCGGGCGGCGTTCAGCCTCACCCCCCCAACCGCTGGATCAGCACGTCGGCGATGCGTTCGGCCGCGTGGCCGTCCCACTTCTCCGGGGCGGGGCAGGTGAAGCCCTCCGTCGCCATCACCTCGCGGAACGCCGACCGGATCCGCTCGGGATCGGTCCCGACGATGCGGTTGCATCCCACGTCGACGGTGACCGGCCGCTCGGTCCCCTCGCGCAGGGTGAGGCACGGCACCTTGAGGATGGTGGTCTCCTCCTGGATGCCGCCGGAATCGGTCAGGACGACGCGCGCCTCGGCCATGAGTCGGAGGAAATCGAGGTACCCGAGCGGTTCGACGATCCGCACGCCGCCCAGCCCGCCGCCTGACTCATCGAAGTACCCGAACTGCTCCATGTTTTTGCGCGTCCGCGGATGGGCCGGGAAGACGACCGGCATCTCGCCGGCGATCTCCCGGACGGCCCCGAACACCCGGCCGAACGTCTCCCGGTCATCCACGTTGCTCGGCCGGTGCAGCGTCATGGCCGCGTAGCCCTTGGGCGCCAAGCCCAGGTCGTCCAGGACGGGGCTGGAACGTGCCTTCTCGAGGCTCGCCAGCAGCGTATCGATCATCACGTTGCCGACGAAGTGGATCTTCTCGGCGGGCACGCCCTCGGCCTCGAGGTTCGCCAGGCCGCTCGGCTCGCTGACGAAAAGAAGATCGCCGATCGCGTCGGTCAGGACGCGGTTGATCTCCTCGGGCATCGCCCGGTCGAAACTGCGGAGCCCCGCCTCCACGTGGGCCGTCGGCACGTGCAGTTTGGCCGCCACCAGCGCGCACGCGATCGTGGAGTTCACGTCGCCCACGACGACCACGGCGTCCGGCTGCTGCTCGCAGACGACGGGCTCGAAGCGTTTCATGATCTCGGCCGTCTGGACGGCGTGGCTGCCGGAGCCCACCTCCAGGTTCACGTCCGGCCGGGGGATGCCCAACTGTTCGAAGAAGAGGTGGCTCATCCGCTCGTCGTAATGCTGGCCCGTGTGGACGAGGATGGGATGGGCGGCGTCGCGGTCGCCCAGGACCCGCATCAGCGGGGCGATCTTCATGAAATTCGGACGGGCGCCGACCACGTTGAGAATCCGGACGGGCGTCGGGGGCATCAGGTCGCATCCTCCTTTGCATCTCGGTCCATGTATCCTTGAGGCCGCCAAAACCCATGTCGCAACGGAGGTGCCGCGGTTTGCTTGTCAAACCGTGCGCCGCACCGGGAGACACGCATGGCGAGCAATCCGTGGCACGCGGCTGCTGACGGCCACGGCCTTGGTCCTGGCGGCGCCCCTGGCGGTCTTAACACTACAACGCTGACTCGTGCGCGGCGGGTCTCCGCACCCACCGCGCCGCCCTGAAAAGGGCGTTTTGAGCGCGGTGGGTACGCCAGACCCAACGCGCAAAACGCCGACTTAGCGTTGTAGCGTTAAACGGCCGGGCCTTTGCCCGGCGGCGCCGCGACGAGCGCCGTCAGCCCCGCCGGGGCGTCGAGACTGTACCACGCCGCCGACGCCGGCACCAGCACCGTTTCGCCGGCCTGCAAGGGAATGTCGCCGTCGTCGGTGGCGAGGCGGCCGGCACCGTCCGTCGCGACGACGGTCGCCCACGCCCCGTCCGTGGACGCCGACCACACCCCGCCTTCCAGGCGCACACGGGCCAGGGTAAACGCGTGGCAGGCCACGAGACTCTCGACCGTCCGGCCCTCCTCCGCCTGGACGACACCCCGCCCGCCCGAGGGCGGCAGGTCGTCCGCCGGACGCACGGCCGCCAGCGCCTCCCGCACGTGCAGCGGCCGGGGCCGGCCGTCGAGCCCGACGCGGTCCCAGTCATACACGCGGTACGTCACGTCGGAGGTCTGCTGGACCTCGGCCAGAAAGACGCCCGGCCCGATGGCATGGAGCAGGCCGGCGGGCACCCACACGAAGTCCCCCGCCGCCACCGGGCGCACGTGCAGCAGGTCCGCCAGACCGCCCCCGGCGATCGCCGTTTCCAGGGCGGCGACCGGCGTGCCGGGCACGAGGCCCTCCACGACCCACGCGCCCGGTTCGGCGTGGAGGACGACCCAGCACTCGGTCTTGCCGGCCACCTCCCCTGCCCCGTCCGCCTGGGCGTCGCCCGACGGGTGCACCTGGACGCTCAGGCGGTCGGCGGCGTCGATGAACTTGACCATGAGCGGAAACGGCCCGGCCGGTCCGGACACCGGGGCCGCGCCGCCGAGGATGGCCGCCGCGTCCTCGCGAAGGAGGTCCCGGAGGGTCCGGCCCGCGCGGCGCCCGCCGGCGACGCGGCTGCGACCGTGGGGATGGTCCGCCAGTTCCCACGATTCACCGATGGGCCGGCCCGGAGGCAGCGGCTTGCCGAACACCTCGGCCAGGCGCCGCCCGCCCCACACGCGCTCGTGGAACACCGGCTCCATTTTGAGCGGCTGCATGGTGGGCTCCTACCGCATCAGCATGCCGCCGCTCACGTCCACCGTGGCGCCGGTCATGAAACCGGCCCGAGGGCTCGCGAGGAACGTGACGACGTCGGCCACTTCCTCCGTCCGGCCGAGCCGGCCGATGGGAAGGCGGGCGGCGAACCGCTCCGGCGCCGCGTCCACGTACGGCGCCACCATCTCGGTATACATCAGGCCCGGGGCCACGCCGTTGACCGCGATCCCGTGCGGCGCCATCTCGCGCGCCAGCGACACCGTAAACGCGACGATGGCGCCCTTGCTGGCGTCGTAGGCGCTCTTGCCGGACCGCGACCCCCGGAACGCCGCCTGCGACGAGATGTTGACGATCCGCCCGGGCCGTTCCTCGGCCCGGAGCCGGCGGACGAGTTCCCGGCTCGCCAGGAACGTGCCCGTCACGTTCACCTGGAACGCCCGGTTCCATTCCTCCTCGGATATCTCGGCCGTCGGCACCACGGGGCAGTAGGCGGCGTTGTTCACGAGGACGTCCACCGGGCCCAGCGCCGCCCGGACCCGGTCGAAGAGGTCCGTGACGGCCGCCTCGTCGGCCACGTCGGCCTGGAAGGGCGCGGCCGTGCCGCCGGCCTCCGCAATGGCGTCGGCCACCGCCCGGGCCTTCTCGGCCGAGCGGACGTAGTTGACGGCCACGCGGGCGCCCTCGGCGGCCAGCGAGTGGCAGATCGCCTTGCCCAAGCCGCGCGAGCCCCCCGTGACGACGGCCACCTTGTCCGCCAGATACAGGTCCATTCGCGCTCTCCCGCCCTGCCTTGGAGCCCGGCGGTTACAACGAACCACCGCGGTCGTCGCGCGGCAGGTCAGGAAGTCCGCCGCGCGGAAACGGCGATCAGTGCATCTCGCGCCCGCCGGTCACGTTGACGGCCTGGCCGGTCATGTAGTCCGCCCCCGGCGAGGCGAGAAAGCGGGTGACCGCCACCACGTCCGCCACGGTAGCCAGGCGGCCCAGGGGCACCTTCGCGGTGAACCGCCGGATGACCTCCTCGCGCGAGAGGCCCAGGGTCGCGACGTACCCCGCCGAGACCTTCTCCCACACCCCCGTCTCCACCACGATGCCCGGGCACAGGCAGTTGACGGTGATGCCGTCGCCGGCCAGTTCGTGCGCCAGGGCCTGGGTCATGCCGATGACGGCGGCCTTGGCGGCGGAGTAATGCGCCATGAGGGCCGACCCCGTCTTGCCGGACTTCGACGAGAAGTTGATGATCCTGCCCCCGCCGGCCGCTTTCATACGCGGCACGACGTGCTTGATGAAGAAGAACGACCCCTTGCAGTTGACGGCGAAGACGCGGTCCCACTCGTCCTCGGCAATGGTCTCCACTTGCCCCTGGGCCACGACGCCGGCCACGTTGACGAGGACGTCGACCCGCCCGCCGAAGGCCTCGCCGGCGGCCTCGACCACGCGGCGGACCTGGGCCTCGTCGGTCACGTCGGCCGCAAGGCCCCGGCAGGCGCCGTCGCCGGCCAGGTCGCCGACGGCGGCCTCCACGGCGCCGGCCTCGAGGTCGGTCACGAACACCCTGGCGCCAAGGCGACAGAAGTCCCGCGCGATGCCCTTGCCGATGGCGCCCGCGGCGCCCGTGACCAGGGTCACGGCCTGGCGGAGGTCCACGCTCAAGGTGACGGTCTCCCTGCTGGGGCCGCCGGTCGCCGACCGGGTGCGCCGACCCTTGCCGGCGGCCGTCGCGCTACCGATCGAGATGGATGACGGACATCGTCCGGTGCGCGTCGGCCTTCTTGTTCTTCAGGCCGGGGAACTCGCCGTCGAAGTTCGAGATCAAGAGGTCGTCGCCGCGGACGCACGGCTCGCACGGCTGGTCGAGGAGGCCGGTGGAGCCGTCGGCGTCATCGTTCTCCCACAGGGTTTCCAGCCGGCCGTCCAGGTGGATGATGTGGATGGCGTTGTTCTGCGAATCGGCGATGGTGAGCACGTCGGCCTTCGCGTCGTAACACATGCCGTCGCCGCACGGGCACCGCGGGTCGCGGACGAACAGTTCGTTCGACGCCACGCTGCCGTCGGCGTTGAACGTGATCTTGTACACCTCGCCGTTGCCGAAGAGGCTGCAGTACAGGTTCCCCTCGCCGTCGAAGGCGAGACCGTCGGCGCCGGCGAGGTCCTCGCGTTCGTTCGGCTTCGTGGTGAACGTGGCGATGCGGTGCGGGTCCTTCTGGCCGGGGGCGTTGAGTTGCACCGGCCCGTCCGTGAACTCGTCGATGTGGAAGCGGTACACGCCGCTCTTACCCGGCGCGTCCGGCAGGTCGAAGAAGGTGTCGCTGACGTAGACGTAATCGCCCTTCCACCGGACGGCGTTGGCGAGTTTGAAGCCCTCGACCACGGGCTCCGCGTCCACCGGTCGGCCGTCCTCCATCCGCACGCGGATGAGACGCGAGGCGCAGTCCGTGTTCCAGAAGTACTGGTTGTCGGCCACGTAGAGGTGACCGTCGGGGCCGAACTCCAGGCCCATCGGCCCGCAGCGCTTCGTTTCCGGGTGGATGGGCATGGTGAACCAGAGATCGTAGTCGTTGTCGGGCGTGATCTTGAACAGGACGCCGGGGAACCGCTGGTCCACGAAGTTCGGGCTGGCCACGATGACGTTGCCCCGGCCGTCCGGCGCCAAGCCGTCCGGCACGTTGATGTGCCGCGGCAGCGAGACGAGCAGGTCCGGCCGGTGGCTCTGCGCGGCGGGGGCACAGCCCCCGGCGATCGGCAGAACGGCCGTGAGACCGAAGACGGCGAGGCAGACGGCGGTGCGGCGAAGGACGAGGGCGGTCATGGTCATGGTCGGCTCCTTGGCGGTCGGGTTCCGCGCCCCTGCGGGGGGCGCTCGTGTCGGCAAGGCTCCAGCGTACGCGCCCGCGGCCGGCCGTGCAACGGTTTTGCGGGCGAATCGTCGCGTGGCAGGGACAGGGGGAACGTGCCCCGGCCGGCCTTGCCCGGCCGGGGGCTCCGAAACGGCGCGGGGAAGTTATTATCCCCCCCCTCACCCTTGCCCTCTCCCTTGCCCTCTCCCGCCCGAACAGAGGGAATACCGGCCGCGATTGTTTGACGCCCGCCGCCCGCCCGTGTATACGTGGACGGGAACCCCGGCGGAGCGAGACCACCATGAGCCCCATGACCGGCGCCGAACGCGTCCGCTGTGTCCTGGCGCGCGAGCAGCCCGACCGCATCCCGCACTTCGAGTGGATCATCGACCGCCGCGTCCGCGACGCCATCTGCCCCGGCAGCACGATGGAGGAGTTTACCGTCCGGATGGCCCTGGACGCCATCCTCACGGCCCCCGACTTCGCCAAGGAGGAGATCGGCCCCGGCCTCCATCGCAGCGAGTGGGGCATGGTGATGAAGGACTCCGGCGAGGAGCATTCGGTCGCCGTCGAGCACCCCGTCCAGACGCTCGAGGCCCTCCGCCGGTACGAGCCGCCCGACCCCCGCGCCCCCGGCCGGTACGCCTCCGTCGAGCGGACCGTCGCGCGGTACAAGGACGACCGGGCCGTCGGCGTCCACCTGAACGACGTGTTCTCGATTCCGCGGTACCTGGCGGGGTTCTCTCGGCTGATGACGGCGACGGTGGACGAGCCGGACCTCGTGCGCGGGCTGGTCGATATCTCGGTCGAGGCGAACGTGGCAATGGCGGAAGAGGTCGCCCGCCGCGGCGTGGACTTCGTCTTCACGGGCGACGATTACGCCGCCGCCGCCGGGCCGTTCTGCTCCCCCGCGATGTTCCACGAGTTCTTCCTGCCCGGCCTCAAACGCGTGATGGGCGCCTTCCGCGACGTGGGCCTGCCCGTCATCAAGCACTCCGACGGCGACATCCGGCCGCTGCTCGAGATGATCCTGGAGGCCGGCGTCGACTGCCTGGACCCGATCGACCCGATGGGCGGCCTGGACATCGGCGAGATGAAGGCGGCCTACGGTGACCGCATCGCCCTGAAGGGCAACGTCAACTGTGCCGCCACGCTCGTCACCGGTTCGGAACGCGACGTGGTGGAGGAGACGAAGGACGTCATCCGCAAGGCCGGCGCCGGCGGCGGGCTCATCCTCTCCTCCTCCAACAGCATCCACTCGTCCGTCCGGCCGGGCAACTACCTCGCCATGTGGAACGCCGTCCGGATGTTCGGCGGCTACCCGCTGGCGCTGGATGAATGGGAAGGGGCCGGCGCGGGCGAAGCCTTCGTGTGACGGGGCCGGCCGTGGCACATGGCGCGTTCAGCGCACGGCCGGGCAAGACCGGCCGTGGCACATGGCATTTGTGCAGGAGGCCGCGATGGATTACCTCATCGGCATCGACCTCGGCTCCACGAGCCTGAAGGCGGTCGTCTACGACCTCGACGGCAACGCCGTCGCCCAGGCCGCCCGACCCACCGAACGGTCCCACCCGGACCCGGCCCATCCCGACTGGACCGTCTGGGACCCCGAGCAGATCTGGGGCGGGACGGCCGACGCCCTCCGCGACGCCCTCGCCGACCTCGACGACCCCACCGCCATCCGCGCCGTCGCCGTCACCGGCATGGGCATGGACGGCGTGCCGATGGACGAGGCCGGCACGTGCCTGTACCCGTTCATCAGTTGGCACTGCCCGCGCACCCGGCCGCAGCAGCAGTGGTGGCTGGAGCACATCGGGGCCGAGCGCCAGTTCGCCCTCACGGGCAACCCCGTGTGGCCGATCAACTCGGCGCTGCGGATCCTGTGGATGCAGGCCCACGAGCCGGACGTCCTTGCCCGCGCCCACAAGTGGGTGCTCATCGAGGACTTCGTCACGTACCGCCTGTCGGGCGTCTTCGCGACGGACTACTCGATGGCCTCGAACACCCTCCTCTTCGACCAGCGCCGCCGGGCGTGGTCCGACGAACTGCTCGAGGCCTCCGGCATCGACGGCCGCCTGCTGTGCGACCCGCACCCGAGCGGCACGGTCATCGGCGAGGTGCACGCGGCCGCGGCCGAGCGGACGGGGCTGCCCGAGGGCACGCCCGTCGTCCTCGGCGGGCACGACTTCCTGTGCGGGGCGCTGCCGGCGGGGGCGTTCCGGCCGGGCGTCGTCCTCAGCGTCCTCGGCACGTGGGACATCGTCGTGGCCGCCCTCCCCGAGCCCGTCCTCACACCCGAGGCCGCCGCGATGGGCGCGTGGGTCGATTCCCACGTCGCCCGCGACACGTGGGCGGTCATGGGCTCGGCCGTCGCCGGCGAGATGCTCGAATGGTTCCGCGACCGGTACGGGGCGGAGGAACGGCGGCAGGCCGAGGGCGCGGACGCCTCACAGTGGGACCTCCTGATGCAGCCGGCCGAGGCGTCGCCGCCGGGCGCCCGCGGCGTCCTCTTCCTGCCGCACATGTCCGGCTCCAGTTTCCCCATCGTCGATGCGGACTCGATGGGCGCGTTCGTGGGCCTGCGGACCGTCACGACGAAGGGCGACATGGTCCGGGCGCTCGTCGAGGGCCTCGGGTACCAGTTCCTCCAGATCCTGCGCGGGCTGGAGGCGTCCTTCGGCCTGAAGGCCGACCGCCTCGTGGCCGTCGGCGGCGGCACGCGGAACCGGCTGGCCATGCAGATCAAGGCCGACATGGCCGGCATGCCCATCGAGGTGCCCGCCCTGGAAGAGGCCACGCCGCTCGGGGCGGCCATCCTGGCGGGCATCGGTGTCGGCCTGTACCGCGACGAGCAGGACGCCTTCGACCGCGTGTGCCGGTCCGGCCGCGTGGTCGAACCCGACCCCGACGCCACCGCCGTCTACGCCGAGCGGTACCCCGTGTACGAGGGGCTGTATCCGGCGCTGAAGGAGATTCATGCGAGCCTGAGCCCGCGGCTCGACGCGCCGTGACAGACGGAAGGAGGCCCGTGCAATGACCCTTTGGCTGGGATTCCTGTTCGTGGTGTTGGGGGCTGCCTGCGGCGGATCGTTCGGGTTGCCGAGCAAGTTCGTCCGCAAGGACACGCCGTGGGAGGTCCTTTGGGGGCCGTTCTTCCTGTTCGTCACGGTCCTGATTCCACTGACGCTGGGCCCGCTGTCGGTCAAGGGGCTGTTCCCGACGGTGACCGCCGCGGGACTGGCAGCCGTCTTGCCCGTGCTGGTCTTCGGCCTGCTGTGGGGTCTGGGGTCCATGACGCTGGGCATGAGTTTCGGGTTCATCGGTCTGTCGCTGGCGTATGCGATCAACTACGGCGCGCAGATTGCCTGCGGTTCGATGGTGCCGATGGCCCTGCACAATGCCGACCAGATGCTGACCGCCCGCGGGTACGTGGTCATGGCCGGGGTGGCGGTGTGCCTGCTGGGGGTGGTTGTATCGGGCCGGGCCGGCATACTCCGCGACCGCAGCCTCAAGGGCGTGACGCCGGCCGAGGCCGACGGCGCGCCCCCGAAGCCGAAGATGGCCATCGGCCTGGCGGTGGCCTTTCTTTCCGGCCTCCTCTGCGCCTGCTACGCCATTGCCTTCAGTTACGGCGGAGAGGCGATGGCCGTGTCGCAGAACGACTTTGGCAACCCCGTGTGGCGATCGACGTTCGTTGTAACGGCCTTGGTCCTCTGGGGCGGAGCCGTCTCCTCGTGTGCCTACTGCGCGGCGCTGCTCGTTCGGAAAGGGACGTGGCGGCGATTTGGCGACGTCGGGATCGCTCGCCTGCTGGGCCTTGCCCTGGTGATGGCCCTTCTCCATGATGGGGCGATTCTGTTCTGGGGGCTCGGGGCCGCCAACCTGGGCGACCTCGGCGTCTCCGTCGGGTACGCGGCGTTCATGTCGCTGGCGATCATCGTAGGCAACGTGCACGGGTTCCGGACCGGCGAGTGGAAAGGCGCGAGCCGGCAGAGCATTCACTGGATTGTGGTGGGCATTGCCGTCCTGATCATCGGCGTGTGCGTTCTGGCGAAAGGCAACGCCATGCCGCGCAGCGCACCGACCGAACCTTCGGTGGCCGCCCAGACGACAGGAGAATCCGACTCATGACATCCATCCTCATTGCACCCCGCCGGTACGTGCAGGGCCGAGGCGTCCTCGGCGAGATCGGCGAGCACCTCGCACCCCTCGGCAAGCGCCCCCTGGTCCTGTGGGACGATGTGGTCAAGGGCATCGTCGGCGACACGGTGGCGGCGAGCCTGGCGGCGGCCGACCTCGACTGGGCCGACGTCGCCTTCGCCGGCGAAACCACCCACGCCGAGGCCGACCGCGTGGCCGGCATCGTCCGAGAGAAAGACGCCGACGTGGTCGTCGGCATCGGCGGCGGCAAATGCCTCGACACCGCCAAGGGGGCCGCCGTGGCGACCGAGCGACGCATCGTCACCTGTCCGACGATCGCGTCGAACGATTCGCCCACCAGCGCCGCCTCCGTCTGGTACAGCGAGGACGGCGACTTCCTGGGCTTCGACTGCTGGCCGGCGAACCCCGACCTCGTCCTCGTCGATACGCAGGTCATCGCCGGGGCGCCCGTCCGGACGCTGGTGGCCGGCATGGGCGACGCCCTTTCCACGTGGGTCGAGACGCAGGCCGCCATGCGGACGCGGGCGCCGAACCTCGCGGGCGGCGTGCCGACGGAGGCAGCCGTGGCCATTGCCCGCCTCTGCTTCGACACGCTCATGGCATGGGGCACGGAGGCGAAACGGGCCGCCGAGGCCGGCATCGTCACGCCCGCCCTGGAGCGGATCGTCGAGGCGAACGTCCTGCTCTCCGGCCTCGGGTTCGAGAGCGGCGGGCTGGCGACCGCCCACATGATCGGCAACCTCCTGACCGGCGTGCCGGAGTGCCACGGCCTGATGCACGGCGAGAAGGTGGCGTTCGGCGTGGCGAGCCAGTTGTGCCTGGACCCGGACGTGCCGGCCGACGAGGTGCACGCCATCCTCGATTGGTGCATCGCCGTCGGGTTGCCGGTGACGCTGGCGGCGTTGAACCTGGAGGGCGTGGGGCGCGAGCGGCTCATGCCCGTCGGCGAGGCGTGCGCCGGCGACGGGTCGCTCTGTGCGAATCACGCGTTCGAGGTGACGGCCGAGGGAATCGTCGACGCCATGCTCGCCGCCGACGCCCTGGGGCGCGAGCGGCAGCGCCTCCTCCGCTAGGCGCCGGGCCTTCCCGCGGCGCAGCGCGGCGGGTCTCCGCACCCGCGGCGCAGCGCGTACGGCCGGACAAGGCCGGCCGTGGCACATGGCGCGTTCAGCGCACCCGGCTTCACGTTTCCGGCACAGCCGTCTCGGCCAGCGCGCGTTCAACCTCCTTCGCCTGCCGGGCATCGTCCCACCCGAGCGCCCCACCCACGACGCCGGCGAGTTCCTCGAGCGGCGTACGCCGCGCGCCGCCGGCGAGCGCGATCGTGCTCCGCCGGCACACGAGGTCCTCCAGGTGGACCACCTGCTCCTCGGCGGCGATGCGGCGGACCTCGCCGACCGTGTACGCCGGCAGCGAGGCCAGCGGCGTCTCGTCCTCGGCGTCCGCCCCCCGCGCGTACGCCTCCGCCGCCGTGCCGTAACGCGAAAGCAGCGCGGCGACGCGACCCGGGTCGAGCCCGGCCGCCCCGGCCACGCGATCGATCCACGCCTGCTGCTCCTCCTCGCCCTGCGGACAGCCGCGCCCCCCGCCGATGGGCGTCGCTGCGGTCGAACACCGCCGCTCGGCACCCAGGCGTGCGAGCACGGCGTCGGCCACCTCCTCGGCGAAGGCGCGGAACGTCGTCCACTTGCCGCCGATGAGGCAGAGCACGGGAAACGGCCGCTCGCCCTCGGCCTCCAGCACCCGCAGGCTGTGTCCGCGGCTGATGTTGGCCGTCACCCCTTCGCCCGTGGCGGGCAGCGGCCGCACGCCGCAAAAGGCGTACACGATCTGCTCGGGCCGGATGTCCACGCCCGGGAAGATGCCGCGCAGCGTCGTCAGCATGTACGCGATTTCGCCCGCATCGCAGCGGGCGGCGTCGGGGTCGTCCACCCGGATGTCCGTCGACCCCATCAGCACCTTGTCCTCGAACGGGAACACGATACACACCCGGCCGTCCGTGTGCTGGTAGTAGACCATGCGGCCGGCGAGCATGGCGTGCAGCGGCGGATGGTCCAGGACCAGGTGCGACCCCTTCGTGCCGCCGATGAGTGTCGTCTCCAGGCCGAGGGCGGCGTTCGTGCGGTCCACCCACGCGCCCGTGGCGTTGACGACGACCTGCGGCCGGAGGCGGGTCTCCTCGCCCGTCCCGGCGTCGCGGAGGACGACGGCGCCGTCGTCGAGGCCCTCCGCCCCAACGTAGTTGACGGCCATGCAGGCGGGGTGGGCGGCTCGGGCGTCGCGAAGCATCTCGATACACAACCGCTCGGCCTGCGAGATCTGCGCGTCGTAGTAGTTAGCGGCCGCCACGATCTGCGGCGCCAGGGCCGGGAGCCCGCGCAGCGTCTCCTCGCGCGACGTGAAAAAGTGCCGCGGCGTCATCCGCCGATTGCGCGTCACGAAATCGTAGAACGTGAGGCCGAGTTTCGTGATGAGCGCGCCGCGTCCCCCCGGCCGGACGGGCACGCCCAGGAAGATGAGGCTCGACCGGACCAGCCCGCCCAGCCAGGAGAAGAGCGGGATGGTCGTCTGCAGCGGCGCGACGTAGTGGGCGGCCGTGGCGAGCAGGCGGTTCCGCTCCAGGAGCGACTCGCGGACCAGGCGGAACTCGCGATGCTCCAGGTACCGCAGACCGCCGTGGATCATCCGCGACGACTTGCTGCTCGCCCCGGCGACGAAGTCGGCCTTGTCCACCAGGAGGGCATCCACGCCCTGGAGGCCGAGTTCCCGCAGCAGGCCGCACCCGTTCACCCCGCCCCCCAGAATGAGGACGGGCACGTCGGACCGCTCGCGGAGGCGGCGCCGGACGTCGGCACGCTTCACCATACGGGGCTCCGGGGGCGTCCGTGCTCACAGGGCCGCACCGGAAGCGCTCCCCAGCGCATTCCGGCACGTGGCTTCCGGCGGTGGAAGACCCTACCGCCCGCCGGCCCGCGCGTCAAGCGCGCCGGCGTCAGGAGGCACCGGGGCGACAGGGGCGCCCCCCGGCTGGGAGCCGAGGCCGAGGCCCTCACGCCCACCACGGTTTTGGGATGAGCACCTCTATTGCTTGCCGGCAAGACACACCAGTTTACCGTCGAGTGTCGATACGTAGAGACGGCCGCGGGCCGCGATCAGGCCGTCGAACGCCGGCGGGCCCGGCAGGTCCGTCGCCGCCCGGGACGTTCCGTCGCCGGCGGAGACCGCCAGCAGCCGCCCCCGGCGGGGGGACTCCAGCGCCCGCGCGAGCGGCTCGACCTCCGGCGTGTCGTGCGGCACGTCATCCACATCGACCGGCGCCCCCGCCGCGAACAACGTATCGCCCGCCAGGACCATCGCCCGCACGAGCACGGGCACGCGGCGGCTCCAGGTGGTCCCGTCCGCGCCCCGGTTGCCGTCGGCGGCCCCCTCCCGCCGGCCGAAGAGCCGGTAGTACGTCCACCGCCCGAGCCCCTTGCCGATGGGGCCCCACACGCCGGCCGCATCGACCCCCACGTGCGCGCCGGGGATGTCGTACTGGTTTCGCCCGTAGCCGAAGGCACGGACCCCGTCGGTCACCAGGAGCCGGGCCGCCGGCACCTTGAGGCCCGCCTTCGGCCATCCGCCCCAACCGTTCTTCATCGACGTGCCGTACTGCCAGTACGTCCGGTGAAACCACGAGTCGTCCAGAAACCCCACGGGGCTCCACAGGTGCGGGACGGTGTCCTTCCGCCGCTCGAGGTCCAGGTCGAACCGGGCGCTCCGCAGAAAGACGGACGTGCCGTCGCTCGACAAAACGTCCGGCAGGTGCCCGCCCCGGGCCACCCCGCTGTCGCGCTCCTTCGGGTCGACCCGCAGGGTCACGACATCGAGCGTCCGGCCGGTGGCGGCGTCGACCTTGCAGAGGCGCATGCCGCCGTCCAGGTACGTCGTCCGCCCGGCGACAACGTAGGCGGCCCCGTCGAGCACGAGCACGCTGCCCGGCACGGGCCACGGCGACTCGAGTTGCCCGTCGACGACGATGCGGCGGTCGCGCGGGGCGGCCCGCCACTTCCAGACCGGCGCCCCGTCCGACAGGCGCAGACAGGTCACCCACCCGTCGGCGGCGCCGAAGAGCGCCCGGCCGTCGGCAATCGTCGGCGGCGAATCGATCCGTCCGCCCGCCGTGAACGTCCACAGGGCCTCGCCGGTGCCGGCGTCGAGCGCGTGGACGCGGTGGGCGTCCCTGGCCGCAACGAGCAGCACCCCGCCCGCCGCAACGGGGCTCGTCAGGGCGCCGCCGAGGTCTGCCGTCCACGCGACCTCCAGCGCGTGCGGCACGTCGGCGCCCGCGATGCCGCTGCGGGCCGCATCGTGACGGTACGTCGGCCAATCGACAGCATCGTTGATTTTCGATTCTCGATTTTCGGTTGCAGCGTAAGCCGGTCCGTGCACCGGCTTGGCTTCCGCGGGTGCGGCCGGTTCGGCCCGCCGCGGCGCCACCGCCGAGAAACCGATCTTGAGCATGTCGTCCCACGAACAGGCGCACGGATGCGGCGGGACGTACACCAGGCCGTTGGCCGGCATCACCCCGTACTGGCAGACACCTCGGATCCAGAAGTTGGCCACCATGCGGCCGGTCTGCAGGTCCACGAACTCGATGCCGCGCCGGCCCAGGACCAGGTACCGCGACGTGGCCTTGGCCCGGTGGCACCGGGCGTGGCCGATGCGGCCGAGCAGGTCCAGGTCCGACGGCCGCTCCCGGCGGACCGCCCCCGTCTTCGGGTCGCGGGCCGCCGTCATCCCGGGGTCGCCGCCCCAGGCGTACCGGCCGGTCCAGAGCAGGCCGTCGGCGATCATCACGTCGACGGGGGCGTTGAACCCCTCCCAGGCGGGACACCGCCACAGTTCCTCGCCGGTGGCGGCATCGAAGGCGATCAACTCGCCCTTCGCGTCCTCGCCACGGATGTACTCGTGGTACCCGCCGCTCGGCATCCAGAGGAGATCGCCCTCGGTCTCCGCCGCCCGGCGGTCCGCCGAGTACACCACCCCGTCGCGGACCACCAGCGTCGGCGTGGACCACGCGAGCCGACGCCGCTGGGCCGGCCGCGCCGCCTTCCACACCCGTTTCCCGGTGGCGGCGTCGAGGCAGACGACGGCGTCGGGGTTCTGGAAATAGACCCGTCCCTCGTCCACCGCGAGCGTCGACGGGAGCAGGGCCCGCGCCCACGCCGCGGCACACGTCCACAGGGCCTTGCCGGTCTCGGCCTCGACGGCCATGACGCGCAGCCGGTGGGGCGGCGGCGTGTACCGCTCGAACGGCGGGCGGTAATCCTTCTGGCTGACGATCGCCTTCGCCTTCTCGGCGTCCCAGCCCTCGTCGGGCTCGCCAAGCACCAGGTACAGCGTCCCGCCGGCATACAGGATTTCGCGGGCGCCGTCCGTGCCGGCGTACGTGCGGACGGTCTCGCCCGTGGCGGCGTCCAGCGCCGTGACGGGCCGGCCGTAGCCCAGCGTCACGTACACGCGGTCGCCGACGGCCACGAGCCGCCGGGCGAGGTCCGCCGGACCGCTCCGGAAGTCCCGCAGGTGGTACTCCCACGGCGAGACCTCGCGGTCCCACAACCGGACGCCGTTGAACGCGTCCCGGGCCACCAGCCGCCACTTCGGCGACGCCGCCACGAACGCGATGGCCCCCTCGTCCACAATCGAGAAGAGCCGGCCGCCGGAGGTCACCATCGCGCTCGTGCCGGCCAGGTGATCGTGGCTCCGGGAAAAGCGCGGCCCGCTGATCCACTGGAGGTGCCGCGGGGGACCCACCACCGTATCCTCGGCCACGGCGTTGTTGTCCGGCCCGTGCAGATAGTGGGTCCACTCGTCGATGGCGTCCGGCCGGGGCTTGACGGTCTTCCTGCCGCCGATCATCGCCACACCGCCGGGCGCGAGGACACGCATCGCCTCGGCACGGGGCACGCCGCCCAGGTCGTCGGCCACGAGCAGGGTGACGAGGTTGTCCGCGTACGGCAGATGCGTGCCGTCGAACCCGTCCACCGAGACCGGCCCGTACAGGCTTCGCTCCAGAAGGTGCGCCCTTGCAGCGGCCACGCCCGCCGGGTCTCGGGCCAGGCCGTGCACGAGGTACCCGTCGCCGGCCCGCAGCGCCGCAGTCAGCCGGCCGTCGCCGCAGCCGACGTGCACGACGAGCCCGCCGCGGACCCCGGCGGCCGAGAGGATCTTCCGCGCCGCCTCGGCCGGCTCGGCCCCGGACGCCGCGGCCGGCAGACAGAGTTCGGCCGGCACAGAGAGTATGGCATAGGAAAGCAGCAGCAGGACGGCGATCCCGGCAGGGGTGCGCATCGCAGGTCTCCTGACGTCTTCGGTGCCACCCACCGGGCTTCGCGGTGGTGGGGTCTCCCGCCGATTCTATCACGCCCCGGGAGATGGACAAGGGCTCTTCTGCCTGCTGCCGCACCTGGCCCGAACCGGCCGGGACACGCGGGGGTTGGTGTGGCCCGGCCGCTGTTGTGTGGCCCGGCCGGCTTGCCCGGCCGCTGTTGTGT